>NZ_JBEYTZ010000035.1:0-94429 GCF_040643215.1 Streptomyces sp. NPDC047315 | reverse complement strand
ACCCATAAGAACACCGACAAAGACGTCGACGACCACATCAAGAAGATCACCGGCAGCGGCAAACGCGACACCGACGACCTCACCGGCAAACGCGCGGAAGCCGGTGCCCCCGCCCGCAGGATCCCCACCTCCCTCGCGAAGGCAGTGGAGCGGATCCGGGAACTGGCGATGTCCCTCCTCAGCCGCCGTTGCAAGACCGATCCCGTGGACGTGGCCAGCGGGGAGATGGTCATGTCCCAGACGGACTTGGCGCTGCCGGGCGTGCTGCCGCTGGTGCTGCGCCGTACGCACATATCCGGTTACGCGTTCGGCCACTGCCACGGCCCGAGTTGGGCCTCCACCCTCGACGAGCGGATCGAACCGACGGGGCGGGGGACGATGTGGGCCCGGGAGGACGGATCCGTCCTCGTCTACCCCACTCTGCCCCACGAGGCCGGTGAGGAGATCTGGCCGCTGGAGGGCGAGCGGCTGCCGCTGACGTTCGAGAGCCGTGACGAACTGGGGGAGGTCACCTATGCGGTGCGTGACCCTCGGTCGGGCCTGGTTCGGCGGTTCACGGGCAGTCCCTTCCGGGCGGGCGGCCTGTACTGGCTCGGGGGGATCGAGGACCGCAACGGCAACGGCATCCGGTTCGAGCGCACGGAGGACGGGCTGCCGACTGCCGTCGTCCACGATGCCGGATATCGCGTACGCGTCACCACCGACGCCGAACTCGGCCGCGTCACCGCCCTGGACGTGCTGACGCCCGAGGGCCCGGTGCGCGCCGCCTCCTTCACCTACGACAGCGGTCACCACCTCGCCGGGGTGGCGGGCTCGTCCGACGTACCCCTGCGGTTCACTTACGACGAGCACCTCCGGGTCACCTCGTGGACCGATCGCAACGCCCACACGTACGCGTACGTCTACGACGCCGCGGGCCGGGTCGTGGAAACGGTCGGCCCGGACGGGGCGCTGTCCTCACGCTTCTCGTACGACGCACAGGCTCGTGTCACCCGTTTCACGGACTCCACCGGCGCGGTGACCGTGACCCGGTACAACGACCTCGGCCAGACCATCGCCGAGACCGACGCCCGCGGCCACACCGTCCTGTTCACCTGGGACCGGTACGACAACCTGCTCTCACGCACGGACGAACTCGGCAACACCGCCGAGTTCGGTTACGACGAGCACGGCGACCTGGCCACGATGGTCCTCCCGGACGGGCGAACGGCGTCGGCGCGCTACGACGAACGGCATCTGCCCGTCTCCGTCACCGGACCGGACGGTTCCACCTGGCGACAGACCTTCGACGAGCGCGGGAACCGGCTCTCGGTGACGGCCCCCGACGGAACGTCGACCACCTTCACACACGACGCCTCGGGCGCCCCCGCCACCGTGACGTTCCCCAACGGCGTGACGGAACGCAGGGTCAACGACCCCGCGGGCCTCACGCTGTCGGCCACGGACCCCACGGGAGCCGTGTACGCCCTGAAGCGGGACGCCTTCGGGCGCCCCGTCGAGTCGGTCGACCCGGTCGGATCGGTCACCCGCCTGGAATGGACGCCGGACGGATCGCTGTCCCGCCGTACCGCACCCGACGGCACCGTCGAGTCGTGGACGTGGGACGAGGAAGGCAACTGCCTCTCGCACACCGACGCCCTCGGCGGCACGACCCGGTTCGAGTACACCTGGTTCGACCTGCTCGCCGCCCGCACCGGCGTGGACGGCGCCCGCTACACGTTCACCTACGACACCGAACTGCGCGTGACCGGCGTCCGCAACCCCCAGGGGCGGGAGTGGACGTACGGCTACGGTCCCACCGGGCTGACGACGTCCGAGACCGACTTCGACGGCCGCACCACCCGGTACGAGCACGACGCGGCCGGCCGGCTCGCCGCCCGCGTCAGCCCGGACGGCCACCGTGTCACCTTCGCCCACGACGCCCTCGGCAACCTGCTGGAGAAGGATGCCGCGGGGCTCCTCACCCGCTTCTGCTACGACGCCGGCGGACGGCTCACCGGAGTCGAGTCCCCGGACTCCGTGCTCACTCTGGAGCGCGACGTCACCGGTCGACTGCTGGCGGAGACCGTCGACGGGCGCACGATGCGCTACGGCTACGACGCCGGCGGTGAACTGATCTCCCGCACCACCCCCACCGGGGCGGTCACCCGGTACGGCTACGACGTCGGCGGCAACCGGATCCGCGTCGAGACGGGCGGCAACGCCATCGACTACACCCGCGACGTACTGGGCCGAGAGCTGACCCGCAGCTTCGGGAACCCCAGCGCCCCGGTCGCACTCACCTCCACGTGGGACACCATCGGACGCCTGACCGCCCAGACCGTGTCGACGCCCCGCCGCACCATCCGCTCCCGCGCCTTCGGCTACCGCGCCGACGGACTACTGACGTCGACGACGGACCACACGACCGGACTCACCGCACAGTTCGACCTGGACGCCCTGGGCCGCCCCCTCGGCATCACCGCCGGAGACTGGTCGGAGCGGTACGGCTACGACCGCACCGGCAACCAGACCTCAGCCCACTGGCCCGACGGGGCCGGCCGGACCGAAAGCCGCGGCGAGCGGACCTACGACGGCACGCGCCTGACTTCCGCGGGCGGCCTGCGCTACGAGTACGACGACGCGGGCCGGGTCATCCTGCGGCAGAAGAAGCGCCTGTCCCGCAAGCCCGACACCTGGCGCTACACCTGGGACGCCGAAGACCGTCTCACCTCCTGCACCACACCCGACGGCACCCGCTGGCGCTACACCTACGACCCCATCGGCCGCCGCACCGCCAAGCACCGCATCACCCCCGACGGCGCGATCCTGTCCACCGTCCGCTTCACCTGGGACGACACCCGCCTCGCCGAACAGACCGACTCCACCACCGGCACCACCCTCACCTGGGACCACGAGGGCTACCGACCCATCGCCCAACTGGAACGCCGCACCACCACCGACCGAACCCCGCAGGACGAGGTCGACAGCCGGTTCTTCGCGATCGTCACCGACCTGGTCGGCACCCCCACCGAACTCGTCGACGAGGACGGCCACGTCGCCTGGTACAACCGCACCACCGTCTGGGGCCTCACCGCCTGGAACCAGAACGCCACCGCCTACACCCCGCTGCGCTTCCCGGGCCAGTACGACGACTCCGAGACGGGTCTCCACTACAACCTCCACCGCCACTACGACCCGGAAACGGCCCGCTACGTAACGTCCGACCCACTGGGGCTCGCTCCCGCCGCCAACCCGGCCACGTACGTCACCAACCCGTACGCCTGGATGGACCCCGAGGGGCTGATCGCCAAGGGCTGCACGGAGAAGGGCGGCTGGTACGGCGGCATGCTCCCCGCGAACGAGAAGGCGGACGGAACGGCCTTCCCCCAGCCGATGGAGGTCAACCACATCCCGCCCAAGGCGGCCTGGAAGAACGTCATCGAGCCCGGCTTCTACATCGCGAACAAGCCCCACAAGAAGCAGAAGGTCAACAACGGTCCGGCGATCCGCATGGAGCGTGCCGACCACAAGCAACTGAACAGCACCGGCAGCGACTTCGTCGCCCAGGCGTGGCACCAGTGGCAGCGCGAGTTGATCGCCGACGGGCGGCTGACCGAGGCGATGCGGATGGACATCGACGACATCAAGCACAAGTTCCCCGGCAAGTACGACGACCACATCCAGGAAATGGTGCTGAGCCTGAAGGACAACAAGAACTTCCAGGACATGCTGACCAAACGAGGATGGACGGTCGACGAGGCCGAGCTGCTGCGGTGAGGGCGTTCCCCGCGTACCGCGGCGACGCCAGTACGTCCGGCATGCGGCAGAGTAGACGGCGACAGGCAACGAACACGCGGAGGGCACGACGATGGACCTGACACTGCTGCCGGAGGAGGGAGTGGCCACGATCCGGCTCGGCATGACGGCGGACGAAGCCGTCGGGGCCGCACGGGACCTGGGCTTCGTCCCCTCCAACGCGGACTACGGTGACGCGCCGGGCCAGGTCGTCTGCGACCACGCCGCGTCGGACTCGGACATCACCCTCGGCTTCACCAAGGGCGCCCTGACCGACATCCACGTCTCCCGCTTCCGCAACGAGGCCGCGGACCTGCGCGTCACCCTCGACGGACTCGACATCTTCCGCACCCCGAGCGACGAACTGCTGGAAGCGCTGGAGGAGCGCGGCCACACGGTGGAGCAGAACGACGACGGCGTCGACACCCTCCCGGACCTGAAGGTGATCCTCTCCAACGAGAGCAGCTTCGACTACCCGACGGACGACGAAGGCGATCCGATCTACTTCGACTACGCCCTCGTCACCTCGGTCTTCTTCCACGGCCCCCGCGGCGACTGAACCAGCGCAGCCGCCTCGGCCACAGTCTGCCGAGGCGGCCCCGCCGCCAGCCGCCGCGACTGCCGTGCGCCGGTGCGACCGAGCCCCGCGCGATCAGGGACCTTTGCGATGAGTTCTACTCATGTCCGGAGTCAATCTTCATGAACGGCCAGGGCAGGCAGGAGAGACAGCGATGGCTGGCATGGAGATCTGTATGTACTCGTTCGACTGCAGTCGCCTTCCACGACCCAGAAGGCATCCGCATCTTCGCCCCCCCGCCCAGCCTGAACATCCGCCCCATTGAGCGGACACTTGCGCCCACCCTGGCTGCGGTGCGCCGGGCGGATTCCTGCTGGCGATGATCAGGCTGGCCCGCCGACTGCTAGCGATCTGGCTCTGCGTCTAGGGCTGTCCACTAGTAATCGCCGATTTCGAAGTTGGAGGCAACGGGGCTTCCGTGGCTTTCCAACGCGATGAGTAGATAGGTCCCCAGTGCGTCCAGGCCGTTGTACAGCTTTTCGGCGATTTCCCAGGTCCCCACATCTTCGGACCGGGAGATGGGTATGGCGTAGGCGGGCACCTTCTCCAGGGGCCAGCCCTCTTCGGGGTCATCCACGATCACCTGGATGCTGAGGTCGTCGTTGGCGAACCAGAATCGGTAGCCCCCCGTGGGGTCCCGCCCTTCGTTGACCACGTGGAAGGTGATGCCCATGATGTGCTCCACGTTAGTGCGTAGTTGGCTGGCGAATTCCTGGCACTTCCATGTGGAATGAGCCGGACCGACCCGAACGTCGAAATCTGCCTTGAGGCCGATGCCATGATCTTCAAATCTTCCCACGCAGGTTCCTCGCAGTTCTCGCGGGCGGGTGCCCGTCCCGTCCGGCGTCGGGCACCCTGGTTTCCAGCTGTTGGCTCAAGCGGCGGCAGCGGCCCAGTGCAGGATGCCGTCCGGTCCATTCAGCGCGCTGCGCCGCTCACCAGTCGTCGCCGATGTCGAAGTTCGCAGTGATGGGCATGCCACCCGGGTCGAAGGCAATCGTTTGGTACTCGCCGAGTTCGACCAGGCCGTTGTACAGGCGCTCCACCAACTCCCAAGTCTCGACCGCCTCGGACAGGGACCAGCCGCTCAGCATCGCTGGAACCACCTCGAAGGGCCAACCCGGCTCCCCGTCGTCTACGTAGAGGGAAACGAGTACTTCCGTGTTGCTGAATTCGTAGCTGTATCCGATGGATTGTTTTGCCGCGGGGCTCCGATCGGCGGGGAACGAAATGATGCGTGCCACATCGGCCCACAGTCGGTCGCCAAAGTCCTTACAGGACTCGAAGCGGTGCTTCGGCCCAATCCTCAGATCGATGCCGCTATTACTGCCTTCGTAGGCTGCCTCGAAAGGCCCCACCCTGGAATCTCCATCTCGTCACTCTGGTGGGTGGGGCTACAGATTCCTGGAGCCCCACCCGCCGGGGGTTATGGGGTGTAGTCGATCGTGTAGTCACGGCCGTACACTATGACCCTTCGAGGTCGCCGCCGCCGGCGGCGGACGTGGTGGCTGCCGCATTTGGAAGATCTTCGAGTGCCCGGGCACGGCCGAGGCGGTGCTCCGGCGGTTGGCCAGTCCGCTGGGTGGCATCGCCTCGATAGACCAGGCCCTGTCGCGGGACGCGGCGTTCGCGGGCGTGCGTCGCCACTTTCGGCGGGACGCGCGGGACTTGGCGGCGTTGGTGCGGTTGTGGGTGGCCGCGGTGTACGGGATCGACTGCACAGTGGGCGCTGACTCCAACCCGCTGCTGGCCCGGATCCCCGCGCAGTCAGGTCCGCCGGAGGTTGGCCCCAGTGGAACGACATGATCGGCACGCGCTCCTCGGCGCAGATACGGACGTGCTCCGCGGTGTCGAAGTGGGCGATCAGACTGACGTGGAACGGCGCCGTGCCGACGTTCTTGCGGATCTCGTGGATGAGTTGACGCAGCCGATCCGGGGGGCAGCAGCGCGGCGCCCACCGCGCCGACGCATTCGGCGCGGGTGACCGCCACCGCCAGATCGGCGGTGCCGCCCGCGAAGGCCATTCCGGCGCGGACCAACGGGTAGGGGACGGAGAATACTCGGTGAACCTGGTAGAGAAGACGGGCGTGGCTTCCTCGGGGATTCTGAAGGACGGTGGAGGGCCGCGGCTGCAGGTCGCGGTCAGTGCGTTCGCGTGCCGCTGACGAGGTCGGCGGCGCGTTCGGCCACGGCGTAGACGGTGGCGACAGTGTTCGCTGATGGGATCGTCGGGAAGACAGAGGCGTCGGCCACCCGCAGCCCGTCGACGCCGTGGACCCGGAGGTCCGGGCCGACCACGGAGCGGTCGTCCTCGCCCATCCGGCAAGTGCCCACCGGGTGGCAGTACGAGGCGGGGGTCCGCCGCAGACAGGCGCGCACGGCCTCGCCGTCGCCGGTCTCCGGGCCGGGCAGCGTCTCCTCGCCGCGCCACGGGGCGAGTTCCGATGCCCGGCCGATCTCGCGGGCGAGCCGCATGCCGGAGACGATCGCGTCGAGATCGTGGTCGTCGGCGTAAAGGGCCGGATCGAGCAGCGACGGCGCGTCCCGTCGGGCGCCGGACAGGCGTACGGTGCCCCGGCTGTGAGGCGGCATCAGGGCGACACTGACGGTGAATCCGCCCTCGGGTCCCTGAACGGCGGGCGGGTTGGTGATGGAGTCCATAGAGATGATCTGAAGGTCCAGCTCCCCGACCTGCCCGGCGGGCTGCGGCCCCTGCGCGACCAGCACGCCGTCGCCGGCGAATAGCCCCCGGAGTGCGCGTGGGCCGGGCTGCGGTGACACCGGGGCCGGTGACGAATTCGCGCCTCCCCGACGCGCTGAAACTTCCTTGTACAGGCCGGATTGCGCCCTATACCACTCTTGAGCGTGATGCCAGGATCACCACCAGTCGCCCCCGGTGAGGGGGCTGTCGGGAAGAGGTCGTCACATGGGCGGGCAGGGCTTACCTGAGCGGGACTGGATCGGGGACGTGCTGCGTCAGGTGCTGGGCGGCGGGGAGCTGTCGGCACGTCAGCAGGCGCGGGTGGACGGCAACCGGGCACGTCAGCACATGGCCGCGGTGACTCTGAACGCTCTCGCCCGTTTCGGGCAGGGCGCGGAGCTGACCGATCTGGAGCAAAAGGCCGTCGAGTCGTTCCGCCGCGCCGGGGTCTCCGACGAGAAGATCGCCGAGTACGGGCAGATCTTCACCGAGGCCAGCCCGGAGGCCAAGGCCAGGGCGTTCCCCGACTCGGTCGCGGGCCTCACGCCCGAGACCGCGTACGGCTGGGACGACTTCCGGCGCGACGCCCCGCAGGCCGTGAAGGATGTCCTCGATCTGCCCCAGGTGCGTGTGGTGGAACTGGCGCCGGGCCAGGACAGCGTCGAGGCGCCCCCGGCCGACGGCGCCGCGGCCGAGGCGGCCGAGGCCGCCGGCTGGAGCCTGACGGTCGTCCACGCCCCGCAGAGCCCGTCCCCGGCACCGCCCCCGGCCGCCGCGCCCGCCAACCCCGCGCAGTTCGTCCTGTGGGCCGACAACTTCTACTGCGAGAAGGAGTCGAACGACGGAGGAGCCTCTGACGAGTTGTACTTCGGCTTTGTCGCCTCCGACGGCCGCACCAGCACCCACTACATGTCCCCGGTGATCGAGGGCGTCGACGCCGGAGAGACCCACGCCATCCCCGGCGTCACCCTCTGGGACGGCCCGGCGACCAAGGCAGGCCTGACCGTCTTGGTCGAGGTGTATGAAGAGGACGCCGGCGATGACTATGACAAGGTCGCAGCCGCCATCGCCAATGCGGCCCAGACCGCGGTCCGCCCGGCGCTGGACGAAGACCTGATCGACAGCGTTGTGGCGGTCGTAGAGACGACCGCGAGCGTTCTCAACATCGACATCGCAGCCCCGGTGATCACGGGAGCCGTCGTCAGCTTCGCCCTCGGGATCGAATTCATCCTCAAATGGGCGCCGGACGACCACGTCGGAAGCCACACGTTCACGTTCACCCCCGCCGCCCTGCTCGCCCTGGGCTCCGGACTCAGCCCCACCACCTATGAAGCCGTCATCGACGAACATCGGCAAGAGGCCCGTATCCGGCTCCGCCTGAAGGGATACCGCCGTACCGCCCGCAAGGTCAGGCTGATCAGCGCGAAGACCGGCCAGGCCGCCTCTGTGCACCACGGCTCCACGGAGTCGGGCGTGTACGTGGAGCAGTGGCCGTACCTGGGCGGCACCAATCAGAACTGGGAACTGTGGCAGAACGACGACGGCACCTACGTCCTGATCAGCGAGCGCAGCCACCAGGCGCTGACCGTCCACGACGGCAGCACCGCACAACAGGCGAGTATCGTCCAGTGGCCCTACCAGAACGCCACCAACCAGCACTGGCGCCTCACACCCACCACCACCGGCCACATGCTGACGAACGTACGCAGCGGCCAGGTACTGTCCGTCAACGACAACAGCACCGCACAGGGCGAGGGCCTGATCCAGTGGCCCGACGAAGGCGCCCTCCACCAACGCTGGCGCATCGAAGACCTCTGAGAAACACCCCACCCGCCCGGCACCCAGGGCGTAGCGCGATGACCGGACACCCCGCGCCCGCCCGGGAAGCAGCATGAACCCTGTCCGGAGGGCTCCGCCCTCCGGACAGGGCACACGAGCGGGCGGCTCACCGTCGGGTGTCGCCCGGCGCGAGCAGGCTGGTCAGCTCGGCGATCGCCTCCGGGGAGGGCTTGAAGTACCGGCGCACGTTGTCCGTCTTCCGGTGCCGGGACTTCGCCATCAGCATCAGCAGCGAGGCGCCCTGCTCCCCGAGGTGCGTGAGCCCGGAATGGCGGTACTCGTGCAGGTCCCAGCCCGTGCCCGGGGCGCCGCCGACGGCGGTGTGCTCGTCGAGCAGGGCGCGGGCCTGGCCGTAGGAGAGGCGCGCGAGCCCGGTGTCCGGGCACACATCCCGCGGCGCCAGGACCTTCCCCGGCCCCGGGCGGCGGTAGGTGACGAACACCGGCCCCCTCGTCCGCCCGCTGATCAGGCGGGGCAGGAGCCGGGC
Organism: Streptomyces sp. NPDC047315; assembly: GCF_040643215.1. Taxonomy (NCBI): domain Bacteria; kingdom Bacillati; phylum Actinomycetota; class Actinomycetes; order Kitasatosporales; family Streptomycetaceae; genus Streptomyces; species Streptomyces sp. NPDC047315. The sequence goes on along the minus strand of NZ_JBEYTZ010000035.1, from coordinate 85,048 downwards.
GGTGCCGGCGTCCCAGTGGACCGTCTCCAGCACGAAGTCCTCCCGGGCCCGGCCGCCCCGGCGGCGGGGCGCGGCGCCCTTTGGCCTTCACCGGGGCCCGGCGCCCGGCGAGGTCCAGTTCCTCGATGTCGGCGCCCAGGATCTCCTCGGCGCGGGCGTGGGTCTCGTAGAGCCTCCGCCACAGCATCTCGCCGATCTCGTCGTCCGCCACCGAGGCGAGTGGCCGGGCCTCGCCGATCCGCCCGGCGGTCTTCCCCACTCCGATCCCGTGGTTCCGGACCGCGTTCGGGTTGCCGAGCGAGTCCAGGAAGACGTCGTCCGGCGCGCCGAACAGGTCGTCGACGTCGCCCTGACCCACTGCTTCCGGTCGGGAAACCTCACTGTGCTCCGTGAGCTGGCGCTGCTGTAGGTGGCCAACCGCGCCGAGGAGGGTTTGCAGTGCTACCGCGCCGAGCACGTCATCGACGTCCCCTGGGAGACCAAGGAAAGGCATCGTCCGCGCTGTCGGGCAGGCGGAACGAAGAACCGTTCGTTCGGCGTGCCGTACGTACCACCGGTCGTATCCCGGGTGGTGAGCCTGGGCCTCGTCAGGGACTCGATCGTCCAGGTCGTCCCCGGCGTGGGCGTGGCCGCCCTGGAACGCGCCGACGCCTTTCGCCCGGTGCTGGAGATGGATTCCCTCGACTTCCTGAGGTTCGTCGAGATGCTCAGTCGTCGGTCAGGAATCCCTATCGGCGACGAGGACGTGCCACATCTGGTCACGTTCTCCGCATGCGTCGACTGCCTCCTCACCCACGCGGGGTGAGGCTCACTGCCCAGACGCCGCATGGTTCACGCCGCGTCGACGGAGCCCACGATCTCGACGACGCCGACCTTCTTCACCTGAGCGAGCAGTTTCGGACGAGCGCCCTCGGATGTGGGCTCGCCAAGGGGGCCACTCCGTTCGTCAGGTCACCGCAAGGGCGGCGGGGCCTCCGACGCCGTTGGGCGAAGACGTGGTGGGATTCGTCAACGATCCCCGAGCCGGCGTGATCTGGGTTCGGCATAACGAGCCGTAAGGCGGCCTCCGTGGTGAAGAGATCCCGAGGAAGGCGCTCCGGTGCGGTGAGCTTTCCCACAACCCGTGTGAGCCCCGGCTGGTGGGCCGTGTACGCCATGGTCCTGGCGGTCGCCGTGGTCGTCTGTGTCTCTCGACGCCACGAGTTGGTCATGGCACTGCGTCTCATCGCCGACGCGTATTGGCCGCGCCTGCTTCTGGCCGCCGGGTGCGAAGCAGCTTCTCTGTTCTGCCTGGTAGGTCTCCAGAGTTGGATCCTGCGGGCCGGAGGCAGGCAGCTGAGCCTCCGGTCGGTGGGCGCCGTCGTGCTGGCGGCCAACGCGGTAGCTGGAGCCCTGCCAGGCGGAGCAGCGTTCGCCGCGGCGTGGGAGTTCCGACAGCTACGTCTGCGTGGAGTGGGGCAGGCACTCGCGGGAGCCGTACTCGTGATCGCCGGAACGCTGTCAGGGATCAGCCTCTTCGCCCTGCTCCTGCTGGGTCTGGCTTTCGAGGGCTCGTCGGGGCCGGGCGCCGGGCTGCGGCCGGCAGCCGTCTCGATCGCGGTCCTCGGGATCGTTGTGGTGGCCGTCTCGTACGCACTGTGGCAGTTCCAGTCAGTGCGATGGCGAGTGCGGCGGGCATGGCGTCGGGTGCGCCTGAGGTCCCGCGGCTTGCGCAGGCTGAGTGCGGACGTGTCATGGCTGGGGCGACAGTTCCGAGCGGCCGAGCCGGGGATCCGTCCGTGGTTCCGGCCCACGGGTCTGGCCTTGCTCAACTGGCTGTTCGACATGGCGTGTCTCGCCGCGTGCATGTGGAGCCTGGGAATCGCGATCCCTGAGCACGGTTTCGTAGCCTCGTATGCGTTGACCCAGATCGCGGGGAGTCTGCGGCTCACTCCCGGCGGGCTGGTCGTGGTCGAGGCGAGTCTCACCGCTCTGCTCGTCGTGAGCGGACTGCACGTGGAGCAAGCCCTCGCCGTCACTCTGGTGTACCGGTTGATGAGCTACTGGGCGCTCCAGCCGCTCGGCTGGGCATGCTGGCTGGGCGTGACACTGCGGGCAGGACGCCGGGCGCCCGGGGGTTAGTCGCTTTGCCGCTACTCGTCAGGTGTGCCGAGCGCTATCCCATGCTCTGGGCCTGGGCTTCCGCGTCGGCGACGGCGATCGTGATGCCGAGCGCCTTGGCGATATTGGCTGCTGCCGTCATGACGCGGGCCGTGCCCACGACCGGGGCGATGGCGACCAGGACGTCCTGTACCTTTTCGGCGGTCAAACCGGCCTGCAGGGCAGGGTCGAGATTGGCGATGTAGGAGACCGGCGGGGCGTCCGAGGCGGCGAGGGCCGCGATGCGGGTGAGCATGAACGTGTCCGGAGCCAGTCCGCACCGCTCGACCGAGTCGTCCGTCATCGCGGCGAGGGTGTCCAGCACGGGAGTTTGGGATGCTGTTGCCATGTCGGGTCATCTCCGGAACGTGTCGTGGTGTGGAGCTATCGGGCCCGGCGGGCCCACCTTCTGATGTCCGTACTTTCACCGTAGATCTGATTCCTTTGACATGCCCTTCCTGGGGGTTTCGCTCGGGAGTCCGGAGCGCTCGCCTCCCCTGGACCGCACAGACACCCGGTGTGAGTTTTGGTCCGGCCGGGGCGCCGCCGGTCGTCGGCGGGTCATCGTCTCGTGGACGCCGCCGCCCAGGAGACGGCTTCGTCGAGTTCGGCGTACCCGAAGTGCCGTACCTCGGCCCGGACGAAGTGTTTCGCCAGGTGGGGCACGAGGTCCGCGAGCCTGGTGTCCGCCGCCAAGGCGACCCTCCCGATCCGCTGGTGGTGGTCGCGGACGAAGCGCACATGGCTCAGCAGGCCGCCGACGTTCTCCCAGCCGGGAAAGGTACGGGCATGGATCACGACGCCCGTCAGCTCCTCGTGGGCATCGAGCCACGAGTCGACGGTGAGGGCCACGGCATCGAAGTCCTGGGTCCGCAAGGGACTGTCGATCTCCACCAGCAGCACGCCGGAGGCCGGCAGGATCCGGTGGGACACGCCGGGGCCCTCAGGGAGCGAGGCCAGCCAGTGGAGGGCGTCCTCGCGTTCGTGGCCGTCGTAGATGTGCACCGGGCAGGGCACGAGGAACCTGGTGAGCCGGGTCGCTTCCCGGATCCAACCGACGTCGCTGACGATCGCGCACCCCTCGAACAACCGCATGGAGCGGGTCCCGACCTTCAGGTCCTCCCAGGCGGCTCCGGGAGCGAACGACTGGAACTCGGGGCCGAACTCGCACAGGATCCGGACCCTGCGGCCTTCGGCGCGGGCAGAATCGATCAGGGGCTCGATGATGGACTCGTAGTCACCCCTTGTAACGACCCCGACCGCTTGCAACGCGTCAATGCCGGCAGGGACGTCGCTGAGCCTCTTCAGCATCCCGTTCCTCCTCGGTCGAGGCCCTCGGGCCAGGCTCGGGGCTTGACTGGCTGGGGTCCCGGTTCGACGTTACGTGGAGGGCGCGGACCCTGCAGACCGGCGTGGTGGTGAGGTCGATCCGGTGGAGGGCGCGATGCGGTCGAGCGGGCCCTTCGCCGCCGTGCTCTCATGGGAATCGGGGCGGCCCGCCAGCGTCTGGCCAGTCTGTGATCGAGCCCTTGAAGACGGACGGGCGGGGCGGTCCCGCCCATGTCCGGAGGCGAACCCGTGAGCGGGGAGCCGTGCCTGCGGTCCGCAGGGAGGCGTGATGTCCTTCGAAGGTCGACGAGTGGTCCCGCTCTCGGAGGTGGGGCGGTCCGACGTGTCCGTGGTGGGAGGGAAGAACGCCTCCCTCGGGGAGCTCATCAGACACCTGCGGCCGGTCGGGGTGCGGGTACCGGATGGATTCGCCACGACCGCAGACGCCTACCGGGAGTACATGCGGACCGGTGGACTCGGTGATCGGGTCGCTGCCCGGCTCGCGGATCTGCGGGCGGGCGCGGCCTTGACGGAAGTGGGGGCGGCGATTCGCGCCGGCATCCTTGCCACCCCCCTGCCGCAGGGGCTGAAGGACGAGATCACGGCGGCGTACGTTCGTCTCGCCCCGGGGGAGCGGCGTGCGGACCCCGAGGTGGCCGTGCGCAGCAGTGCGACCGCGGAGGACCTGCCGGAGGCGAGTTTCGCCGGGCAGCAGGAGAGCTATCTCAACGTGCGCGGCGCAGCCGCGCTGCTGGACGCGTGCCATCGCTGCTACGCGTCGCTGTTCACGGACCGGGCGATCGACTACCGGGAGCGATTGGGCTTCGGCGAGTCCTCCGTGGCGCTGTCGGTCGGTGTGCAGTTGATGGTGCGCTCCGATCTCGGTGGCTCGGGGGTCGCCTTCACTCTCGACCCGGAGACCGGCTACCGGGACGTTGTGGTGATCGACGCCGCGTGGGGGCTCGGCGAGAGCGTGGTGAGCGGGCGTGTGGACCCGGACGAGTACGTGGTCTTCAAGCCCGTGCTGCCCGAGAAGGCACTCAACCCGGTGATCGGGGTGGCGATCGGAGACAAGGCGACCAAGGTCGTCTACGCCGAGGGCGGCCTCACCCGGACCGTGGACACCGACAGCGGGGAACGCGCTGCGCGCGTGCTTGACGACGGCGAGGTGCGGTCCTTGGGGCAATGGGCCGTCGCGGTGGAGGAGCACTACGGGACGCCGATGGACCTGGAGTGGGCGAAGGACGGTCGTACGGGGCAGTTGTTCCTGGTCCAGGCCCGTCCCGAGACGGTCCGGTCCCGAACCGACTCGACGGTGCTCCACCGCTACCGGCTCACGGAGGCGGGGGAGTGCCTGGTGACGGGGGCGGCGGTCGGTGAGGCGGTGGGGGCGGGTCCCGTGCGGTCGCTCGCGATCCCCGTGGGGCTGGAGCGGTTCCCCGCCGGCTCCGTCCTCGTGACCCCGGTGACCGATCCCGATTGGGAGCCGTTGATGAAGCGGGCTGCTGCCATCGTGACCGACCACGGGGGTCGTACCTCCCACGCTGCCATCGTCAGCCGCGAGCTGGGGGTGCCCGCCGTCGTGGGCACCGGTGAGGCGACCGCCGTCCTCGTCGACGGACAGCAGGTGACCGTCTCGTGCGCCGAAGGGGCGGAGGGGCGCGTCTACGCGGGCTCGGTCGGCTACGAGGTGTCCGACGTGGATCTGACGGAGCTTCCGGCGACCCGTACGAAGGTCATGCTGAACCTCGCCGATCCGGGGGCGGCGTTCCGGTGGTCGGGGCTCCCAGCCGATGGGGTGGGCCTGGCGCGCATGGAGTTCATGGTCGCCCACCGGGTCAAGGTGCACCCCATGGCGCTGCTGCGGCCCGAGCGCCTCGCCCCCGACGAGCGCCGCGCGGTGGACGAACTGACCGAGGGCCACACCGACGCGGCGGAGTACTTCGTCGACCGCCTGGCACGTGGCGTCGCCACCATCGCGGCCTCCCGCTGGCCGTACCCGGTCGTCCTGCGCACCAGCGACTTCAAGACGAACGAGTACGCGAAGCTGATCGGTGGCGGTCCCTTCGAGCCGGCAGAGGCCAACCCGATGATCGGATGGCGCGGTGCCAGCCGCTACTACAGCGATGGGTACCGGGACGGCTTCGCCCTGGAGTGCCGTGCCATCCGCAGGGTCCGGGAGGAGTTCGGACTGACCAACGTCGTCGTCATGATCCCCTTCTGCCGTACGCCCCGGGAAGCGGACCGCGTCCTGGAGGTCATGGCCGGTGAGGACCTGCGTCGAGGCGAACGCGGCCTTCAGGTCCACGTCATGGCCGAGATCCCCTCGAACGTCGTCCTGGCGCGGGAGTTCGCCGAGCGCTTCGACGGGTTCTCCATCGGGAGCAACGACCTGACCCAGCTCACCCTCGGTGTCGACCGCGACTCGGCGGAGCTGGCCGAACTCTTCGACGAGACGAACCCCGCGGTCACCCGCAGCATCGAGAGCCTGATCGACGTCGCCCATGACGCGGGACGCACCGTCGGCCTCTGCGGCCAGCGACCGAGCGACGACCCGACCTTCGCCGCATTCCTCGTCGCGGCGGGCATCGACTCGGTGTCCGTGGCGCCCGACAGCTTCGTCACCGTGAAGCACCACATCCACAAGGCCGAACAAAGCTGACCGTGAAGGGGAGCACCCGCTGTGCCAGGTTCCCGTGGCGTCGCGATCATCGGAGTGGGAAACGCGTTCCGGCGCGATGACGGCGTGGGCCCGGCCGTCGTCGCGAGGCTCGCGCAACACCACATGGCACACCGCCCACCCGAAGACGTCACGCTGTCCAGTTCCGACGGCGATCCGGCCCGGCTGATGGCGCTGTGGGAGGGCAGGGCGCTGGCGGTGATCGTCGACGCCGTGCGCGTCGACGGCGGACGGCCCGGCCGCATCCGTCGATGGGAGCCGCGGACGTGCCCGGGGCGGCTGCCCGTGACGGCCAGTACGCACGGGCTGGGCGTGCGCGAGGCGGTCGAGCTGTCGGAAGCCCTCGACGGGCTTCCCGCGCGCACGGTGGTGTGGGCGGTCGAGGTCGTCGACGTGGGCCCGGGGCCCGGACTCTCGCCTCCCGTGGCGGCGGCGGTGGTGGGCGTCGCAGATGCGGTCGACGCGCACGTCCGGCGCTTCCTCGACGCCCACGGATCGGCCCGCGCCGCGCAGCCCGGGCCGTCCGCCTGCCGACTCGACCGATGAAGTGAGGAACGGCCCCCGGTCGGACCAGCAGCCGCGGAGCCGGTGTGCGTCACGCGCCCAGCCGGGAAACGCTGGCGCATCCGCAGCAGTTCCCACGGCGTCTCCGGAGGAGAATCCATGCCCCCACGGCCTTGTCGATGACGACGGTCGAGCCCGCCGTCGTGTTGGACCGTACGGGACTCGGTGCGCTGGTGGACGTTCTCAGAGCCCGGGGGCGCGTCGTCGTGGGCCCGACGGTACGGGACGGGGCGATCGTCCTGGCCGAACTCGACGGCGTCGACGCCCTGCCCTTCGGCTGGGGGGTGGAGTTGGAGGCCGGCCACTACCGTCTGGTCCGGCGCGCGGACGGCGCCGCCTTCGCCCACAGCGCCGGGCCGCAGTCCTGGAAGAACTGGCTGCTCCCCGAACGGGTCCGCCAATGGACGGCGGACCGCGGCGCGGACGGGGCGCTGACGGTGCGAGCCGAGCAGCCTGCGCCCGCCTCCTTCGCCTTCCTGGGGGTGCGCCCCTGCGACCTGCGGGCCATCGCGATCCAGGACCGGGTCCTGACGGGAGGACGACACCGCGACGAGGACTACCGGGGGCGACGCGAAGGGGCCTTCCTGATCGCCGTCGAATGCACCGAGCCCGGCGCCACCTGCTTCTGCGTCTCCATGGGCACCGGCCCCTCCGCGGGCCCGGGCTACGACCTGGCGCTCACCGAGGTCGTCGACGGCAACGGTCACCGCTTTCTGGCCCGCGCCGGCACACCGGCAGGCTCGGACGTCCTCGCCGAGGTGCCGCACCGCCCTGCGGACCGCTCGCTGACCGAAGCCGCCCACGCGGCGGTGGAGGGCGCGGCTACCCGCATGGGGCGCACCATGCCGTCGGTCGACCTACGGGCGCTCATGGCGGGATCCTTGACGGCCGAGCGTTGGAACGACGTGGCCGCACGTTGTCTGACCTGCGGCAACTGCACCATGGCCTGCCCCACCTGCTTCTGTACCACCACTGAGGACGTCACCGACCTCACGGGCGACCACGCGGAGCGCTGGCGACGTTGGGACTCCTGCTACGACCTCGACTTCTCCCTGCTCCACGGCGGACCCGTCCGCCCGTCTCCGCACAGCCGTTACCGCCAGTGGCTCACCCACAAACTGGGCACCTGGTACGACCAGTTCGACAGCTCGGGCTGCGTGGGGTGCGGCAGGTGCATCGTGTGGTGCCCGGTCGGGATCGACATCACGGAGGAGGCGCACGCCCTCCACCAGGAGGCGGGTCCCCCGGGGACGCAGCCCGACGCGGAGGGCTCGTGATGCGCACGGGCTTCCTCGCCGCCCTTCCGGCCGACCGCTACCAGGGGGTGACGGACCTGTCCCGCAAGGTGTCCTTCCGCGCCGGATCCCGCATCTTCGAGGAAGGGGAACCAGCCGACCGCTTCTGGGTGGTGGGCACGGGGAAGGTCGTGCTCGACGTCCAGGTGCCGGGAAGGGGCCCCGTCCTCATCGAGACCATCGGAGCCGGTGAACTCCTCGGATGGTCGTGGCTGTGTCCGCCCCGGCAGTGGCACCTCGGCAGCCGGGCCGTGACCGACGTCCAGGCCCTGGAGTTCGACGCCGAGGCCGTGATGAGGCTCTGCGAGGGCGATCCCGCGCTGGACCACGCCGTACTCCTCCACGTCGTCGAGGTGGTGGGAGAGCGACTGCGCGCCGCCCGCACGCGCCTGCTCGACCTCTACGGCTCACCCGAGGAGCGGTGACCGCGGTGACGGCCGTTCCCTCGGCGTACCGCGTGGCCGACCGCCATCACGAGACCTCGGACACCGTCACCATCCGGCTCGAACCATGCGGGTCGCACCTGCCCACTTTCGCTCCTGGTCAGTTCGCCATGCTCTACGCCTTCGGAGTGGGAGAGATCCCCGTCTCGGTGTCCGGCATCCTTCCGGGCGGCGCACTGCAACACACCATCAGGAGGGTCGGAGCCGTCTCACAGGCCCTGTGGGCGAGCGAGGTCGGGACCGAGGTCGGCGTCCGCGGCCCCTTCGGCACGACGTGGGGCCTGACCGAGGCCCGGCACGGTGACCTGGTCGTGGTGGCCGGCGGCATCGGGCTCGCCCCCCTGCGCCCCTTGATCCGCGCCGTACGGCAGGAACCGGGCCGGTACGGACGGTTGAACGTGCTCGTCGGTGCACGTACGCCCGACGACGTCATCTACCGGTCAGAAGTCGAGGAGTGGGACGTGCGCTTCCGCGGCGTCTCCGTGGACCGCCCCACCCCGGGGTGGCGGGGCAGGATCGGCGTGGTCACCTCCCTGCTCGACGAGGCCCTGTTCTGCCCCGAGGACACCACGGCCTTCGTCTGCGGCCCCGAGGTGATGATGCGCGCCGCTGCCCGTGAACTCGCCGACCGGGGCGTCGCCGCCCGACGGATCCGGATCTCCCTGGAGCGAAACATGCGCTGCGCCACCGCCCACTGCGGTCACTGCCAGTTGGGGCCGCTCCTGCTGTGCCGCGACGGCCCCGTCGTCGCCTACGACCGTGCCGCGCCCCTACTCGCCGTGCGGGAGCTGTGACATGGCCGCGACCGTTCGGCGCCGTCCCAGGGTAGGGGTCTTCAAGTTCGCCTCGTGCGACGGTTGCCAGCTCACCTTGCTCGACTGCGAGGACGAACTCCTCGCCCTCGGCCAAGCCGTGGAGGTCGTGCACTTCCTGGAGGCGTCGAGTTCCGTGCAGCCGGGACCGTACGACCTGTCGCTCGTCGAGGGGTCCGTCACCACTGCGGCGGACGCCGAACGCATCCTCCAGGTCCGGGCCGCCTCGCGCCGGCTCGTCACCATCGGCGCGTGCGCCACGGCCGGAGGCGTCCAGGCGCTGCGGGACCTCGCCGACGTCGAGGAGTACCGCGCGATCGTCTACGCCCGCCCCGACTACGTCGACACCCTCGCGACGTCCACCCCCATCTCGGCCCACGTCCCCGTCGACTTCGAGCTGCGGGGCTGTCCCATCGACCGCGGACAACTCCTCGAAGTCGTCACCGCCTTTCTGGCCGGTCGCACCCCCGACGTCCCTCGGCACAGCGTGTGCTTCGCCTGCAAGCGCCGGGGCACGGTGTGCGTCACCGTGGCCCGCGGCACGCCTTGTCTGGGCCCGGTGACCCACGCCGGCTGCGGGGCCCTGTGCCCGGCCTACGGCCGCGGGTGCTACGGGTGCTTCGGCCCTTCCGCCTCGGTCAACATGCCCGCGATGATCCCGCTCCTGCGCAGCGACGGCATGAGTGACGACGAGGTCCGGCGCTTCCTGCGCACCTTCAACACCAGCGCGTTCGAACCGCTCGCACCTCCCGGGGAGGACGAATGACGGGGGAGCGGTACCGGGAGCTGTCCGTCGGTGCTCTGGCACGCGTCGAAGGTCAAGCCGCCGCGAGCCTGGCGATTGAAGCCGACACGGTCACCGCCGCGCGGCTGAGGATCTACGAACCTCCCCGCTTCTTCGAGGCGTTCCTCCGCGGGCGGTCCCACACCGAACCACCAGACCTCACCGCCCGGATCTGCGGCATCTGCCCCGTCGCCTACCAGCTCAGCGCCTGCCGCGCGATCGAGGACGCCCGTGGGGTCGTCGTCGACGACCGCATCGCCGCGCTCCGACGGCTGCTGTACTGCGGCGAGTGGATCGAGAGCCACACCCTGCACGTCTACATGCTCCACGCGCCCGACTTCCTCGGCCACCACGACGTCCTCGACCTCGCGAGAACTCACCGGGCCCACGTCGAGCGGGGGCTGCGTCTGAAGAGGGCGGGCAACCTGATCGTGGAGGTCCTGGGCGGCCGAGCGGTCCACCCCGTCAACGTCCGCATCGGCGGCTTCCACCGCACCCCCGCCCGGTCCGAGCTGCGACCGCTGACGCAGAGTCTGGAGCGAGCGCGTGAGGACGCGGTGGAGACCGTCCGCTGGGTCGCCGGCTTCGACTTCCCCGACGCGCACTGCGACGCGGACCTCCTCGCACTCGCGCGACCGGACACGTACGCGATCGAGAGCGGCACGCCCACCGTGCTGCGGCAGGGGCGGAGCGGTGAACACCGCAACACCTTCCCCCTCGAAGCATTCACCGAGCGAGTACGGGAAACCCAGGTGCGGCACTCCACCGCACTGCACGCGACCCTGGACGGGCGACGCCACCTGACCGGCGCCCTCGCCCGGTACTCCATCAGCAGCCGGCTACTGCCGTCCACCGTGCGCGACCTCGCCCGGTCCGCCGGCTTGGACGACGTGTGCCGCAACCCGTACCGCAGCATCGTCGTGCGCGCGATCGAGGTCCTCTACGCCGTGGAGGAGGCCCGACGGCTGATCGACTCCTACGAACCGCCACCCCGCCCGGCCGAGGAGGTGCCGCCAGGGTCCGGCACCGGCCACGGTGCGACCGAAGCCCCCAGGGGGCTCCTCTACCACCGCTACGCCCTCGACCGGCAGGGCATCGTCGAGGATGCGGTGATCGTGCCGCCCACCGCGCAGAACCAGGGGGCGATCGAGGAGGACCTGCGACAGCACGCGCAACGGCTACTCGGACGGGGGAAGGCGGTGACGGACGAGGAACTGACCCGGCTGTGCGAGAGGGTCGTCCGCAACCACGACCCCTGCATCTCGTGCGCGACCCACTTCCTCGACCTGGACGTCGAGCGGTCGTGACCGACCCGGCCCGGACGGCGCACGTCAGCCGTACGCGGCCGACCCGAGGGCACGTACCTCGTTCGAGTCACCAGCCCGGGCAGGGGCCGGGCCACGACGTTCCGTACCGTCGGGCGAGTGGAGTCCGTCCTCCAAACGCAGGCGGCTGTCCGCGCCGCTCGGCTCCGAACGCCAGCCGCTGGGAGAGCATGGGGCAGTGCGCAGAAGAACCCTCCTCCTTTCAGGTGCGCTGGGCGCGGGCGCGCCGCTCGCCGGTACGGGGCCGTCACGGGCCGTCGCAGCGGCCGGCCGGTTGCCCTCCGTCAGCGACCCCCGCTACCTCACGCCGATCGCGGACGCCCGTGCCGTCCCCCGGTTCGTCAACCCCCTGCCGCGCCCGACCCGTGTCGCCCTGGGCGATCGAGGCAGCGCGACGCTCGCGATGGTCCCCGTCACCCAGGACGTGATCGGCGGCGGTCTGGAGCTGCGAACGCCGGCGTGGGGATTCACCGTCGCCGGCGGTCCCGGACAGGGACGTTCCCCCGCCTCCTGGCCCGGGCCCACGCTGGTGGCCGACGCCCACCGCCCGGTCAGGGTGCGCTGGGTCAACTCGCTGCCCAACCGGCACCTCCTCCCGGTCGACACCACGGTCCACTGGGCCTTCACCGGAACGGACCGGACCATCGAGGCCGACGGCGTTCCCGCGGTCGTCCACCTGCACGGCGGTCACACCGCCGCGGACAGCGACGGCCACCCGGACGCCTGGTACACGCAACGAGGCGTGACCGGTACGCGGTTCGCCGGTACGCGGTTCACCTACGACAACAGCCAGGAGTCCGCGACGCTCTGGTACCACGACCACGCCCTCGGCATCACCCGTCTCAACGTCTACGCCGGTCTGGCCGGCTTCTACCTACTGAGGGACGAGCACGAGCGCGAACTCGTGGAGCGAGGCGAGCTGCCCGCCGGTCCCTACGAGGTCGAGCTGGCCATCCAGGACCGGGACTTCTACCCCGACGGATCGCTGGCCTTCCCCGACGCCCCCGCGGCGGCGGACGACTGGCCGGGCGGGCCGTCCGTGCGACCCGAGTTCTTCGGTCAGGTCATCGTGGTCAACGGGGCCGCGTGGCCGGTCATGGACATGGAGCCACGCCAGTACCGGCTGCGTCTGCTGAACGGGTCGAACTCGCGCTTCTACCGGCTGTCGGTCGGCGGCGACTGGCCGTTCCCCGTCACCCAGATCGGCACTGACGGAGGGTTCCTGAACGCCCCGGCTCCCCTGGAGCGGCCCCTGCTGCTCGCGCCCGGAGAGAGGGCGGACGTCGTCGTGGACCTCCGAGGCCGTGCCGGAGCGTCCTTCGACCTCACGAACGACGCCCCCACCCCGTTCCCGGACGGCACCGCGGTCGCTCCTCCCGCGGACCGGGTCCTACGGCTGCGGGTCAGCCTGCCGTACGACCGGCGTGTCACGGAACCTTCGCTCCCCCGCGCACTGCGCACCGCGCCCTTCCACGAGGGAGGCGTTCCGGTGCGCACCCGTCGCCTGGTGCTCACCGAGGGCATGGACCAGTACAACAGGATGAAGCCCATGCTCGGGACGGTCGACAAGGGCATGCTGGAGTGGATGGACCCCGTGACCGAGACTCCCGTCCTGGACACCACGGAGGTCTGGGAGTTCTACAACACCACGCAGGACGCGCACCCGATCCACCTCCACCTCGTGCGGTTCCAAGTACTGGACAGGGCGCCGTTCACCGCCGTCCAGGACCCGGAGACCGGCGCCCTGTCGGAGATCCGCACCGGCCCGCGTCTGCAGCCCGACGAGGGAGAAGCAGGACCCAAGGACACCGTGCGGGCGCTCCCCGGCCAGGTCACCAGGGTCAGGGCGTTCTTCGACCGCGAGGGGCGGTACGTCTGGCACTGCCACATGCTCGACCACGAGGACCACGAGATGATGCGCGAGTACGAGGTCACATGAAGTGAATCGGATGCATGTTCGATAATCGAGGCAGTGGACCGGTCGTCCGGACAGTGAGGGCCGAACGGCTCAATACGGGGTCGAACGGTGCAGGCAGGCTGGGGGGAGAGGTGGTCCGCGACGACCCCGGGGAGCGGAGCATGCTGCATCACCGGACCGTAGCCGACCTCATGACCAGGAACGTCGTCTCCGTACGGCGTGGGACGGCGTTCAAGGAGATCGTGAAGGAACTCACCCAGAGCGACGTGAGCGCCGCCCCCGTCCTCGACGAGGAGGGGCGCGTGGTCGGGGTGGTGTCCGAGGCCGACCTGATGCGCAAGACGGCCGATCAGTCCGGCCCGTCCGGTCGGATTCCGCTGCCGGACGTGTCCGGGGAAGACCTGGCCAAGGCTGGGGCGTCCCGTGCGGAGGAGCTGATGTCGGCGCCCGCCGTGTGCGCACGCCCCGAGTGGAACGTCGTGGAGGCCGCCCGTCTGATGACGGTGCAGAACGTCAAGCGCCTCCCGGTGGTGGACGAAACCGACCGGCTGGTGGGCATCGTCAGCCGCGCCGACGTGCTGCGGGTGTTCCTCCGCAGGGACGAAGCCATCCGGGAGGAGATCCAGCGGGACGTGCTGGAGGACGCACTGGCCCTGGCGCCGTCGGCCGTCACCGCCGAAGTCGAAGAGGGCCGGGTCACCCTGACGGGCACCGTCGGGCGGGCCGCGGTGATCCCCATCGTCGAGCGGCTCTGTCAGAGCGTGGACGGGGTCGTCTCCGTGAGCGTCCGCATCACACCCAGCGAAGAGGGCTCCGCTCCTCTTCTGGACGGCTGGTTCCCCAACCCGCCGCGCACCGGAGGAGAGCGGCGATGACACCCGACCCCGTCACCGTCGGACTCGACGGCACTCGCGAAAGCCTCGCCGCCGCCCACTGGGCGGCTGAGGAAGCCGTCGGGCGCGGCACTTCCTTGATTCTCTTGCACGCCTGGATCCTCCTCACCCTCGAACGCACCGATCCGCCCCCGGAGCAGGACCCGGACTACTGGGCCAAGCGCATCGTGGCGACGGCGCAGAGCGAGATCAGCGCTCGCTTCCCCCGACTGAACGTCACCGAGGAACTGGTCGCCGACGACCCCCGGACGGCCCTGCTGCGCGCAGCCGAGGAATCCAGCGTCGTGGTCCTGGGCTCGCGCGGGCTGGGACGGCTCGGCGGGTTCTTCCTCGGTGACGTCGGCCTCGACGTCGCCGGCCGGGCGGCAGCTCCGGTGGTCCTGCAACGCAGCCCCGTCGCCCCGACGCCGAGCGGTGCCGGTGACGCCCGGGTCGTCACCGCGCTGAGCCTGCGCGCTCCCTGCAGTGGCCTGCTCGACTTCGCCCGGGCGACCGCGGAGGCCCGCGGCCTTCCGCTGACCGTGGTGCACTGCAGGCGATTGCCCCCGAACGCCCTAGGCCCCGGTTCGCCGAGCCGGAAGGCGAGGGACGACGTGGTCGCGCAGGCAGAACGAGAACTCTCCCAGGCCCTTGCTCCCTGGCGCGCGCGACACCCGGCCGTGCCGTTCACTTCGGAGGTCCACCTCGGCAGCCCGGCACACGAGACGGTCGCGGCGACGGAAGGCGCCGCCCTCCTCGTGATCGGGAGGCGTACGCCCCCTTCGCCCGTGATCCCGCACCTGGGCAACGTCGCGCAGTCCTGCCTGCACCACGCGCGGTGTCCGGTGGCCGTGGTGCCGCACGAGTAGTCTCCGCGCCCGGCCGCGACGCCTCGCCCGTGCGGCCCCGGCCAGCAGTGGACGGGAGGCCCAACCCACTTCTCGCGGATCCCGATTGCGTGGTGCACGGTCCGTTTCGACCGCTTCCCCACGTCCCTCACGAGCCTCCCGCCACTTCTAGTGCACCACCGTGCGGTGGCGGGCACCAGGGCCGGACGGGCCCCGTCGAGGACCGTTCGGCCAGTCGCCTGGACGGTGCCCCGCGGTGCGTTCCAGCGTTGGACCGGTTGCTCCCGTGGATCGATAGTGGACGTGAAGGGTGCCCCAGCGAAGCGTCGTACGGTCAGGAGTGATGCTGCGTGCATGCCCACATCGGTGATCAGCTCGTCGTCGAGAGCCCGACGACCGGAGCCGCCAGGAGGGACGGCGAGATCGTGGGGCTCCACCACGCCGACGGCACGCCGCCCTACGACGTGCGGTGGTCCGACAGCGACCGCGTCACGTTGGTCTTTCCTGGCCCGGACGCCCACGTGCACCACCTGGGGCGGCAGCGTCCGGAGCGCGCTGCGGACGTGAGCACGCGAGCGCAGGACGCGCGAGCACACGGCGTGTGAGCGACCTGCCGCGGAGGGTGATTGCACCCTGGCCGCGGCACCTTCCCGGAGGCTTCATGGCAGGTGACGGCGATGACCCGAGCCGGGTCCCCCGGCTGCGGCTCGACGAACTGCTCGACGAGCTCCAGTCGCGCATCGACGAGGTGCGGGGCACCCGGGATCGCTTGAACGGTCTGCTGGAAGCCGTGCTCGCGGTGGGACGGGAACTCGACCTTCCGCAGGTCCTGCACGGGATTGTCAATGCCGCGGTCGTCCTGGTGGACGCCGAGTACGGAGCGCTCGGCGTGATCGGCGAGGACGAGCAGTTGTCGGAGTTCTTGCCGGTGGGGATCGGCCCGCGGCAGCGCGCGGAGATCGGGGCCCTGCCGTCGGGACACGGACTGCTCGGCGAGCTGATCCGGCACCCCGAGCCGTTGCGCCTCGCCGAACTCTCCGAGCACCCCGCCTCCGCCGGCTTCCCCCCGCACCACCCGCCGATGCACTCCTTCCTGGGCGTGCCCATCCGGGTTCGCGACGAGGTGTTCGGCAACATCTACCTGACGCAGAAGCGCGGCGACGCGGAGTTCGATGCCGAGGACGAGGCGGTGCTCGCCACGCTGGCGGTCGCGGCGGGCATCGCGATCGAGAACGCGCGCCTGTTCGAGGAGGTCCGCTTCCGGGAGCGCTGGCTCGCGGTGAGCGCCGAGGTCACCAGCGCCCTGCTGTCGGGTGCCACCGAGACCCGGGTGCTGGAGATGATGTTGGAGCGGGCACGCGCGATCACCCGAGCGGATCTCGGCGTCGTCCACCTGGTGGAGGACGACGGTGGCCTGCGGGGCGCCGTGGCGCAGGGAGAACGAGCCGCGGCCCACCGCGGGCGGGTTCCGCCAGGCCCCGGCTCGCTGGCGGGAGAGGCCCTGCGCTCACGCGGACCGGTGAACTCGAACGACGTCGCGGACGACGAGCGGATCACCGTCGACCCCGCGCTGTGGGCGGGGTTCGGCCCGGCGGTGGCGGTCCCGGTGGGCACCGGGACGTCCGTGCGCGGTGTGCTGATCCTCGCCCGGAGGGCCGGGGCCGCCCCGTTCACGGAGGCCGAGACGGCGCCTCTGTCGGGGTTCGCCGGACAGGCCGCACTCGCACTGGAACTCGCCGACCGGCGGCGCGACGCCGAGCGGATGGCCCTGCTCGCCGACCGGGACCGGATCGCCCGGGACCTCCACGACCTGGCGATCCAACGGCTGTTCGCCACGGGCATGACGCTGCAGAGCACTCGACGCTTCGTCACGCAGACGGTGGGCACCGAGCGCCTGAACAGGGCCATCGACGACCTGGACGACACCATCAAGATCATCCGCTCGACGGTGTTCGGGCTCAGGGAGCGGCAGTCCCCCGTCGGCGTACCGGGGCTGCGGGCCCGGGCCGTGCGCGCCGTGGAGAAGGCCGCGCCCGCGCTCGGCTTCACTCCCGCCCTACGCATGGAAGGGCTGGTGGAGACCGACGTGCCGGCGGCCGTCGCCGACCACGTCGTCGCCGTCGTGGGGGAGGGGCTGACCAATGTGGCCCGGCACGCCCGCGCCACCCGGGCGGAGGTCCTCATCCAGGTGGCCGAGAGGAAACTGACGGTGCGGATCACGGACGACGGCGTCGGCATCGAGCCGGTCGAACACCGCAGGTGCAGCGGACTGCGGAACCTCGCAGAACGGGCGGAAGCCCTGGGCGGCGCCCTGCACGTGCATCCGGACGACGACGGTACCCGGCTGACCTGGCAGGTTCCGCTCGGCGACGCGGCGTACGAGTGACGCTTTGAAGCAGGCCGCTCGGTGGCGGCGTCACTCCGCCTCGTCGTCGTGCGCCGCGATCACGGCAGCCTGCACCCGTCGCTCGACGCCCAGCTTCGCCAGCAGCCGGGAGATGTGGTTCTTGACCGTCTTCTCCGACAGGTAGAGCTTCTTGCCGATCTCCCGGTTGGTCAGCCCCTCCTCGATCAGACGCAGCACGGCGCGTTCCCGGTCGGTGAGGGCGGCCAGCTTGTCGCTCCTGGGCGGAGCCGGCTCCTGGACCTCCCGCAGCGAGCCGATCAACCGCGAGGTGGTCGCCGGGTCCAGCATCGACTGGCCGCTGGCCACGGTGCGCACGGCGGCCACCAGGTCGGAGCCGTTGATCTGTTTGAGCACGTAACCCGAGGCACCCGCCATGATGGCGTCCAACAGCGCCTCCTCGTCGTCGAACGAGGTCAACATCAGGCAGGAGAGCCCCGGCACGCGCGATCGCAGTTCGCGGCAGACCGTGATCCCGTCGCCGTCGGGCAGACGCACGTCCAGCACCGCCACGTCGGGGCGGAGCGCGAGGCCCCGGGCCAGTGCCTGCGCAGCATCACGCGCCTCCCCGACGACCTCGATGTCCGCCTCGGCGTCGAACAGGTCCCGCAGCCCGCGCCGCACCACCTCGTGGTCGTCGACGAGGAACACCCGGACGGGTGCGGCGCGGGGTCCGCTGGAGTCGTCGGACATGTCGCCCCCTGACGTTCGTCGCTCTGCTTGCCGATCATGCCCGCCACCGGCGGGGTACGAACGGGGCCGAACGGGCACCAGACGTCGCTCGGGACCGCGGCCCGTACCCGTCATGACCTCGGGGCGCCTTTCAGGCCAGGTCCAGACGGATGTCGACGGTGCCTTCCACCGCCCGGATCGCGCGGGCGAGCAGGGGCACCAGCGTCCGGTCCGCGAGGGCGCCCTTGAGGGTCACCAAACCGTCCTCCACCGTCACTTCCAGGTGCTCCGCTGCCGGAACCCGGTCCAGGACGTCCCGACGGATCTCGGCCGCGATCTCCTCGTCCGTGCGGAGGAACACCTTCAACAGGTCGCTACGGCTGACCACGCCCTCCAGCAGGCCCTGGGCGTCGACCACCGGCAGGCGCTTCACGCGACGCCGTGCCATGATCCGTGCCGCCTCCGAGAGGGTCGCGTCGGCCCGCACGGTGACCGCGGGGCTGGACATCAGGTCCCCAGCGGTGAGCGCGGCGGCCTTCGCGGACACGTCCAGCGGGGTGTCGGTCCGGGTGGGGTCGTCGTCGCGGTGCTCCTCCTTGAGCAGGAGGTCGGCCTCGGAGACCACGCCTATGACACGGCCCTCACCCGCGAGCACCGGCACGGCGCTGATCTTCCACTGGTCCATCAGCTCGACGATCTCCTTGTACCCGGCATGACGTCCCACGGCGACGGCGGTGTGCGTCATCACGTCACTCACGGAGTGCGGGGAAACGGCCATCACGGCCTCCCAGGATCGGTTCCTACGGTGCGCAGGCCAGCTCTGGTGCCAGCGTGGACCCGCCCGGGACGGACCCGGAAGGGCCGCACGGCCCCATTTCGGGCCGCCCCAACCCCTGGCTTGCCAGGGCACCGGCCGAGTCAGCCCGGTGCGCCCGTGTACCTGCGGTAAGCGGCCACCGCGGTCGGCAGCGTGGGGAAGACCAAATCCGGCTCGACCACCTCGTCGAGCCCGTACGCCACGAGCTGATCCCGTAGGTCCTGCTTGACCCGGGCCATGGCGAAGACGATTCCGCGCCGGGCCAACTCGGAGCGCAGCGAGGCGAGCGAGTCCAGTGCGGTGATGTCCACCTCCACGTTGGCCTCGGCGTTGAGCAGGAACCAGACGACGTGGTTCCCGCGTTCCTCCTGCTCGGCGACGGCGGCCAGTGCGCGCCGCCGGAAGTCCTCCGCGTTGGCGAAGAACAGGGGGGAGTCGTACCGGTAGACGAGCAGCCCGGGGACCGTCTTGGCCTGCGGATAGTCGTTGACGTCGTGCATGCCCGCGACGCCGGGCACCAGGCCCTCCACGGCGTCGTGCGGACGGGCGACCCGGGTGAGCAGCTCCGCCACGGACAGCCCCACGGCCACCAGCACGCCATAGAGGACACCCAGGGCGAGGACCCCGAACAAGCACGCGAGAGCCAGGGCGAACTCGCGGTGCCGGAAGGACGCCAGCCGCTGGAACCCCGCCAGGTCCACCAGCCGCACCGCGGCATAGACCACCAGCGCGCCCAGCACCGGCACGGGGACGAGCGCCAGGGCGGGCCCGAGGAACAGCAGCACCGCGAGTACTACGGCACCCGTGACCAGGGAGTACGCCTGGGTCCGCGCCCCGGACGCGTCTGCGAGCGCGGTACGGCTGGCACTGCTGCTGACCGGGAAGCCGCGGAACAGGCCCGAGCCGATGTTCGTCGCGCCGAGGGCGAGTAGCTCCCGGTTGGCGTCGGGCCGCTCGTCGTCGGCGCGCCCGGAGAAGGCACGTCCCGTGAGGATCACGTCCGTGTACCCGACCAGCAGCACTCCGAGGGCGGGCAGCACCAGATCGGGCAGGTCGGCCACGGCGGACGGCTGCGGCCGGGGCAGCCCCGTCGCCACCTTGCCGACCACGGCGATGCCGTGCTTCTGAAGGTCGAAGACCGCGACGGCCACCGTGCCGGCCGTGACCACCAGGAGAGGGGCGGGCAGGGCGGGTAGGAACCGGGCCACGACGAAGAGGACGACCAGCGCCACCAGGCTCAGTGCGGTCGTGGCGGTGTCCAGCCGTGACAGCCCTCGGAGGAAGGAGAGGAACTGGGGGAAGAACCCGCCGCCACCGGTGGCCACCCCCGTCACCTTGGGCAACTGGTCCACGATCATGATCAGTGCGATCCCGGTCAGATAGCCCACCAGTACGGGACGGGAGAGCAGGTCGGCGACGAACCCCAGCCGTAGGGCCCAGGCGACGAGGCACAACAGTCCCACGGTGAGCGCCAGCCCGGCGGCCAGCGCCGCGTAGCGGTCGCCGTTCCCGGCGGCGAGCGGTCCGATCACCGCGGCCGTCATCAGCGCCGTGGTCGACTCCGGCCCCACGGACAGCAGGCGCGAGGTACCGAGCGCCGAGTACAGCACCAACGCGGGCAAGGCCGCCCACAGCCCGGTTACCGGCGGCAGCCCCGCAACGCTCGCGTAGGCCATGACCTGCGGTACCAGGTAGGCGGCGACGGCGAGTCCGGCGAGCAAGTCACCGCGCAGCCACGTGCGCCGGTACCGCAGCAGGACGGCCGCCCCAGGGGCGACGGCGGCCAGGAGGCCGCCCCGCGCCCGGTCGCCGCCGCCTTGGGACATGCGCCTCCTTCACGCCGTTCTTCACGCTGTTTGCCTCAGCATCGCGCCGGGCGGTTGCGGACGCGATGCGAGATCGGCAGCGTCTGGGGTCTGTCTTACGGGTCAGGCTGGGTGAGGGTGGGGTCCCTCCCACGCCCTCCGGGCGTAGGGGGAGGGTTCTGGTGCCGTGGATCTTTCCCCCTGTGTCCTGCGGGCACGGGGGGACCCCAGTGGAGGAGGGAGTCAATGCGGTGGGGGGTAGCACCGTGCCTGCAGGGCACAGGGGGCCGTCGGCGACCGAGGACGACGCGGAGTGGGGGCACCTCCCGGGCCGAAGGCCCAGGGGGAGCGGTGCCAGGGCACGCGAGCCCAGCAAGATCCGTAAGACAGGCCCTAGGACCGGTTCGGCCCGGGACGCCCCTGCCGGTCGCGGGGACACGGTGCCGCGCCCATCCTGGAGAGGAGCGAAGGCCCACCCGTCACGGGAGGTGCATGCGATGGCCCGCACCGTCACCGTCGGTCTGGACGGATCGAGGGAGAGCGTGGTGGCTGCTGAGTGGGGTGCCCGTGAGGCCGAAAACCGGGCGGTGCCGCTGCGGGTGGTGAACGTGTGGCCACCGAACGGCGTCGTGCCGGAGTCGATGGCCGACCGCGAAACGCAGCGGCACTGGGCGGAGAGGGTCCCGCGCGACGTCGGGGAAGAGTTGCGCAGACGCCACCCGGGGCTCGCCATCACCGTCGAACAGCTCATCGGCTGGCCCAGGGAAGTCCTACCCGAGGCCGCAGCGGAGTCCGAACTGCTGGTCCTGGGGTCCCGGGGCCTCAGCGGTGTCGGACGCTTCCTCGTGGGAGCGGTGGGGCAGGCGGTCCTCGCCCACACGGACCGCCCCGTCGTCTTCGTCCGCGCACCCGAACACGACCGTGAACTGCCCGATTCGCACGGGCCCGTCGTCCTCGGCCTCGGTACCGCCGCGGACGCCCTGTTCGCGTTCGCCTTCGACGCGGCACGCCGACGGGGGACCGGGTTGTGGATCGTCCACGCGTGGAAGCTCCCGCCGTACTTCGGGTACGGCATGCCCTCGGACTCCTCCCTGGAAGCGGACCTCACCAAGAGCGAGGCGACGCATCTGGAAGAGGCCGTCCGGCCCTGGCGGGACGCCCATCCCGAGGTCGAGGTGACGGTGGAATCCCGGCGCGGACGGGCCGTGGACCTGCTGGCGGACGCGGCGCGTGACCACGGTGCCTCCCTGGTGGTCGTGGGCCGCTACATCCGGCGCTCGTCGCTCGGAGGCCGCGTCGGTTCGGTCACCTACGGCGTGCTCCACCACGTGACGGCGCCCGTCGCGGTCGTCTCGCACTCCTGAACCGGGCCGTAGCAGGGCCGACGGAGGACTGAACAGGGGCGGAGGAAGGGGCAGAACCATGGAACTCCCGCTGGTCGTCGGGGTAGACGGATCGGAGTCGAGCCTGCGGGCCGTGGACTGGGCCGCCGACGAGGCGTCCCTGCACGGTCGGGGGCTGCATCTGGTCTACGCGTCGAAATGGGAACGCTACGAGGGACTGGCACTCGCCCACGGCCTGGGGAAGCCATCGGAGCGGGTGTTCGCCGAGAACCTCGTGGGCTCCGCGACCGAACGGGCCCACCGCAGGCACCCCCAGTTGAAGATCACTGCGGAAACCCCGGCGGAGGACGCCGCCACGGCGTTGCTGAACGCCGGCCGCAACGCGTTCTTGCTCGTCACCGGCTCCCACGGCCGCAGCGGAGTCACCGACCTGCTCCTCGGGTCCGTCTCCCTGACGGTCGCGGCCCGTGCCGACTGCCCGGTGGTCGTACTGCGCGGAAGCCACGACAACCAGATCGGCGCGGGCATGAACCGCAGCGTCGCCCTCGGCGTGGCCGACCCCGCCGAGGGCGACGCCGCGGTCCGGTTCGCCGTCCGCGAGGCGGCGGCCCGAGGAGTCTCCCTGTGGGCCGTGCGCGCCTGGCGCCTACCGGCCCTGGAAGCCGGCGGACATCCGTTGACGGCGGGTGACGCGGCACGTCACCACGAACGAACGGCCGCCGAGCGCATCGAAGACGCCCTGCGCGAGGTGACGGCGGAGCACCCCGGGGTGACCGTCCACCAGCAGACCGGGGAAGGGCCCGCGCGCAGGGTTCTGTTGAACGCATCGGCCACCGTGGACCTGATGGTCGTCGGAGCGCTGCGCCGCCCCGGCTACTTCGGTCTGCAACTCGGCCCGGTCGCCCACACGCTGCTGCACCACTCCGCCTGCCCCGTGGCCGTCGTCCCGGAGCGGGCACCGATGCCGTGACCGAGACGGAGGGTCGACCCGCACCCGTGCCGACGGTCCTGCGCCGCCTGGCAGCCGTGCTCTTCGACACCGACGGCGTCCTCATCGACTCGGCACGACTGCACGCCGCCGCCTGGAAGACCGCGTTCGACGCGCACCTGCGCGCCCACCCGCCCTCCGACCCTTCCCAGCGGCGCCCGTTCGACCTGAACGACGACTACCCGCGCCTGGTCGACGGCAGATCACGCCTGGACGGCGCCGCCGCGCTCCTCGCCTCTCGCGGGGTCGAGTCCGACGCGGCGACGGTGCGGGCCGTGGCCGACGCCAAGGAGCGCCTGTTCACCGCGTGCATCCACGAGGGCGCCGTAGCCGCTTACCCCGGGACGGTACGGCTTCTGCGCATCCTGCACGCGGCAGACGTGTCCCGCGCCGCCGTCTCTGCCTCCCGTCACGCCCGAGAACTGCTGGCGGGCGCGGGCCTCACCGACCTCCTCGACGTCCTGGTGGACGGCGACGAGGCGGCCCGGCTGCACCTGCCCGGCAAGCCCGACCCGGCGCTGTTCCTCGAAGCCGCCGGCCGGCTCCGCGTCCTCCCCGGTCGGGCCGCCGTGATCGAAGACGCCCCCGCGGGTGTCGAGGCCGGCCGGCGGGGTGGGTTCGCGCTGGTCGTCGGGGTCGACCGGGCCGGTACGACCACGGCCCGCGCCCGACTGCTGCGACACGGCGCCCACCTCGTGGTCGGTGACCTCGCCGAGCTCTTCGACGCCTCGACGCGGGGGGGCCGGCAATGAAGGGCTGGACCTGGGAGTACGAAGGCTATGACCCCGTGCAGGAGCGGCTCAGGGAATCCCTGTGCACCGTCGGCAACGGCTACTTCGCCACCCGCGGCGCCGCACCCGAGTGCCGGGCCGACGACGTGCACTACCCCGGCACGTACGCGGCGGGCTGCTACGACCGCCTCACCTCACAGGTCGCGGGTCGCCGGGTGGAGAACGAGGACGTGGTCAACCTGCCCAACTGGCTGCTCCTCCGCTTCCGCCTCCCGACCGCGACCGATCCCGATCCCGCCTGGATCACCCCCGACACCCACCCCGTCCTGGGCCAGCACCTCGTCCTCGACCTGAAGTCCGGAACCTTGGAGCGCACCATCTCCTACGAGGTGGCCGGCCGCGTCCTGCACGTACGCCAACTCCGGCTGGCGCACATGGACCAGCCACACCTGGGGCTGCTGAGCACCCGGTTCGCCGCCGACGGCTGGAGCGGTGACCTTGAGATCGAGTCGGCGCTCGACGGTGCGGTCACCAACAACGGCGTCGAGCGGTACCGCTCCCTCGCCGGAGAGCACCTCACCGGTGTCCGCACCGGAGAGGCGACCCCCGACACCTGCTGGCTGGCCTGCCGTACGGAGTCGTCGGGCATCGAGATCGCGCTGGCCGCCCGCACCGGCGCCGACCGGTCGGTCGAACGCATCACCGAAGGCGACGACACCCGGGTGGCGCACCGACTGCGCGTCCCCCTCGCCCCAGGCAGCCCTGTCACCGTCGGCAAGACCCTCGCGCTGTACACCTCGCGGGACCGGGCGATCAGCGACCCGGTGAGCGCCGCGACCGAGCTACTGGGCCGCGCACCCGGGACGGAAGAGCTCATCGCCGCCCAGGGCGCGGCGTGGGGGCGACTGTGGTCCAACGCGGCCGTGGACGTGCCCGGCGACGCCGGGCGCGTACTGCGACTGCACCTCTTCCACCTCCTGCAGACCCTCTCTCCGCACACCGCCGACCTGGACGCGGGCGTCCCCGCCCGAGGCCTGTCGGGCGAGGCGTACCGGGGGCACGTCTTCTGGGACGAACTCTTCGTCCTGCCCTACCTCAACCTGCACTTCCCGGAGGTGTCGCGGGCATTGCTCGACTACCGTCACCGACGCCTGGAACGGGCCTGCGCCGATGCGCGCGCCTCGGGCCGCCGTGGCGCCCAGTACCCCTGGCAGAGCGGCAGCGACGGCCGGGAGGACACCCAGGAACTCCACCTCAACCCTCGATCCGGCCGCTGGCTGCCCGACCACTCGCGGCTCCAGCACCACGTCGGCCTCGCCGTCGCCTACAACGTCCTCCAGTACGGCGAGGCCACCGGCGACGCCGGATACCTGCACACCAAGGGCGCCGAGATGCTGGTGCAGATCGCCCGCTACTGGGCCGCACTCGCCGAGCACGACCCGGCGACCGGCCGCCACCACATCCGCGGCGTCGTCGGACCGGACGAGTACCACGACGCCTACCCGGACGCCGACCGCCCCGGAATCGACGACAACGCCTACACCAACGTCATGGCGGCCTGGGTCATCGGCCGAACCCTGGACGTCCTGGACGTCCTGCCCGCACCACTCGCCCACGACCTGAGGGCACGCACCGCGCTCGACGACGGGGAACTCGGTCGGTGGGACACCGTGTCCAGAACGCTTCACGTACCCTTCCACGCCGGCGTCATCAGCCAGTTCGCCGGCTACGGAGACCTCGCGGAACTGGACTGGGACGCCTACCGCGCCCGCTACGGCTCCATCCGCCGGCTCGACCGGATCCTGGAGGCCGAGGGTGACACCGTCAACCGCTACCAGGCGTCCAAACAGGCCGACGTCCTGATGCTCGGCTACCTGCTCCACCCAACAGAGCTGCGCCGGGTGCTCCACCGCCTCGGCCACGCCCTGGACGCCGACTCGTGGCAGCGCACCGTCGACTACTACCTGGCCCGCACCAGCCACGGCTCGACCCTCAGCAGTCTGGTCCACGCCTGGACCCTGGCCCGGTGCCGCCGTGCCGAGGCGTGGCAGTACGCCAGGGAAGCCCTGGCCGGCGACATCGCCGACCTCCAGGGCGGCACCACCGGTGAAGGCATCCACCTCGGCGCCATGGCCGGCACCCTCGACCTCGTGCAGCGCGGACTCACCGGGCTGGAACCCCACGACGGGGCGCTACGACTGGACCCGGTGCCCGTGCCGCACCTGTCCGCGTACGGATTCTCCATCCGGTACCGGGGCCACTGGGGCGTACGGCTGGAGGTGCGGGCCGGGCGGCTGCGCGTCACCGTCCCCGCGTCCGACCGCGCCCCCATCGGCTTGGAACTGCCCGACCGGACGATCACCGTCCACCCCGGTGAGACGTGCACGCTCGCCCTGCCTGACGGATGAACGCGCCGGCCGTTCAGCGTCCGTGCGCCGTCCAGTCGGGCGCGGTCTTCACCCAGTCCCGTTCCCATTCGACGAGGTGGTGGTGGGTGCTCAGGGTGTTCGCCGTCAGCCGTACTCCCGCCACGACCAGGACCGCTCCCGCCGTGACGAACGATCCCGTTTCGATGGCCTCCGCGGTGATGGCGGCGTCGCTGCGCGGCGCCGGTACGACCCGTCCCCGGTCGTCCACCCTGATCTGCACGTGGCTGCCGCGCTCAGCTCCTGCGGGGACCTTGGCCACTGCGGTGCGGGTTCCGTCGGCCGTCGTCCAGCGCACCGTCGCGGGCAGCAGCACGGCACCGCCGGTCTGCTGTGAATCCGTGCTCAGTTGCGGGACATCCCCGGTGACGACGGCCTGGACGGAGTGCGACGTGGACCGCACTCGGTCGGCCTCGGCGGCTTCGCGCGCGTGGACCGCCGATCCCGTGAGCGTTCCGGCGAGTGGTGCCCCGATGAACAGGAGGACTGCCAGCAACAGCCCGATCCAGGCGTCCACCAGGTCAGACCGGCGGCGCAGCGGGTTCCGCCGCCACCGCCACCCCCGCCCGGAGGGCGAAAACGCACCCGAGGCGTCGACCACGGCGGCCACCTCCTTCCCGGACGCGGGTCGGGTTCACGGCATGGTCGGTGGCCCTGCGCGCGGCGGCGTACCGAGGGCGCACTCCACGTCCACGACCCCCTCGACGCCCCGCGTCAGACGCTCCACCAGCGGGATCAGCCCGTCGTCGCGCACCGTCCCCGTCAGGGAGACGACCCCGTCGCTGACCGCTACCTCGACCGAGTGATGGGAGACGGGCAGCACGCGGTCGACGACCTCCCGGCGCACCTCGGCGGCGATGTCCTCGTCCGCGCGCAGGAAGACCTTCAACAGGTCGACCCGGCTGACGACGCCCTGGAGAACTCCGGCACGGTCGATCACGGGCAGTCGTTTGACCTGGTGCCTGGCCATCAGCCGGGCAGCACGCGGCAGCGGGTCGGACGCCCCCACGGTGATCGCTGGCGAGGTCATCAACTCGCCTACGGTCACGGCACCCGCCTTGGCGGTGCGGGCGAGGTCTTGCCCCTGCTCGATCAGGCCAGGGACGCGGTCGTGGTACTCCTCCTTGGCCAGCAGGTCCGCTTCCGAGACCACGCCGACGACTCGCTGTTCGCCGTCGACGACCGGGACCGCCGTGACCCGCCGTGACTCCATGGCGGTAACGACTTCCTTGAAGCCGGCCGTGGGAGTGGCGGCGAGTACGTCCCTCGTCATCACGTCACCGACGGTGTACCGACCGTGAGCCATGGTGCCTTCCCTTCCAGGACGATGGTTCCCTGCTGTCACGGTCCTTCCCCGGGGCGCCGTCGGACAGGGCCGGTCGGGTCCCCCGACGGGACCGTCCGGCCCAAGCGATCGCGTCGGTGCCGAGTCCACGCTGAGGGGGACCGAGCGGACCGGACACCGCGGAGTGAGGCGACATGAAGGGGTTCGTGCACCCGCTGCCGAGCATCGTCCCCGGTCTGCTCGCGGACATCTTCGTCTTCTCCGACCAAGTCCTGCCCGCCGAAGACGATCCGAGGTGACGGACATGCCTTCCACCGGTAAACCGAGCCAGCGCAGCGACATCGGTCGCCGGGTCACCGCACGCAGGGAGGCTCTCGGCATGACCCGTCAGGAGGTCGCCGAGCGCAGCGGTGCCGCGCCCGCGTACATCGCCTACGTCGAGGAGCGCGCCTCGGCAGTCCCCGGCACCGGGATGCTGCTGCGGCTCGCCGAGGCCCTGCAAACCACCGTCCCCGAACTCACCGGCTCGAAGGCGGAACGCGCACCGGGGCAGGGCAGTGGGTTCCGGGATGCCGAACTGAGGTCCCTCGACGACGAGGAGTGCCGGGAACTGCTCGCCACGGGAGGGGTTGGCAGGATCGCGGTCACCACGTCGGAGGGGCCCGCCGTCGTACCGGTCAACTATGTCGTCTCCGGCGACCGCATCGTCTTCCGCACGGCTCCCGGCACGGTACCTGCGGCAGCGGCGGACACGGAGGTCGCCTTCGAAGTGGACCGCATCGACGACGCCTTCAGCAGCGGATGGAGCGTACTCGCCGTGGGCGACGCGCAAGGCGTCACCGACCCCGCCCTCGTCCACGCACTGGAAGGACACGCCGACGACCTGTCGTGGGCGGGCGGCGACCGTTCCCTGTGGCTGGAGATCGTGCCACGCCGCATCTCGGGCCGTCGCATCGTCAACGCCGCGACACCGCAGGAGAAGTGATGGACAACGGACCCGCACCGTGCCACGCCGCGGAGCGCCGGGACTGCCACCACGGAAGGATGGCACCCGCCTATCCGGCTCGGCCGCCAGGACCCTCCCGTCGGGCGCTCCGCGGGTCCAGGTACTCGGCCAGGACGCTGTCGGCGATGGGACCGCTTAGCAGGTCGGCCATGCGGCGGAAGACGTCCATGAGCATGTCGTCAACGGTCAGGATCCCGACGGTCCGGCGCCCGTCAACGACCGGCAGGCGACGCACCCTGGACCGACGGTAGACGCGGTAGGCGTCCGCGGTCCCGTCGTCCAGGCTCAAGGTGATCACAGGCGTCGTCATCACACCGCACGCCGCAGACTCGGGGGCGAGCCCACAGGCGAGTCCACGGAGCACGAGGTCACGGTCCGTGACGATGCCGACGGGAGGTCCACTGTCGACCACCACCACGGCGCCGACCCCGTGTACGTCCATCAACTGGGCGACGGCCCGGAGGGACGCCGACGGCGGGGCGGTCACTGCGGGAGAACTCATCAGCTCGGACACACGCATGATCGAGCACCTCTCAGGTCATCCAGCCTTCTCGGGGGAGTGTGCTGGCCGTCACAGGGGCGCAATCGGCTTCGCAGCGACGCGCCGACCTCTGGCTGGATGCGTGGTGCCTACCACGTTACGCACCCGTGCGGGCGTTCGCCGCACCGACGGCTACCTGTGGCTGGTGCGAGTGGAAGAGGCCGGTTCGTTGTCCGCTCACACCACGGCCCCACCGAGATGTGCCCGGTCATGCGCGAAAGGGGAACCGATTTCACGGTGGCCCGGCCCAAGGGCGCCGACGCCGACGTCAAGGGCGCAGTGGCCGGATCGACGCGGAGATCGACCGCAAGCTGCCCGGCCCGTCCGACGGCGAGTGCCAGCGCGCCCTTCACGGCTGCCGTGCGGGGTGGCGGTGTTCAGCGCGTGGCTGCCGCAGCCGCGGTAAGGATGCGGTGCAGGACGGGGACCGGGATCGCCGGGTCCGTGACCGCTGCGCGTGCCGTTTCGCGGTCGTGCAACAGCCCGGCCAGGATGTGGGCTGGTAGCCGCGTATTGCGCACCGCGGCGCTGCGGACGTGGGCCTTCGGGTCGTCCAGCAGCCGCACCGCGTCTGCCGGTGACAGCCGGGGGTCCTCCGCCGCGCGGCGGCGCACCTCGGCTTCGGGATCCCGTGCCAGGCGGGCCACGACATCCGGCGGGAGGTGCCGGGCGCAGGCCACACTGCGGCGGACCAGCGGGTGGGACGACGCGGCGAGACGGCGCATCGCGTCGGCGTCGCCGTGCAGGTCCTCGACCCAGGGCAGGGTGTGCGACATCGACATCGACATCGACGTCGGGTCGAAGTCGTGGCGCACCGTCGCACGTTGCTCCTCGGTCAGGTCGTGGCGCAGCGCCACCGCGGAGCGGATGTCGTCGTGCGGGTCCTTCGCCAGCAGGGCGACGCCGTGCGCTCCGAGGCTCGGGTTGGCGGCCAGCGCCTGACGTGTCTCCGGGTCCCCGTCCTGGACCAGCTCGGGTGCGAGGCGGCACCTGCAGCGGGGACGTCGTCGCGTTGGAGGCACGCAAGGCCGCGCAGACAGCCGGCCGGGCACCCACCGTCACGGCGTCGCCGGCGGTGCCGAGGCCGCCTGCTCGGCGGCATGTCGGGCCTTCGCCTCGTCAAGCGCGTCGCCCATGCGGCTGTACAGTGCCTCCCTGCGCTTGACCGCGAGGGCTCGTGCGGCGTCGAGGCGTTCGAGACTGCCTTGAAAGTGCGGGGCGACCTGCTGCGCGAACAGTTCGAAGTGCTGACGGGTGGCGTCTGCCCTCGCCCATTCGTGCGCCATCATGAGGTAGCAGCCGAAGCCGTGGGACTGCTCGTGCAATTGGCGGATGTGCCGGATCGCGTCGTCCGGTGTGCCGATGACGCCAACACCGGACTCGTTGATCCAGTCGATGCGTTCCTTCAGCGTCGTGCCGCCGGGCTCGAAGTGCGGTACCGCAGCTTCGTACTGCAGATAGCGGCACCAGTCATCGAGTCCGTACCCGACGTCCGCGTAGGCCTGTTCTTTCGTTTCGGCGATGTGCATCGGCCCGACCAGTCGCCATGCGGAGCGTTCAATGATGGTGCCGAACTGATGGGCTCGTTCTTCCATCACGTTCCAGTGCGCGGCGAGCATGTCCAGGTCACCGGTCATGGTCGCGCCGATGGATAGCAGCGCCAGCCCGTGCTTGCCTGCGATCCGTGGGCCGGACGGCGAGGCGATCGCCGCGATGCCGACTTCGAAGCAGGGTGTGGTGTACGGGCGTAACTGACATCTGGCTTCGACGAGGTTGTAGCGGGCGGTCTTCTTGGTGACGGGTTCATCCTCGGTGAGCAACTGGATGAGGACGTCGGTGTCCTCCTCCAGCGCGGACCGCTGTGAGACCGGGTCGATGCCGATCATCGTCGCGTCCGTCGGGAGGGAGCCGGGGCCGAGGCCGAGCATGAATCGGCCCCGGGTGAGGTGGTCGAGCAGGATCGCGCGGTCCGCCACCCACAGTGGGTTGTGATACGGCAGAGAGAGCACGCCGGTCCCCAGCTTGATGTGTTTGGTCTGGGCTGCGACGTGCGCGATGAAAATCTCTGGGCTGGCGATCAACTCCGAGCCGCCAGAGTGGTGTTCGCCGATCCAGGCTTCGTCATAGCCGAGTTCGTCGAGCTGTTGAAGGGTGGCCATGTCCCGCGCGAAAGCAGTCAGGGGATTCTGCCCCTTAGCAGTGTGGAACGGTGCCATGAAGACTCCGAAACGCATCGCATGTCCTTCCGTCAGATCAGAGATCGGCCAGATGCCTAACCGCTGAAGGTCGTCTCGGGGAAGCTTGTCGTGCTGGTTGTCCGGGCGGGTCAGCTTCCAGAGCTGGTCGGGTGTAGCCCTCTGGAGGATCCCGAGTGCCTGCAGGAGCTCCCGGCGTCGAGGTCCGGTCGAAGTCCTCCTGTACTTGGGACGCCTTGCTACATCTACATGAGGGTTGTCGGGCCTGCGACGGCCTCTGCCCCTCGGACCTGATCTGCGGAAACGCCTGGCCACCGAGCGCTGGGTGCGGAGGGGGTGATGGGGGGCCGCGGAGGGGGCTTCTCGGTCCGGCCAAAGGGGTGTTCAGGTTCGTCTGCGGTGCTCGCCACGTTTGCTCCCGGGCCGGCACCAGTTGGACCCGCTGCTGGACCGCGCCGGTCTCCGCCAGTACATCGTCGACCATCTCGAACGGGACATTCCGGGGCGGCTCGCCGATGACCCGGCGCGAACACCCCGGCCGCAACCCCGACCGGCCTCGTTATGGCAGCCAGTTCCAACAGCGGAGCTCCTGCGGTGAGGACGTCTTGGAGGACAGTCCTCTCCTACAGCAGCTCCGCTGCCTCGTTCACCAGCCTTCACGAACAGCCTCCATGCCTGACTGAAGGCGTTGGGACTAGAAGAAGCGCGTCGTCGCCCACGACGCCTGGCTCGTCGGGCGGTTCAGGTCGTAGGTATGGCCGGAGAGCCGTCTGTCGGCGGCCAGGTGGCCGGTGTATCTGCCTCTGGCTCCGTTCGACCAGCTCAGGTTGAAGTTGATGGACGTTCCGTCCACCAACGCGCCGTACTCGATCGTTGCGGAGGTGCTGCCGGAGTATGCGCTGCCGTAGAGCCGTCCGATGCTGTCCTGCGTCACATTGACCGTGACCACCTGTCCGTTGCTCTGGTGGAGCTGCCATGTGCCGCCGGCGTAGAAGCCGGGTGCGAGGGTGACTGCACGCGGTGCGGCCGAGGACGCAGCGGGTGCAGCCTCGGCGGCCGGAGC
This sequence comes from Streptomyces sp. NPDC047315, assembly GCF_040643215.1. NCBI lineage: Bacteria > Bacillati > Actinomycetota > Actinomycetes > Kitasatosporales > Streptomycetaceae > Streptomyces > Streptomyces sp. NPDC047315. The sequence continues at coordinate 52,763 of NZ_JBEYTZ010000035.1, read as the reverse complement.
GAGGGCGAGCCCGCTGACGGCCAGGGCGAGGGCAACTCCGGCTTTGGCGAATTTGGTGCGCATGGGCGATCCTTTCGTCGACGCTTTCCAGGTCGGACGATCTGCTCTCACACGTACAAGAGGCCCGAGAGTGGGAAGGAGGGCCAGGCCGAAGCGAGTATGTCCGCGCTCAGGGCGCAGGGCCGACGCTCATTCCGGCCAAAGGAGCGACCGTATCCCACGGTGCCGCCGGGACCCGGAGCGGCGGTCGGGACCGGAAGCAGTCGGCGGGAGCGGCGCTCAGCGCCTGACGCCGTCGGGGATCTTGGGCGAGCATAGTTCGGTTAGATCAAGTGGACGCCAGGCTCCTCCAGCTCCTCCCCAGGCCGAGCAGGCTGGTCCCGCCCGACCGCACGCCGTCGAGCCTGTCGAGCCTGTCGAGCCGTCCGAGGATTGCCAGGGAGCCACCCCGTATAGCCTGGGGAAATGCTGACAGAAGTCACAGCGACCCGCTACGTCACGCCCCTGCGTGAGGGCGGTTCGCTCCCCGGGATCGTCGAGGCCGACGACCTCGGTACGTACGTCATGAAGTTCACCGGCGCCGGGCAGGGCCGCAAGACCCTCGTTGCCGAGGTGATCTGTGGACGGCTCGGGCAGCGGCTCGGGCTGCGCGTGCCCGAGTTGGTGGCGATCGAGCTCGATCCGGTGATCGGGCTCGGGGAGCCGGACCAGGAGGTGCAGGAGCTGCTGAAGGCCAGTGGTGGGCTGAACCTGGGGATGGACTTCCTGCCGGGCTCCATCGGCTTCGATCCGCTGGCGTACGAGGTCGACCCCGTCGAGGCGGGGCGCGCGGTCTGGTTCGACGCGCTGATCAACAACGTGGACCGGTCCTGGCGCAACCCCAACATGCTCGTGTGGCACGGCGACCTGTGGCTGATCGACCACGGCGCCACCATGATCTGGCACCACAACTGGCCGGGGGCCGCCGCGTCCGCCGCCAAGGGGTACGACGCGTCCGACCACGCCCTCGCTCCCTTCAAGCCGGACTTCGTCGCCGCCGCTGCCGAGCTCGCCCCGCTCGTCACGGAAGAACTGCTCGTGGACGTCGCGGCGGAGGTGCCGGACGAGTGGCTGGTCGACGAACCCGGCTTCGAGGACACGGACGGCGTGCGGCGCGCCTACGTCGCGGCCCTGCTGCCCCGCGCCGCCACCATCCACGAGCGGATCACGCTGAACGCCCCCTCCAAGTCGCGCCCCTCCCAGGCCCCGGGCTGGCTGACCGGGCGGACCGGGACGCAGGGAGAAGGCGCATGAGCGAGCGGATGGTCTTCGAGTACGCGCTGCTGCGGGTCGTCCCGCGGGTCGAGCGCGGCGAGTGCTTCAACGCCGGCGTCGTCGTCTACTGCCGGGCCCGGTCCTTCGTCGGCGCCCTGACCCACCTCGACCTCGCCAAGCTGCGGGCGCTGGACCCGGCGGCGGACACCACCGGCGTACGGGCAGCGCTGCACGCCGTCGAAGGGGTCTGCCGCGGCGGTGACGCCGCGGGGCAGGCGTCCGGCGACGACCCCGGGCGGCGCTTCCGCTGGCTGGTGGCGCCCCGCTCCACCGTCGTGCAGCCCGGGCCCGTGCACACCGGACTCACCGCCGATCCGCAGGCGGAGTTGGAGCGGCTGGTCCAGGTCCTCGTGCGGTGAAGGGCCGGCCGGCCCCGCGTCAGCTCACGTCCCGACCGTGCCCCGGCGCACCCCGGAGGCCGTTGACACCGGGTGCCGGGGCTTCTAGCGTCACGTCTGCGAACGGGTACTAAGCGGTCGCTCACCCCCCTGGCGTACCGCCCGAGGGCTGAGCCAACCCCAGGGCTGAGGAGAAGCACATGTCCACCAACGAGCAGCGCGTCGCCGTCGTGACCGGCGCCGCGCGCGGCATCGGCGCGGCCACCGCGATCCGGCTGGCGGCCCAGGGCCGTGCCGTCGCCGTCCTCGACCTCGACGAGGCGGCCTGCAAGGACACCGTGGAGAAGGTGACCTCCGCCGGCGGCCGGGCGCTCGCCGTCGGGTGCGACGTCTCCGACGGCGAGCAGGTGCAGGCCGCGGTCGCCCGGGTCGCCGACGAGCTCGGCGCGCCCACGATCCTGGTGAACAACGCCGGCGTCCTGCGCGACAACCTGCTCTTCAAGATGAGCGAGGCGGACTGGGACACCGTGGTCAACGTCCACCTGCGCGGGGCGTTCCTGATGGCCAAGGCGTGCCAGAAGCACATGGTGGACGCCGGCTTCGGCCGGATCGTCTCGCTCTCCTCGTCCTCCGCGCTGGGCAACCGCGGACAGGCCAACTACTCCGCCGTGAAGGCCGGTCTCCAGGGCTTCACCAAGACGCTCGCGATCGAGCTGGGCAAGTTCGGCATCACCGCGAACGCCGTCGCCCCCGGCTTCATCGCCACCGACATGACCGCCCAGACCGCCGCCCGCGTCGGCATGGGCTTCGAGGACTTCCAGGCGGCAGCCGCCACCCAGATCCCCGTCCAGCGCGTCGGCCGCCCCGAGGACGTCGCCCGGGCGATCGCCTTCTTCACGGACGACGACGCCGGCTTCGTCTCCGGCCAGGTGCTGTACGTGGCCGGCGGACCGCTCAACTGACGGGGAGGGGCGCGAGATGACGACGGACGTTCCCGACAGCGGCAAGGTCGCCCTGGTCACCGGCGCCAGCCGCGGCATCGGATACGCAGTCGCGAAGGCCCTGGTCGACCGGGGCGATCGGGTCTGCATCACCGGGCGGGGCGAGGACGCCCTGCGCGAAGCGGTCGACCGGCTGGGCGCGGACCGCGTCGTCGCGGTCGCCGGAAAGGCCCACGACGAGGCCCACCAGGCGGTCGCGGTGGAGCGCACGATGGAGGCGTTCGGCCGGGTGGACTTCCTGGTCAACAACGCCGGCACCAACCCCGTGTACGGGCCGATCGCCGAGCTGGACCTGGGCGTGGCGCGCAAGGTGTACGAGACGAACGTGATCTCCGCACTCGGCTTCGCGCAGCAGACCTACCGCGCCTGGCAGCGCGAACACGGCGGTGCGATCGTGAACATCGCGTCCGTCGCCGGCCTCGCCCCGTCGCCGTACATCGGCGCGTACGGCATGAGCAAGGCCGCGATGGTCAATCTGACCCTGCAGCTGGCGCACGAGTTCGCCCCCGGAGTACGGGTCAACGCGATCGCACCGGCGGTGGTCAAGACCAAGTTCGCCGAGGCCCTCTACGACGGGCGCGAGGCGGAGGCCGCCGCCGCGTACCCGCTGGGTCGGCTGGGGGTGCCGGACGACATCGGCGGGGCAGCGGCCTTCCTCACCTCCGACCAGTCCGACTGGATCACCGGGCAGACCCTGGTGATCGACGGCGGGGTCTTCCTCAACGTTCACGTGTAACCGAGCTCGACAGCGACCGGCGACCGGGCCCGAAACCCCAGGTCGGCCGAGTGAAATGCACCGGTTCGCGCACCTCGTAAAACTCCGACCCAAGTGCCCCGCCGACACCATAGGTTGACCCGGCGGGGCGCTGCGGTATGGTCGGCCGATCCAGGCTGAACGAGGAGCGTGCGCACGTGTTCTATCGGACCTGTCTGCGGGGCGCTGCGGCCCTCGCGTCGATGTCGCTGCTGGCGGGGTGCGGACTGTTCTCCGACGCCGAGGCGAGCGACGACCAGAAGATCTCCGTCGGCACGATCAGCGAACCCTCCGCGCTCGACCCCGCCGCCGCCTGGGACGGCTCCTGGGAGCTGTACCGGAACGTCTTCCAGACCCTGCTGAGCTTTCCGTCCGGCAGCAACACCCCCCAGCCCGACGCCGCCACCTGCACCTTCACCGACGCCGCCAACCGCGTGTACCAGTGCGAGCTGCGCAAGGAGATGACCTTCTCCAACGGGGAGAAGCTCGACGCCGCCGCGGTGAAGCACTCCATCGACCGCATCCGCACCATCGCGGCGGAGAGCGGCCCCAAGGCCCTGCTCGGCTCGCTCGACTCCGTGGAGACCGCCGGCGACCGCGTCGTACGGTTCCGGCTGAACGCCCCCGACACCACCTTCCCGTACGTCCTGGCGACGCCGGCGATGTCCCTGGTGCCGCCCGGTGAATACCCCGCCGACAAGCTCCGCCAGGACGACAAGGTCATCGGGTCGGGTCCTTACGTGCTCAAGAACTATGTGCGCAAGGACCGGGCCCAGCTGGAGAAGAACGGGTCGTACAAGGGGTTCGCCAAGCGCAGGAACGATTCGGTGAGCATCCGCTACTACCAGGACTCCGCGCTGATGATGCGCGCGCTCAAGGAGAAGAAGATCGATGCGGTCTACCGCGGGATGACCGCGGACGACGTGATCGAACTCCAGCAGGGGCTCCCCGAGCACAAGCACCTGCGGCTGGTGGAGAGCGTCGGCGCCGACATCCGCTACCTGGTCTTCAACCCCAAGGACCCCACGGCCAACAAGCTGCCCGTGCGCCGTGCGATAGCCCAGGTCATCGACCGGGGGAAGCTCGTCGACAAGGTCTACAAGGGGACGGCCGAGCCCTTGTACTCGATGGTCCCGCGGGGCATCGCCGGCCACACCACGAAGTTCTTCGACCGCTACGGCGACCCCAGTGAGGCCAAGGCGCGGCAGATCCTGGAGAAGGCGGGCATCGACGAGCCCGTGTCCCTCCAGCTGACGTACACCACGGACCGCTACGGCTCCTCGACCGCGGCGGAGTTCGCCGAGATCAAGCGGCAGCTCGAAGCGTCCGGGCTTTTCAAGATCACTATACAGGGGAAGCGCTGGACGGACTTCCAGAAGGAGTACGCGGACGGCGCCTACCCGGTCTTCGGCCGCGGCTGGTTCCCCGACTTCCCCGACCCGGACAACTTCATCGCACCCTTCGTGGGGACGAACAACGCGCTCAACACCCCGTACGAGAGCCCGGAGATCACCGGGAAGCTGCTGCCCGAGTCCCGGCGCGAGAGCGACCGCGGCGCGGTGTTGAAGCAGTTCGACGAGGCGCAGGAGATCCTGGTCGACGACGTGCGGCTGCTGCCGCTGTGGCAGGGCAAGCTGTACGTGGCGGTCACGGAGGAGATCGGCGGCGCCGAGCGGGCGCTCGATCCGCAGACGGTGATGCAGGTGTGGGAGCTGTTCCGCAAGGGCAACTGGTGACCGACGCGGCTCCGCTCCGACGGGCGGCACCGGCTCCGAGCCGCGTGGTGACCGGGTCCGTGCTGCGCTGTGACCGGGTCCGTTTTCCGGGAGGCGGGGCCGTTGTCAGTGGCTCCGGGTAGGTTCTGTGCTTGGTAACGCAACGCATTCCGGAGGTTCTTGACGTGACCGACACCGACATGCTGCCCGAGTCCTGGCGCGGCGTCCTCGGCGAAGAGCTGCAGAAGCCCTATTTCAAGGAGCTGACCGAGTTCGTCGAGGAGGAGCGCGCCAAGGGGCCGGTCTACCCGCCGCGTGAGGAGGTCTTCGCCGCGCTGGACGCCACGCCGTACGACAAGGTCAAGGTGCTCATCCTCGGCCAGGACCCGTACCACGGCGAGGGCCAGGGGCACGGTCTGTGCTTCTCGGTGCGGCCGGGCGTCAAGACCCCGCCCTCCCTGCGCAACATCTACAAGGAGATGCAGGCCGAGCTCGGTCTGCCCGTCCCGGACAACGGCTATCTGATGCCCTGGGCCGAGCAGGGCGTCCTGCTGCTGAACGCAGTGCTGACGGTCCGGGCCGGGGAGGCCAATTCGCACAAGAACAAGGGCTGGGAGAAGGTGACGGACGCGGTGATCCGCGCCGTCGCCGACCGTCCGGACCCGGCCGTCTTCGTCCTGTGGGGCAATTACGCGCAGAAGAAGGCGCCGCTCATCGACGAGAGCCGGCACGTGATCGTGAAGGGCGCCCATCCCTCGCCGCTGTCGGCGAAGAAGTTCTTCGGATCGCACCCCTTCACGCAGATCAACGAAGCCGTCGCGGCGCAGGGGCACGAGCCGATCGACTGGCGCATCCCCAATCTGGGCTGACGCCCCTAGGGGGCTTCTGATGGATCTTGCTGGGCTCGCGTGTCCTGGTGCCGCTCCCCCTGGGCCTTCGGTCCGGGAGGTGCCCCCTCTCCGCGTTGTCGTCGGTCGCCGACGGCCCCTTGTGCCCTGCGGGCACGGGAGGTGCCCCCACCGCGTCGACTCCCTCCTCCGCTGGGCCCCCGTGCCCGCAGGGCACAGGGGGAAGATCCACGGCACCAGACCCCTCCCCCTACGCCCGGAGGGCGTGGGAGGAACCCCCACCCTCAACCAGCCTGATCCATCAGAAGCCCCCCTAGCCGGGTGTCCGAGCGCTCGGGTGCCGGGGCACCCGTGCGGTGGGGCGCCCGGCTGACGGGCCCGGGTCGCCGCCCGAGCCTGTCCGGGTTTCGCCGGTGCGGCCGTTAGCGTCGGTCGCAGCGGCACGCCGGGCCCTCTCCCGGCGCCGCACGGAAGCGGGAGGTCCAGGTGGCACAGCAGCAGACGTCCGGCGACGCCGTCATGACCCGGATCGGGCAGGCGGCGATGCTGCTACACGGCGGCGACCGGGAGGAGGCGCGGAATCGGTTCGGCGCGCTCTGGGCGGAGATCGGGGAGACGGGCGATCCGCTCCAGCGGTGCACCCTCGCGCACTATCTGGCGGACGCCCAGGACGACCCCGGCGACGAACTCGCCTGGGACCTACGGGCGCTCGCGGCGGCCGACTCGCTGGCCCAGGAGCGTCCGGTCGACCGCGGAGCCGCGCTGGCGCTGGCGGCGCTGTATCCGGCGCTCCACCTCGATCTCGCCGCGGACTACGTCAAGCTCCAGGACCCGGGTGCGGCCCGGCTCCACCTGGCCCGGGCGCGCGGGGCGAGCGGAGCGCTCCGCGACGACGGGTACGGGCGCGGGGTGCGGGCCGCGATTGAGCGCGTGGCGCGCCAGGTGGACGGGGGGTGACGCGCCCGACCGATGGACCCTTGGTCGTGTCCGTGGGGTCGCGGCTGCCCGTCTTGGCAGACGCGGTAGCGCCGTGGGTGGCTTAGCGATCGTGGCGACCTCGGCCCGTCCGTGGCTGTTCGCGCAGTTCCCCGCGCCCCTAATTCGCCGCCCCTGTCATTTCTCTGCGGGGCGAGGGCAGGGTGTTTAGGGGCGCGGGGAACTGCGCGAACAGCCCACCACCGGCCGGTGGAGACCAACGTTTCCGTAGGGCTACGGCGGCTATGTCCAGGGGCACAGGCCATAGCGCGCTCAGGGGCGGTACGCGTCTCGGCACATGCCGGCTTGGGGGCTGTCGGGGTTCCAGCCGCCGTAGGACTCGGCCAGGCCGCAGGGGTCCGGGAGGGGGGCGGGCGGTGCCGGTGCGGCCGGGCGTGGCGGCGGGGGCGGCTGCTTGCGGGGGCGTTCCGCATCGGCCGACCGCTGCCGCGGTGCCTTGGGCGCACGGTCGGGCGACGCGTCCGCCGGTCGCGGCCGGGCGGAGTCCTTCGGCGTCGCGGGCGACCCCAGAGCCTCGCGCGCCGGGCCCTGCGCGATCTGCGGCCCGGTGGCCGGCGGCGTGCTCTGCGGGCTGCTGTGCGGTGCCGGCGCGGGCGGTCGGCGCGGCTCCACTGCCACGCAGCCGGTCATCGTGAGCCCCAGCGCGGCGCTCGCCGCCGTCGTCAGGGTCAACAGGGTCGTTCTTGAGGCGGCCCGGCCGTCGCGGGCGCTCGTCGTTCGCTGCACCTTGGCAACTCTGCTGTGTCGTGGGGGGTTTACGCGATGGGACGGGCCGACATTGGCCCACACGGGTGACGTGCCGTTCAGCCTCCGGTGGCGTCAGCTTCCGGTGGCCCTGCGCCCGACGCCCTCCCGGGACTCGGACGCGGATGCCGAAATCGCGGGCCGCGGTGGCGGTGATATCGGACCGCGCCCCAGGCCACTTGGCCGGGGCGTGATCCCGGCGTACCCGCCCCCACCAGGCAGCACGCAGAAGCGCCGCCGGGGCAGTGCATCCAGCCCCGTACGCGGTCGCCAACTGCCCCTCACCGAGCGGGCTGACGGGATGATCATCGTGTGGTACACAGACGGGATGTCTTCGCAGCGACCGTTCCGCTTCGGTGTCAACATGTTCGTTCCCGGTTCGCGACGCGAGTGGAGCGCGAAGTGCCGCAGAGCCGAGGAACTCGGTTACGACGTGATCGGAGTGGCCGATCACCTGGGAGCCCCCGCGCCGTTTCCCGCCATCGTGCTCGCGGCCGAGGCGACCGAACGGGCGCGGCTGACCACGTTCGTGCTGAACACGCCGTTCTACAACGCCGCCCTGCTCGCACGTGACGTGGCGAGCACCGACCAGTTCGTCGACGGGCGCCTGGAACTGGGGCTCGGCGCAGGCTACGTGAAGGCCGAGTTCGACCTCGCGGAGATGCCGTTCCCCAGCGGCGGACAGCGGGTCCAGCAGCTCGAAAGGACCGTCACCACCTTGCGCGGTCTGTTCGAGGACCCGGAGTACCAGCCGCGTCCTGCCCAACCTTCCGGGCCGCCCGTGATGATCGCGGGCTGGGGGGACCGGCTGATGCGGGTGGCCGCCGAGCACGCCGACATCATCGCCTTCCCGGGAGGCTGGGCCAGCCCCACCGGCGACGCACTCCACTTCGCCAGCACCGCACAGATGGACGAACGGATCGCCTACGTGCGCGGCCTGCTCGGGGACCGCACCGACTCCGTGGAGTTCAACCTCCTCCTACAGCAGGTGCTTCAGTCCACCGAGAGCACCGACGGCACCGAAACGCCCGACAGGTTCCTCTCGCTGCCGCCCGACGCCGCGGACGGCCCCGAGGACCCGCCCAGCGTGGTGACCGGAACCCCGGAGGAGATCGCGCAACAGCTCAAGGAGCGCCGCGAACGCTACGGCTTCACCTACTTCACGGTCATGGAGTTCAACATGGAGAACTTCGCGCCGGTCATCGCCGCACTCCGCTGACGTGCCCGCTGCGCCACCGCGCCGCCGGCGACGGGGGCCGTGACCGAAAGGTGCTCCGATGCGCATCGACACCGGAACGGGTCGTGGAGCGGCCGACGGGGTGAACGACCGGGGCGCCCCCACCACCCTTCTGCTGCTGCGCCACGGCGAGACCGCCCTGACGCCGCAGAAGCGGTTGTCCGGCAGCGGCGGATCCGACCCCGCGCTGTCACCGGCCGGGCGCCGGCAGGCCGAGGCCGCCGGCAGGATGCTCGCGGCACGCGGTGCCGTACGGGCGGTGGTGTCCTCACCGCTGCGCCGAGCCCGGCAGACGGCGGAGGCGGCGGCCCGGGGCCTGGGCCTGGAAGTACGCGTCGACGAACGGCTCACCGAGGCGGACTTCGGCGCCTGGGAGGGACTGACGTTCGCCGAGGTGCGCGAGCGCCACCCGGACGAGATGGCGGCCTGGCTCGCCTCTCCTTCCGCGGTGCCGGGCGGCACCGGCGAGACGTTCACCGCGGTTGCGCGCCGGGCCGCGCTCGCACGGGACCGGCTCCTGACGCGGTACGCGGGCCAGACGGTGCTGGTCGTCTCGCACGTCGGGGTGTTGCGGACGCTGGTCAGGCTGGCGCTGGACGCGCCGCCCCGGACGCTGTTCCGGATGGAGCTGTCGGCGGCCTCGCTGACCGTGGTGACCTACGACGGCGACGGGAGCGCGACCGTGCGACTGCTGAACGACACGTCGCACCTGAAGGACCACCACTGACGCTTGTGGAACGGGCGAAGGGGGCGGTCGGTGCCAGGAACCGCCCCCCTTGCGTCAGCGGCGCACCGTCTTGGTGCGCATGAGGAACTCGGCGAGGTAGCCGTCGTGCGGCAGCCCGTGCTCCATCCACGGCGTCGGATGGTCGCCGACGTACACGTTGGCGATGGTCGGCTCCGCCACCAACGCGTCGATCAGGTCCGCGTCGGTGGTGACGGCCGTCAGTACGAGGGTGTTGCGCAACGGCCGGATCCCGGCGTCGCGGTCCCACGGCGCGACCCACGCACAGGGGAAGCCCAACTCGATCCCGAGCTGCTGCGCGAACGGGCTGTCGAGCTGGTGCACCGCGGGCCGGAGCACCGCGGAGCCGTCGCCGAGGTCGTCGACGACGCCGTCACCGCCGAGCCACGCCTTGGTGCCCGCCGCCCGCTGCCGCAGCAGCCCGTCCCACCGACGGGCCAGACCGACGGGTTGTACGGGCAGGACCGCCCGCTCGTCCGTCGACGGCAGGCTGGGCAGCGCGGCCAGCCGCTCGGCGATCGCCGCGGCCACGGGGGAGGGGTCGCCCTCGACCAGCACGCCGGTCGCGTTGACGCAGCCGACGCCCCCGCCACTGCTGATCGACTCCACGAGGGTGTCGACGATCGGCTCCCACTCCGTCTCGGCGGTGATGAGCACCTTGGAGCGCCCGGGGCCCTGCGGCAGGACGCGTGGATCGCCCGCGTACTTGGCCACGACGTCCGCACCGCCGTACACCATGCCGAAGTCGGCGTGCCCGAGGACGTCACCGGCCACGTCGTGGTCGGTGGGCAGCAACACGACTCCCTCGTCGCCGAAACCGGCCTCGCGCAGGGCCGTGACCAGCCGGTGCGGAGTGAACGGCTCACGGCGGGAGGGGCGCACGGCGACGCGGTAGCCGAGCGCGAGGGCATCGAGCCAACCCTCGTGCACCGCGGGGTGGTTGCCCGCCGCGTGGACGGCGAACACCTCGCCGCGCCGGGTCCACACCGCCGCACCGTCCCGGGCCCGCGGATCGCGCCACGAGTCGACCGCACCGACCGGCCGGGCGTTCTCCACGCTCCGGTGGATCAGCTCGGCGGCCCGGGCGAGGCTGCCGGTGGCGTCGCGCACCACCGAGATCGGAATCCCGGTGACCGCGCTGACGGTGTGCTGGTACTCCTGCGGCGTCAGCCCCGCGACCGGCTCGGTGGCGAACGCCCGGGCCGCCCGTGCGAACGCCGCGGCCCTCGCTTCGACGGGCGGTGCCGGCGCCCGGCGCAGGGCCTTGATCGCGCGGGTGACGTAGAGCGAGGGCGCGAGGCTCAGCTCCGCGACCGGGTCTCCCGCGAGGTTCCGCACGGTCTCCCGGCGCCGGGACCGATAGGGGCCGCCGGGACCGAGGACGTCCAAGGGCAACATCAGTACACGCCCTCGACGACCGTCGTGTCCCCGAAGGACGCCACGGGGGCGACGTCCGCGACCGCGTCGCCGAAGCCGCCGCCCACCGGTGCGATCCGGGTGGCGTAGTCCCGCTCGACGTTGTTGACCAGCAGGGCGCTTCGGCTCAGGTGGTGCAGGACGACCTGCCCGCGCTCGCCGTACGGAACGACCCGGCCGGTGTCGGGGTCGATCACCCGGAACGAGGTGTACGGAGCGAACGAGTCGAACACGCACGGCTCGTCGTCACCGAGCCCCGGGCGCTCCATCGACGTCCCCAGCATCATCGTGCCGCCGTACCCGCCGACCAGCTTCACGTTCCCGAACACCTCGTCGCGCAGCAGGTCCCGGGTGTCGGCGTCCAGATGCGTACCACCCCAGATGATCGCGCGGACCTTCCGGTTCACCAGCTCCACCAGATCGTCGTGGTGCGCGAGCTGTTCCAGCATCGGCGGAGTGGCGAAGAGGACGCCCACGTCCTGGCTGGCCAGGATGTGGCCGATCTGTTCGACGAGGTGATCGGTGTAGGCGCCGACCATGTCCGTCCGGCCCTGCGCGATCAGCTTCTTCACCCAGCGCGGGTCCAGATCGATGCTGAAGTTCAGCCCGCCCCGGGTCATCGCGGCGTCGATCGCCATCGCCCCGACGTTGTGCGGCCCGGTGGGAACCGCGCTCAGCCAGTCGACGTTCCGCGGTACGCCGTGGGCGTCCAGCCGCTCACTGAACCACTCGACGCTGCGCCGGTGCCACTCCGCGCTGTACATCACGCGCTTGGGCTGCCCGGTGGTGCCGCCGCTCTCGTAGACGGACGCGCCGTGCTCGTCGCCGTAGCCGCGGGGGATCAGCTCACGGACGCCGACGTCGCGCAGCTCGTCCACCACGTTGGGGAACAGGCCGAGGTCGTCGAAGTCCCGAACGTCGCTCAACGGATCGAAGTCCAGGCTCTCGGCCCGTTTCAACCAGAACGGCGACCCGGTCTCCGGGCTGAAATGCCACTGCATCATCTGCCGGACGAACTCTCCGCCAGCGTGCTCGACCATGGTTCTTCCTCTCGAAATCTGTGCTACCCGGCCTCGACCGAGCCGCTGAGCAAGCGGGCGGTGGAGAGGCCGGTGGTGTCGGTCCAGGGCTCCTCGTCGAGCACGAGGTTTCGGACGATCTCCCCGGCGGCGGGGGCTTGACACAGCCCCTGCCCCGAGAAGCCGGCCGCGTAGAAGAACGGGCGGACGGGGTCGCGGCCGATGAAGGCCATCCCGTCCGGACTGACGTCGAGGTTCCCGCTCCAGCCGACCTCAAGGTCGCTGCCGGCGAGGGCCGGGTAGGTCCCGCCGAGGTGCCGTGACACCCGTTGCAGCCAGCTCTGGTGGGTCTCGTCCGCAGCGGGGCGGCCCATGCCGACGAGGACGCGGTCCCCCCAGCTTCGGATCCGCAGGCTGGAGGGGTGCATGGTCATCGGCAGAGGGCTGCGCGGGGCACCACCGGGGGCGTCGGTCAGGAGCATGTCGACGGGGTAGGTGGTGACGGGGACCCGTACGTCGGCCAGGGCGGCGACCGCCCCCGCCCAGGGGCCCGCCGCGCAGACGACGGAGTCGGCGCGGATGCTGCCCGCGGGCGTGTGGACCCGACCGTCCGGGTCGATGCCGGTGACGGGAGTGTCCGTGTGCAGGACGGCGCCGGCCTGCCGGGCGGCCGTGGCGTAGCCGTGCACGATCGCGACCGGATCGCAGGCGTACGCCTCGGGCGACCAGGCCGCCGCCACCACGGTTCGCTCGTCGACCAGCGGATTGAGCCGCGCCGCTTCGGCCGGGCTCACGAGTTCGACGTCCACTCCGGCTGCCCGCTGGGCGGCGTGGGTGTCCCGGAAGTCCCGCACCTGCTGTTCGTCGCCGAACAGCACGAGCAGGCCGATGCGCTGCAGGCCGAGGTCGGTTCCGGTCCGGTCGGCGAAGGAGTGGTAGGCGGCCAGGCTGCGGACGGCGAGGCTGCTGATGAGGGGGTTGCCGGGGAAGTAGGTGCGCACGACGCCCGCGGTGGTCCCGGACGACCCGGAACCGAGCGCGCCGCGCTCCAACAGGACCGTACTGACGCCTGCTTCGGCGAGCTGGCACGCCACGGACGTGCCGATGACACCGCCGCCGATGACGACGGCGTCCGCGCGTTCGGGCAGTCGGGTCACGACCGGCCGACCGGTTCACTGGGGCGCAGTTGGCGCAGGTGGTCGCCGGAGTCCCACGGGTACAGGTGCAGGTTCCAGCCGCCCAGGCAGTTGACGTAGAGGGCCAGCTGGCTCGTCACGCTCAGGAAGTCGTCGCGGTCGAGCTGGTCGAGGCAGGCGAGGAAGCGCTGGGTGAAGCTCCAGAGCTGCTCCAGGCCGCAGTAGCCCAGGAACTCGGCGGGCACGCCGACCAACAGGCGCGTCATGTGGCGCAGGGAGTCCATCGGCATGTCCTGGACGGCGGCCCGCACCAGACCGCCGTACGTGGCGTACCCCAGCGGGCGGGTCTCGCCGTTGACGAACAGCAGGGTCGGCAGCACCGTCTCGAAACTGCCGGCCCCGGAGGGGATCACTCCCGTGTGGAGATCGGTGAGTTCCTGCGGTCCGGACAGCCAGGCCAGCTCGGTCGCGGCATGCACGTCGTGGATGAGACGCTGCGCGTCGGCATCCGCGGCGGGCAACTGCGGAATGCTGTGGCCGCCTGCGGAGCCCGCCTTTCGGACCTCCGCGAGGATCGGCTTCTTCGTCGAATAGACCGAATCCCAGATCGCCTGCCCGGCCTCCAGCAGTCCGGGTATGTCCGCCTGCATGATGTGGCCCACCGGGGCCGCCGGCATCGGCTCGGTCAACGTGCCGTATTTGATGCCCAAATGCTGTAGTCCGGAGCAGAAAACGGTCCCGTTGGGTGCATCTCGCCTATCGGCGATCCGGGTGGAGGGGGACAGGTGCAGCAGCGACGGGATCGGTGCCGCGTGGTAGAGGTGCTCTCCCGCCACCAGTGCGTGTCCCTGCAGACTCCGGTAGGGCAACGACTCCCACAACGCATCGGCGAGTTCGGTGTTGCGGCCGTCGAGTTCCGCGGTCACGGTGATGTTCAGGTCGGGCCAGGAGATCTCGATCTGCCGACCGGAAGACGAATTGGTCAAGACTTTGCCTTTCGTTCAGTGAGATGTCGCGGCTCTTTCTCTGCTTCGCTACGAAAGAGGAATGGAGGAGCGCGGGCAGCAGGGCGTTGCCCTGTCCCGGGCCGATGCGGATCTTGTGGCACGTGTCAGCCCTTGAGCTGAGCTACGTGCTGCCCCACGAGGGCTCGCAGACGGGTGAGGACAGCGCCGACCGGCACCGTTCATCGGTTCGACCGGCGCCGTTCAGCGGCGGGGGCTGCCCGATGAGTCGGCCGAACTGATCGAAGGCGTCGCCCTCGCAGCGGAAGGCCAGCAGCGCGGAATGCATGACCGCAAGAGATCGGGGCCTGCTGAGTACCGCCCGAGTCAGCCCGTGCTGGAAGTCGTTCGAATGGCGAAACGCTTCATCGGCGATTTACGCTGCTCGGAAAACGTCGCACGCGCCGCAATTGCGTGCGGAGCCGCAATGCCCGTACGTCACACCGTCTGGACACGTCTCTAGGTGAACGCCCATCCGGCGCGTCGATTGACGAGTGAGCAATTCAAGAGCTGCACAGCCATGGATGAGTCCCCCTGAAGAAAACGTGTCTCCCTCAATGATGCCGTCTCTCAATTAGAGAGTACATGCCAAGTTCAACGGGTCAACCCCGCCTATGGATTCGCCCGCGATGCCCATGCGGCGCTCACGGGATGCGCGGAAGCCGCCCTGTCGTGTTTGCGGTCGCGATTTCCCCACTTCGGCCCGTTTGGACTCTTCGATACGCGCCACGCACTATGGGGCGTTGCTGGATCCGCCGCGGGCGCGGAAACCGAAGGGGAAACCGAGGGTCAAGCGCCCGATGCCGGCGAAGCACTCGTACGTCGCCACCGGGCCGGGCCGTGGACCGGCACCGTCGAGACCGACCCGCGGTACCGTCCCCCGGCCGTCCGAATATCACGGCGTGAATCACGCGACTGCTCCAACGCCACCGTGGCGAGCCGCCGTTGGCGCCGGACGAGGCCGCACGGCCGAACGCATCGGGATCGCCGAAGGGCGGCCGACCCGGCCCACGTATGCTGGCCGGGCCCGGAGCGGGCGAAAGCGAGCGCGCCAAGGAGGCTTCGTGAAGGTCGGCTGCATCGGTCTCGGAGACATCGCCCAGAAGGCGTACCTTCCCGTCCTGGGCTCCGTGCCCGGAATCGACCTCCACCTCCAGACCCGCACGCCGGCCACCCTCGCCCGGGTCGGCGACGCCCACCGCGTCCCCGACGACCACCGGCACACCACCCTGGACGCCCTCCTCGACCAGGGCCTGGACGCGGCGTTCGTCCACTCGCCGACCGCCACCCACCCCGAGATCGTCGAAGCGCTCCTGAACGCCGGCGTCCCCACCTACTGCGACAAGCCGCTGGCGTACGAACTCGCCGACGCACAGCGCCTGGTGGCCCTCGCCGAGTCCCGCGGCACCGGCCTCGCCGTCGGTTTCAACCGCCGCCTGGCGCCCGGCTACGCCCAGTGCGTGGAGCACCCGCGTGAGCTGATCCTGATGCAGAAGAACCGGGTCGGCCTGCCCGAGGACCCCCGCACCTTCGTCTTCGACGACTTCATCCACGTCGTCGACACCCTCCGCTTCCTCGTCCCCGGCACGGTCACGCACACCGACGTCCGGGCGAGGATCGTCGACGGGCTGATGCACCACGTCCTGCTCCAACTCTCCGGCGACGGATTCACCGCCGTCGGAGTGATGAACCACCTCAGCGGTTCCACCGAGGAGATCTTGGAGGTCTCGGGGCAGGACACCAAGCGCGAGGTGCGCAACCTCGCGGAGGTCGTCGACCACAAGGGACAGCCCAGCGTGCGCCGCCGCGGCGACTGGGTGCCGGTGGCCCGCCAGCGCGGCATCGAGCAGGCAACGCTGAGCTTCCTCGACGCGGTGCGCACGGGACGGGTCCCCAGCGCCCAGGACGCGCTGCGCACCCACGAACTGTGCGAACAGGTCGTCCTCAGCGCCCTCGACCAGGCCCGCTGAACCGTCGGACGCCGACGGTGGCGCCCAGCGCGACCAGCACGCCGAGGGCGCCGTACACCGCCCAGTCGCCGTAGCGCACGAACGGGGTCGTGCCCGTCGCCACCGGGACGTCGTACACCTCGGCCGTGCTGCTGTGCACCGGCAGTCTGCGCCCGACGGGGGCGCCGTCCGGTGCGTACGCGGCGCTGATCCCGGTCAGCGTGGCGTGCACCATGGAGCGCCCCGTCTCCGCCGCCCGCAGCGCCCCCAGCGAGGCGTGCTGCGCGGGCGCCCAGCTGTCCTGGAACGTCGACGTCGACGACTGCGCGACCAGGACCTGGGCGCCGTCCCTGACCAGGTTCCGGCTCATGTCGGGGAAGGCGGTCTCGAAGCAGATCAACGGGCCGATGCGCGGGCCGCCGCCCGGCAGCTCCATCACGACCTGGTGCGTGCCGCGCAACCGGTTCTCCCGCGCCGCCCGGCCCACCGACGTCACCCAGCCGAGGACGGAGCGCAGCGGCACGTACTCCCCGAACGGCACCAGCCGCATCTTGTCGTAGCGCTGCCCCGTCAGGCCCCGCGGCCCGATCAGCACCGAGCTCTTGTAGATCCCGCCGTCACTCCCGGTCGCGCCGGTGCGCCGGGCGTCCACGTTGACGAGCAGATCGGCGCCGACGGCACGGGAGAGCGCCGCGAGATCGGCCGTCAGCCCGGGCCGCGCGTACAGGTCCTCGCCCACGCTGCTCTCGCCCCACACCACCAGATCCAGCCGCTGTCCGGCGAGCGCACGCGTCAGCTCCTCCTCGCGCGCCAGACGCCGGTCGACGCCGGCGATCACCCCCGGCTGGACGACCGCGATCCGCGCGTGCCCACGCACCTGCGGCCGGGGCGCCCACGCTGATGCGGCGCCGGTGACCAGCGCACAGAGCAGCACGGCCACGATGCCCGCGAGCCGGGCCCGGGGGAGCGCGATCGCCGCGGTGACCGCGGTGTTCACCGCCACCACCAGCAGGCTCACCAGCCACACGCCGCCAACGGACGCCAGCCGCAGCGCGGGCGGCACCTGCCACTGGCTGGCCCCCATCAGCCCCCACGGCCCGCCCAGCCCCTGCCACGAGCGGACCAGCTCGATCATCAGCCAGCCCGACGGGACGGCCGCGACCGCCAGCGCGGCCCGCCACGCCGACGGCGCCGCGCCGAGCAGGGCGCGCACCAGCCAACCCCAGGGCGCCCACAACAGCCCGAGCAGCGCGGCCAGCAGCACGATGAAGACGTGCAGGTTCGGCACCAGCCAACTGTGCACGGCGATCAGGAAGCCGGTGCCGCCGAGCCAGCCCTCGAAGGCCGCCCGGCGGCCCGTCGGCGCGGTGCGCAGCAACAGCAGCCACGGCACCAGGGCCACGTACGCGAACCACCACAGCGCGGGCGCCGGGAAGGAGAACACCGGCAGCGCGCCCGCGACGAACGCGGCAACGGCCCTCTTGCGGGTGGCCGGCATCCGCATGCGGCGACTCCTCGGCACTGCCGGACGGCGAGCGGCACGCCCCGCGGGGCGCCCCTCCCCAGTGTGTGCGCGGGTCGGGGGAGGGACAAACGCACCCGTGGTCGCACGGCGCCCGGTGGGGCGCGCCGGGCCGGTGTCAGTCGCTCCGGTCGGTGGAAGTGCGCCGCCACCGCTCCTGGACCACCACGCCGCTCAGCCGCCACCCCTCGTCCGTACGGGTGAGGGAGAACCGGTACCGCCCGCCGGCCACGAGGTCCTCGCCCGACTCCCACCGCATCGGGCACACGTAGTCGGCCTGCACCTCGGCGCGGTCGCCGGGGTAGCCCCCGAGGTCCTGGATGGTCACCCGGCGGTTGACGATGAGGTGCTGGCGCACCGGGAACGGCCGCAACGACTGCGTCAGCCAGTCCGTCACCTCCGGGATCGCCCCCTCGATGCCGCCCGGGCTGCGGCAGTCCATCCGCCCGTCATCGGTGAACAGGTCCCGGAAGGCGCTCCAGTCGCCGTCGTCCACGGCCACCGCGTACCCCGTGACCAGATCGTCGATGGCCAGTCGGTCCATCACGGTCGAAAGATCCACGCGCTGCGTCATCGGCTCAGTGTCGGACAGCGGAGGCCGGGGGCCAAGACTCGTGCAGGCCAGTCAGCGCGCGCCGGCACGCGAACGGCGGACGCGGGCGGGGTCGGCCGTGGCCCGCAGCACCACGAACTTCGGATTGCTCGCCACCACCTCGCAGTCACCGAAGAGCCGGCGGAGGCGGACGTGGTAGCCCAGATGGCGGTTGCCGACGACCCACAGCTCGCCGCCGGGCCGCAGTGCGCGGCGGGCGTCGAAGAACATCCGGCGCGCGGTGGTGTCGGTCGTCGCCCGGTGCGAGTGGAAGGGCGGATTGGTCAGCACCAGGTCCACCGAGGCGTCCGGCAGGTCGGCCAGGCAGTCGCCGACCAGGAAGCGGGCGGCGCCGGCCGGGCCGGCGTTCTCGCGGTGGGTGGCCTCGGCGGAGGCGACCGCGGAGAACGACTCGTCGGCGAAGGTCACCGTGGCGTCCGGGTTGGCCAGCGCGGCGGCGGTGCCGACGACGCCGTTGCCGCACCCCAGGTCGACCACGTCCAGCGGGCCCTGCCGCTGCGGCAGGTGGGCGAGGAAGAGCCGGGTGCCGATGTCGAGCCGGTCAGCGCAGAAAACGCCGGCGTGGTTGGTCACCGTACGGCCCGCCATCGGCCCGATGCCGTCGGGCAGCGCGTACCGCAGGGGCCAGGGGTTCGCCGGCGGCCGGAGCGACGGATCGGGGGTGCTGAAGATCAGCCGGGCCTTGCGCACCGCCAGGGAGGTGCGGGTCTCTCCGACGAGCTGCTCGAACAGCTGCAGCGTGGAGGTGTGGATCTCGCTGACCATGCCGGTGCCGACGACGACGGTGCCCCGGTGCAGGGCGGGCGCGAGCCGGTGGAGCTGGTCCTCCAACAGGGCCAGGCTCTTGGGCACCCGTACCACCAGCACGTCGATCCGCGTCGGCGGCTCGTCACGGGTCGACAGCAGCCGTACGGCCTGCGGCGCCGCGTCGTTGCGGGCCAGGTTCGCGCGGGTCGCCCGCTGGCCGAGGGAGGAGTCCGTGATCTGCACGGGCGTCGCGCCGCGGGCGGCGAGTGCGACGGTGAGCGCGCCCCACCGGTCGCCGAGCACGGTCACCGCCCCGGTCAGGTCCGTGCCCTGGTCGTCCAGGTGCCGCAGCAGGTACTCGTCGGCGGCGTCCCAGGCGCGGAGTGGGTCGCGGGGGTCCTCGGGGAAGCGGGCGAGCGCGAGGTCGCCCCAGGGCGTGGCCAAAGACGTGGTCAGACGGTTCATCGTGCAGTCAGGCTAGCCGAGCTCGAACGCCGGCCCGCTACGCACCGTCCGGCTGGGCCGGTGGGGTGGTGGCGGCGTCGGGGCGTGGGCGAGGGCGCGGTTCAGGCCGCGCGCTCGACGTGCGCCAGCGCGGTCGCCCACTTCAGCACCAGAGCCTCGTACTCCCCGCGCCTCTCCTCCGGCAGCCGCCCGTCGGCCCACAGCTCGCGGATGCGTGCGTTCAGTTCGGCGGCGGACGGGGAGGACGACGAGGCAGCGGTGGCCTCGGACTCGCTCGGGAGGGTGGACATGCCTTCAGGTTACGGCCTCGGGCGGGGACGGAAACCGGGGCGACGGCGTCCGTGGAGCGCCGCCGCCGGCAGTGGAGTGACCCTCCGCACTCCGTTCGGCCCGGAGAAACGGGGGCGATATCGGACATAGGGGTGCGAGATTGATCGGTTTGCTACGAACGGCGTGAAGTGCGGTGTGGTGACGAAGCTCATGTCGTACGAGTCGTCGCACGGGGTAAAGGAAGCGGCACCTTCCGTACGGGAATCCCGTACGGAAGGTGCCGCCTCAGGCCGTCCCGGACTGCCCGGGGGCGTGCTCAGCCGCCCGACTCACCCGCGTGCGGGCTGAGCACGCCCGCCCCGACCAGGGCGAAGATGAGGATGCCAAGCAGGATGCGGTAGACCACGAACGGCATGAAGCTTTTTGTCGTAATAAACTTCATAAACCATGCGATAACGGCATATCCGACGACGAAGGCGATCAGCGTCGCGAAGACCGTCGGCCCCCAGGACACGTGCCCCTCGCCAGCGTCCTTCAACTCGTACGCGCCGGAGGCGAGCACCGCCGGGATCGCCAGCAGGAACGAGTAACGGGCCGCCGCCTCCCGGGTGTAGCCCATCAGCAGACCGCCGCTGATCGTGGCGCCCGAGCGGGAGACGCCCGGGATCAAGGCCATGGCCTGGCAGAAGCCGTAGATCAGGCCGTCCCTGACGGTCAGTTCCTTCAGGGTCTTGCGCTGCTTGACCGCGCGGTGCCGGCCGCCGGTCTCGTCGCGGGCGGCGAGGCGGTCCGCGACGCCGAGGACGATGCCCATGACGATCAGCGTCGTCGCGATCAGCCGCAGATCGCGGAACGGGCCCTCGATCTGGTCCTTCAACGTGATGCCGAGGACCCCGATGGGGATCGAACCGATGATGACCAGCCAGCCCATCTGCGCGTCGTGGTCACTGCGCATCGCCTTGTCGGTGAGCGAGCGGAACCACGCCGAGACGATCCTGGCGATGTCCTTGCGGAAGTAGATCAGCACGGCGGTCTCGGTGCCGATCTGGGTGATCGCGGTGAACGCCGCCCCCGGATCGTGCCAGCCCGCGAACGCCGCGGTCAGTCGAAGGTGCGCACTCGACGAGATGGGCAGGAATTCGGTGAGCCCCTGGACGAGTCCGAGGATGAATGCTTCGAACCAAGACATGAATAGCTACGCCACCCAAGAAGCGAAGAAATGATCGCGGTCTGACGGCGCGAAGCGTAGCGCCCCGAAGTGATGCGCACGCTCGTGCCCCCGAAGGGGTGAACGAACGGTTAATTCCGGCCCAACCTGTGGCGCTTGCGCCAGGCGACGACCGCGGCTATCACCCCGGTCACCACGATGAAGCCGGTCGAGATCACAAAGGCCGGAGAGGTCGGCGACCCCGCCCTGCTGCCCGCGATCACATACGCGGCGGTGTTCGGAATCGAACCGATGGCCGTGGCCAGCAAGAAAGGCGCATATCCCATACGGGAGACCGCCGCACAGTAGTTCGCGGCGGCGAACGGAATTCCGGGAAAGAGCCGCACCGCGAGCATCGAGCGGAACCCGTGCGCGCTGAGTTGGTGATCGGCCGCCTTCAACCACCGCCCGCGCAGCAGCGGACGCAGCGCGTCCTGACCCAGCAGCCGCCCGAGTGCGAACGCGATGCCCGCTCCGAACACCGTGCCCGCCACCGCCGACACCAGCCCGGCCTGGGAGCCGAAGAGCGCGCCGGCCGCGAGGTTCAGCAGCGGACGCGGCACGAAGGCCGCGGTGCACGCCCCGTAGGCCACGGCGTACAGCACGACCGCGGCGACCCCGCCCAACTGCACCGGCGGCCAGCCCTCGGAGAGCAGTCGCTGCGGCTCGTACGCCACCACCAGCGCACCGGCCGTGGCGAGCACCAGCGCCAGCAGCGTCAGCCGGGACCAGGGGGAGAACAACACCCTGGCGCAGCGGACTGCGAGACCGGGGGAGGGCGCGGAAGCGGGCGCGGGCTCGAACATCCGGGGAGAGTAACCGACGGGGGTCGGTGATCGCCGTAACCGGGGCCTCACCCGGTCTCGATCCGCCCCGTGGCACACCGCGGTTCGGGCCGTCGGGCCCGGTGCCGAAGGCCACGGCACGGCCGCGGCGACGCCGTGAAAACCAGTCGACGCGGACCCCGTGCGGCGGACATGATCGGCGCATGTTCCGGTACGCCTCCACCGCAGAGAGCGCCGCAGTCGCGGCGCTGCTGGGGGCTGCCGCTCTCCTCGTCGTCGACGGCGCCCGAAGCTGACCCTTCCCGGATCGTCCGGTGGGACCCCACAGGGGGAGGGTCGGCACCATCCAGGGGTCCTCACCACGCCACGAGCTTCGAGGACGATCACCGATGAAGAACACGCACACCGCAGCCAAGAACGCGCAGACCGCACCCAAGACGCCGTACGTGCGCACCAAGCCGCACCTGAACATCGGCACCATGGGCCACGTCGACCACGGCAAGACCACCCTGACCGCCGCCATCACCAAGGTGCTCAGTGACCGCGGCACCAGCCGCTTCGTGCCGTTCGACCGGATCGACCGGGCGCCCGAGGAGGCGCGCCGCGGCATCACCATCAACATCGCGCACGTCGAGTACGAGACCGACACCCGGCACTACGCGCACGTCGACATGCCCGGCCACGCCGACTACGTGAAGAACATGGTCACCGGCGCCGCCCAACTCGACGGGGCGATCCTCGTCGTGTCCGCGCTCGACGGCGTCATGCCGCAGACCGCCGAGCACGTGCTGCTCGCCCGCCAGGTCGGCGTCGACCACGTCGTCGTCGCGCTCAGCTACGCGGACGTGGCGGACGACGAGCTCAGCGACCTGGTGGAGCTGGAGGTGCGCGAGCTGCTGACCCAACACGGGTACGGCGGGGACGCCGCGCCGGTCGTACGGGTCTCCGGGCTGGGGGCGCTGCGCGACGAGCCGAGGTGGACCGCGTCCGTCGAGGCGCTGCTCGACGCCGTGGACACCTACGTTCCGGTCCCCGTGCGGTACACCGAGGCGCCGTTCCTGATGTCGGTGGAGAACGTGCTCACCATCACGGGCCGCGGCACGGTCGTCACCGGCGCCGTCGAGCGCGGCACCGTCCGCGTCGGCGACCGGGTGCAGGTCATCGGCGCCGACGTCGAGACGGTCGTCACGGGCCTGGAGACCTTCGGCCGGCCGATGGAGTCCGCCGAGGCGGGCGACAACGTCGCGCTGCTGCTGCGCGGCGTCGCCCGGGACGCGGTGCGCCGCGGGCACGTGGTCGTGGCGCCCGGCAGCACCACCCCGAGCAGCAGGTTTACCGCGCAGGTGTATCTGCTGTCGCAGCGCGAGGGCGGTCGGTCGACCCCGGTCGCCACCGGCTACCGACCGCAGTTCTACATCCGCACCGCGGACGTCGTCGGGGACGTCGACCTCGGTGCGGCGGCCGTCGCCCGCCCCGGTGACACGGTCACCATGACCGTCGAGCTGGGCCGGCCGGTGCCGCTGGAGTCCGGGCTGGGCTTCGCGATCCGCGAGGGCGGCCGTACGGTCGGCGCCGGCACGGTGACCGAGGTGGTCTGACCGCGCCGCGGCGGTGTGCCCGTCCTCCCGTGCGGGGGACGGGCACACCGCGGTCATCCCCGCCGCTTTCGGCGTTCACAATGGAACACGTGGACCAGCACGCGCAGCACGGACAGCAGTCATCCCCAGAGGACGGGGACGGGGACGAGGGCGGGACTCATGACGAGGCGATACCCGTCGTCCGCGCCGTCGACCACGGCACCGCCCGGCTGCTGCCCGACGTCGACCGGGAGCGGGCCTGGCTGCTGACGGTCGACGGGGCGCCGCAGTCGTACGTGGACCTGGACGACCCCACCCACCTGGAGTTCGAGTACGCCCGCCGCATCGCCCACCTCCTGGACGTCCTCGCCCCCGAGGGGGCGCCGCTCGACGTGCTGCACCTCGGCGGCGGCGCCCTGAGCCTGCCGCGCTACGTCGCCGCGACGAGGCCGGGCTCGCGACAGGACGTCGTGGAGGCCGACCGCGGGCTGCTCGCCCTGGTGACCGAGCACCTCCCGCTGCCGGCCGGCGCCGGCGTCGCGGTGCACGCCGACGACGCCCGCGCCTTCGTGGCGGCGGCCCCGCCGGACGGCGTTGACGTCCTCGTCGCGGACGTGTTCGGCGGCTCGCGCGTCCCCGCCCATCTGACGTCGGTGGAGTTCGCCCGGGCCGCGGAGCGCGTCATCCGCCCGGGTGGCGTCTACGCCGGCAACCTCGCCGACGGCGCCCCCTTCGCCTTCCTCCGCTCCCAACTGGCCACCTTCGCAGCCGTGTTCGCGGAAGTCGCGCTGGTCGCCGAGCCCGCCGTACTGCGTGGGCGGCGCTTCGGCAACGTCCTGCTGCTCGCCTCGCGCCGGCCCTTCGACACCGAGGCCATCGCGGCGCTGGCGCGCCGCACGGCCGCGGACGCCTTCCCCGCGCGCATGGAGCACGGGCCGGCCGTCGCCCGGCTGATCGGGGGCGCGCTGCCCGTACGGGACGACGGCGCCGAGCCGTCGCCCGAGCCGCCGGGCGGGTCGTTCGGCATCGGCTGACGCCGGCGCCGGCCCGGCGGCCGGCGTCTCACGACCCGACGGGGTTGGCGAGCCGTACGGTGCTCAGGATCTGCTGGACCGTCGCCTCCGGCAACTCGTCCTTGACGCCCTTGTTCGCGTACAGCACCCACGACTTGATCTCGCCCTGGGCGTCCTTGAAGCTGAAGGCGATCGCCTTGCCGTCGGTGTCGCACTTCGTGGGCTTCTTCGTCCCGACGGCCGTCGCCGTCGCCACGCTGCCGACCAGCCCGGACTTGGTGGTGTACGACGTGGCCGTGGTCGCTCGCACCACGCCCTTGGGCTCGGTCTGCGCATAGGCCGCCCAGACCCAGTTCACCGCCTCGTTGGACGCTGCGGTCGCGGTGTCCTTGGCGCCCTTGCCGCCCTTGGTGCCGGTCGAGGCCAGCCGCCAGCTCTCGTTCTTGCCGTCCCGGTTGGAGTCCGCCTCGCACCACTTGTTCTTCAGGTGCGCGGGCGCGGACATCGCGACGACGGGGGAGCCGTCGCCCTTCTTCTCGTCGCCGAAGCCGGTGCTCACCCCGGCGCCCTGGAGTTCCCACTCCGGCGGCACGTCGAACATCGTGCCGTGCTTGGGGTTGACGACGACCTTCCAGCCGGCGATCGTCGGCTGCGCCGTGGCTCCGCCGCGGGGATTGTCGTCCGCGGTGGGGGAGGGCTCCTGCGTCGGCTGCGACGGGGAAGCGGACGCGGGCGGTGCCGACGAGGCCGCGGCGCCACCGGCCTTGTCGGACGCGTCGCCGTCGTCGTCGCGCAACACCACGACCCCGGTGACCACCGCCGTGGCGACCACGGCGGTCACGGCGACGATCGCGACGAGCGTGGTCTTCTTCTTGTTCTCCTGCGGCGGCTGGGGCGGTTGCGGCGGGCCCGGTACGGCGTACTGCGAAACCGTGGGCTGCTGGTACGGATTGGGCTGCTGGTACCCCGGCTGCTGATAGGGGTTCGGCTGCTGTGGATACCCCGACTGTTGGTACGGGTTCTGGTGCTGCGGGTTCTGGTGCTGCGGGTTCTCGCCCCCGGGCGGCTGCTGTCCTGGCCACATGGCGAGTAACCATAGAGGGTGGCCGAAATGCGGCCACGCCTGCCCGGTGCGGTGACGTGCGCCGGGGATGGCCAAGACTGCTACCCGCGGGTAACATCGCGGCCATGAGCGCTGACCAGATGTCCGTGGGCGAGATGCTCACCGCCACCGTCCCCATGGTCCGAACCCTGAACCTGGAGTACCTGGAGACCACCGCCGAGCGCGCGGTCCTGCGCCTGCCGGACCAGGCCGCCTTCCACAACCACGTGGCGGGGCCGCACGCCGGCGCCATGTTCACCCTCGCCGAGTCCGCCAGCGGCGCGATCGTGATCGCCGCCTTCGGCGACCAACTGCACCGCGCCGTGCCCCTCGCCGTCCGCGCCGAGATCGGCTACAAGAAGCTGGCGAAGGGCGAGGTCACGGCGACCGCGACGCTCGGCCGCCCGGTGGCCGACGTCATCGCCGAACTCGACGCCGGGCAGCGGCCCGAGTTCGACGTCCACGTGGCGATCCAGCGCGCGGACGGCGCCGTCACCGGCGAGATGACCATCGCCTGGACGCTGCGCCCCAACGCGTAGCTGCCGCGGGGCGTTCGCGCAGTCGGGCCCCTGTGCTGTGCGGCGCCCCAGGGGTCCGGGGGCCGCACGGCGCGCCCGTGGCCCGCCGCGTGGAGTTGCCGGCCGGCCCGGATGCAATCCCACCGAAAGGGCCTAGCCTGGCGTGAGACGGCCGTCACACTGTCGAGGAGTCCCATGGCCACCGCCCAGCAGATACCCGACATCCTTTCGCCGGACTTCGCCGCCGACCCGTATCCGGCCTACCGCGTCATGCGGGAGGACTTCCCGCTGATCTGGCACGAGCCCACCCAGAGCTACGTCCTGTCGCGCTACGAGGACGTCGCCCGCGCCTTCAAGGACGGCGCCGCCTACACCACGGACAACTACGACTGGCAACTCGAACCCGTCCACGGAAAGACGATCGTCCAACTCAGCGGACGCGAACACTCGGTGCGCCGGGCCCTGGTCGCCCCCGCCTTCCGCGGCAGCGACCTCCAAGAGAAGTTCCTGCCCGTCATCGAGCGCAACTCCCGGGAGTTGATCGACGGCTTCCGCCACGCCGGCGAGGCCGACCTGGTCGACGCCTTCGCCACCCGCCTCCCGGTCAACGTCATCGCCGACATGCTCGGACTGGACAAGGCGGACCACGACCGGTTCCACGGCTGGTACACCAGCATCGTCGCCTTCCTCGGCAACCTCGCGGCCGACCCCGAGGTCCACGCCGCCGGACTGCGCACCCGCGTCGAGTTCGCCGACTACATGGTCCCGATCATCCAGGACCGCCGCCGCGACCCGGGCGACGACCTGCTCTCCAGCCTGTGCCGGGCGGAGATCGACGGGGTGCGGATGAGTGACGAGGACATCAAGTCCTTCTGCAGCCTGCTGCTGTCGGCCGGCGGCGAGACCACCGACAAGGCGATCGCGAGCACGCTCACGAGCCTGCTGAAGCACCCCGAGCAGTTCGCCGCGGTACGCGCGGACCGCAGCCTGATCGGGCGGGCGCTCGCCGAGACGCTGCGCCACACCCCGCCCGTCCACATGATCATGCGGCAGACCGCGACGGAGGTGACCGTCAGCGGCGGCACGATCCCCGCGGGAGCGACGGTCACCTGTCTCATAGGCGCCGCCAACCGGGACGCGGACCGCTACCGCGACCCCGACCGCTTCGACGTCTTCCGCGACGACCTCAACGCCACCACCGCGTTCTCCGCCGCCGCCGATCACCTCGCCTTCGCCCTCGGCCGACACTTCTGCGTCGGGGCGCTGCTCGCCAAGGCGGAGGTGGAGACCGGTCTCAACCAACTCCTCGACGACCTGCCCGACTTGAGGTTCGCCGACGGCTTCGAACCGCGGGAAGAGGGCGTGTTCACCCGCGGCCCGACCTCCCTCCCGGTGCGCTTCACCCCCACCGCACAATCCGCGACCTAGACCACGCCCGCAGGCCCCGCGTGGCCCGTCCTGCGGTGCGGCTGCGCTGCCGCGGTTTCGCCGTGCGGCGGGCTGTGTCGTTGCGTCTGCGGCCCGTCTGTGGCTTGTCGCGCAGTTCCCCGCGCCCCTAAATGCCCATGCCCATGCCCCTGGCCCGCAGACAAGTGACGGGGTCAGCGAAACAGGGGCGCGGGGAACTGCGCGAACAGCCCGCCACCGGGCAGCGGAGGCCAACGCTCCCGCAGGGAAACGGCGGCTGCGTCCAGCGGCGCAGGCGCGTGGGGTGTTCAGCGGACGATCGGGGTGAAGCGCACCGGAAGGGACGTCAGGCCCCGCATCCAGATCGACGGACGCCACGTCAACTCCGCCGGCTCCACCGCGAGCACCGTGTCCGGCAGGCGCTCCAACAGCGTCTCCACCGACGTCCGGGCGATCACGTCGGCGAGGAGCGGCGCCGGGTACGGGCAGCGGTGCTCGCCGTTGCTGAAGGACATGTGCGCGGAGTTCTCCGCCCCGACGTGTCCTTCGGGCCAGATCTGCGGATCCGTGTTCGCGGCGGCGAGGCCCAGCACCACGCAGTCCCCGGCCCGGATCTGCCGTCCGCCGAGCCTGGTGTCGCGCACCGCCCAGCGGCCGATGAAGTTCTGCGTCGGGGTGTCCAGCCACAACACCTCGTTCAGCGCCTGCCCGACGCTGAGCCGGCCGCCGGAGACGTTCAGCGCGAACCGGTCGTCGGTGAGCAGCAGCCGCAGGGCGTTGCCGATCCAGTTCGCCGTCGGCTGCTGGGCCGCCGCGATCACGCTGATCAGGTCCTGGACCAGTTCGTCGTCGGTGAGCCCGGCGGGGTGCGCCGCCATCCGGGAGACCACGTCCGGCGCGGGCACCGCCCGCTTCTCCTCGACCAGTCGGTGCAGCCGCTCCCCGACCCTGGCGTACGCGGCCACCGGGTCGTCCCCCTCGTGCGCGTCCAGCGAGATCCGCAGGTCCTGCACCAGGTCCTCGGTGTCGGCGCCGTCCATCGGCATGCCGCACATCAGCAGGGCCGCCCGCATCGGCAGAGCATGCGCGTACAGGGACATCAACTCGGCGCGTCCGCCGCCGGCGAAGGAGTCGATCAGCCGGTGCGCGATCCGCCGGCACCCCTCGGAGAGTTCGAACTGGTCGACGGCCTCCAGCGCCTCGGTGATGACCCCGGCGCGCCGCTGGTGCTCCGCGCCCTCGGTGAACAGCACGGACGGCTGGTACCCGACGTAGGGCAGCAGGGGCCAGTCCGCGGGGATCGACGCCCACTGGTTCCACCGCCGGGAGTCCCGGGCGAACAACTCGTCGTGGCTGGTCACATGGGCCACCTCGGCGTACCCCAACACCAGCCAGGCGGGCACGTCGCCGTCGAGGAGGACCGGCGCCACCGGCCCGTGCTCGCTGCGCAGCGCCCGGTAGAGCTGCGACGGCGTCTGTTGGTAGCCCAGTCCGCTGAGAGCGACGCGCGCCGGACAGCCCGGCGGCGCACCGCCGTCGACGGGCGGCACGGCGCAGGAGGGGCCGGCGGTGGGGTACTCGGGGACGGGGGCGTGGTCCCGGGGCCCGGCGAGGTCGGTCATGGAGTCGTCTCCCGGGCCGTGGCCAGTTCGTGGAGGTGGTTGACGAGGCTGATCAGTACGTACTTGCCTGAGGCGCGGACCCGGGCGTCGCAGTCGATCAGGGGCACGTGCGGGCCGAGCGACAGCGCCTGGCGTATCTCCTTCAGGGAGAAGGCCGCCGGGTCGTTGTCGAAGCGGTTGACCGCGACGACGAAGGGGGTGCCGTGGCTCTCCAGCCGGTCGATCGCGTACCAGGAGTCGCTCATCCGGCGGGTGTCCACCAGGACGACCGCGCCGAGCGTGCCGGCGAAGAGGCGGTCCCACAGGAACCAGAACCGTTCCTGCCCGGGCGCGCCGAAGAGGTACAGCACCATCCGTTCGTTCAGGCTGATCCGGCCGAAGTCGAAGGCCACCGTGGTGGTGGACTTCGTCATGGGCCCGGCGGTCTCGTCGACGCCGACGCCCGCCTGCGTCATCACCTCTTCGGTGTTCAGCGGCCGGATCTCGCTCACCGAGCGCACCAGGGTGGTCTTGCCGACCCCGAAGCCGCCCACGATCACGATCTTCAGGCCGGTGTCGGCCGTGTCGATCAGGGGCGTACGGCCGGGCAGTTCGGCGGCTGCCGTGGTCGTCGTGGTCACGGTGGGTTCAGAGGTTGCGGAGTCCAACGAGCACCTCCTCAAGGAGGGCCGTGTCGGGCAGCCCGTCGAGCGGGCCGGCCGTCCTCGGCCGTCGTGCGGTGATGCGCCCCGTCGTCAACAGGTCACCGAGCAGGATCCGCACCACCGTCACCGGCAGCCGCAGCTCGGCCGAGATCTCGACCACGGAGATCGGATGCCGGCACAGCGTGAGGATCCGGGCGTGTTCGGACTGCATGCCCGGCGTCGGTCCGCACTCGCTGACGACCAGCGTCACGAGGTCGAAGGCGTTCGCCTGGTCGTCGTAGACCCGGCTGCGGCCACCGGTGACGGTGTACAGGCGGTCCGGCTCCCCCAGGTCGACGGGGCGGCGGATCATGAGGGGGAGCTCTCCCGGGCGGCCCGGGCGCGTGGTTCGGCGCGCAGGTGGTCCCCTATCTGGTCGACGAGTTCGGTCATGTGGTGGCCGACGGCGCCGGGTTCGGCGCCGTCCTCGGCGACCACCGCGAGATGGGCCCCCTCACCGGCCTCGACGATGAAGAGCAGCCCGCCGTGGAACTCGGTCATCGAGTGGCGCACGCCGCCGGAGCCGTCCCCGAACTCCACCGACGCGCCCTGCGCCAGGGCCTGGATGCCCGAGCAGATCGCGGCGAGTTGGTCGGCCTGGTCGAGGGTGAGGTGCGGGCTCCAGCACAGCTTCAGCCCGTCGCGGGAGAGCACCAGGGCGTGCCGGGTGCCCGGGACTCGGTCGAGGAGGCCCTCCAGGAGCCAGGTCAGGCTGGTGTCGGTGGTCTGTTGCATGGTCGGGCGGGGCGGTGCCCCCGGTGGTCGTCCGGGGGACCGGCCCGTTCCTCCTGTCCGTCGTCGGGGGTCGGTCGGGGGCGGTAGCCGTTCGGGAGGCGGGCGGGTAGGCGGGCGCCGGTGCGGGCCCCGGGCCCGCCTCACGGCGCCGCGGAAGCGCCCGGGGGCTGACCCGGCGGTCCGGGCCGCCGGCGCGCCTGGTGGAACGCGCTGAACCGGGCGCCGACGTCGCGCGCGGGCCGACCGCGCAGGGCCGCGGCTCCGTCGGGCGCCGTCGCCGCATGGCCCGGGGCCGCGTCGGAGACCGCGTCGTGCTCGGGTCGACGGCGGTCCGCGGCGGCCATGGTGCGCCCGCGGGGGCGTACGGGCAGGCCGTTCGGGGTCGCCAGGGGCGAGCCCTGGAGGGGCAGCAGCGGCGAGGCGGGCGGCGGCGCCACGTCGAAGGGGGGCGCCACGTCCGAGTGGTTGGGAGCGGGCCGCACCGCGGCGGGCGGCGCCGGCTCCGGGCGGCGCAGCTGCGGCGCGGGGGCGGCGAGCACGTCGTACGCGTACGCGTCGGCGGCGAGCGCGTCGGGGACGGCCGGGGCGCTCGCCGGCACCTCCGGGGAGCCGTGGGCGAACTCGCCCTCCGGGTCGGCGCCGACCTGCTCCTGGTGCAGCAGCTGCGGCGGGAAGAGGACCACCACCCCGGTGCCCCCGCGGGAGGACGGACGGTAGGTGACGGTCAGGTGGTACTTGACCGCCAGCAGGCCCACCACGACGAGCCCGATCCGGGTGCTGCGCAGATACGCGAGGTCGGTGGCGCGGCCGGAGACCGCCTCCTCCGCCCGGCGCATCGCCGCCTCCGACATCTTCAGCCCGCTGTCCTCGATGGTGACCACGAGCCCCGCGGTGCGCTCCTCCACGTAGACGTGGACCTCGTCGATGGGCGGCGAGAAGTTCGCCGCGTTGTCCATCAGCTCCGCAAGGAGGTGCATCACGGCTTCGGCGGCGTACCCGACGATCTTGGCGTCTCCGGAGACGTGCAGCCGGACGCGTCGGTACGCCGCGATCCGGCCGACCGCGCCGCGCAGGATGCTCTCCGTGCGGATCGGACGGTTCCAGGTGCGGCTGGTGCGTCCGCCCATCAGCAGCGACAGCCGGTCGGCCAACAGCCCCAGCTGCGAGGTGTTGTGGTCGAGCCGCATCAGATCGCCGAAGATCTCCCCGCCGTGACGATCCTGCAACTCCCGAAGGTCGGCGAGCATGCTCACCGCCTTCGCCTGGACCTGGCTGAGGGCCTTGGTGCCCGCGCCCATGACGGCGGCGGCCCGCCGCTCGCTCACCGCGAACTCGCGCACGACGGAGTCCAGGACGACCCGGAGCCGGTCGTCGTCGGGCGGCTCCAGCGCGGCGAGCGCGGTGTCGGCCGAGGCGCCCGAACGCAGCCGGGCGACCGCGTCGGGCAGCGTCACCGTCATCAGCCGGTCCAACTCGTCGGTGGCGCGGGTCAGCCGGCGCACCGCGGCGACGCTCTCGGCCGTGGCGGTCCTGGCCACCCGCTCGCTGGTGTCCAGCTCCACGGCGAACAGCCGCAGCAGGCCCCGCAGCCGGGCGTGCGCGGGCGCCGGCACCCCGGCGAGCACGTCGTCGGCCCGCTCGCCGTCCCGCAGCCTCCGGGTGACCAGCGGCAGCGTGACGTCGAGGAGTTGGGCGAGGTCCGCGTCGGCGCGGACCGCCCGGGCGCGCAGCGACGCGGCGTCCACGCGCGCCGTGGCCTCCGCGCCGCGGAGCCTGCGGGCGGCGACGGAGCCGACCACGACCGCGGTGGTGAACCACGACCAGGCGACGGTGACCGTGACCGCGACGAAGGTGCTGGCCGACGCCGGGGCCGCGACGATCGCGGCACCGGCCGCGGCGGTGGCCACGGCGATCGAGGCCGGTGCGTACGCGGACGGCGGTGACGTGCGTATCCGGTGCGTTTTCCGGGCGACTGGCACGGACATTCGGTCCCTCGCTGCTGGAGTCTGGAGTCCGGGGCGATCCGGGGCGAAGCCGGGAGGACGGACGGGAGGACTGGAGGTCTGTCGGATGGCGCGGTCCGGCCGGGGCGCCACGGCCGAACACCCCCAGGGAAGCCACAAGTTGACGGTGATCTTCCGCAAGTAGGTGGCGCTCATGCTAGCCACGGGGTGTCGGGGGCGTGCCGGGACGGCGCGGACGCCCACAGAACGGAGGACTTCGCGCCGAAGTCGCCGTGCGGACGCCGCGATCGTGGTAAATGGGGCCCGCGGCAGGAGGGTCTTTCGGCGCGTGGGGCGAACATCACAGGGCGCGGGCCTGAACGCCGTCGCCGGGGCCGACTACCGTGTCCGCGTGCCCAAGAACAGAAACACGTTCTCGTTCCCGTCGCCTTCCGCCTGGTGGCGCGGGGCAGTGACCCGCGGGCTGCACCGTGCCTGGGGGTGGGCGGTGGACGCCGGCGCCGTCACGGCCGACCGTCCCGGGCGGCTGCGGTTCAGGGCCTTCGGCCCCGGCACCCGGCTGGCGTTCCCCCAGGGCACCGTGTTCGGGGAGCAGTGGATCGAGTTGGGCGCCCACTGCATCGTCGCCGAGCAGGTCACCCTCACGGCCGGCATGATGCCCGGGCTCGACCTGGGACCCGACCCGATCCTGACCCTGGGCGACGGCGTGGTCCTGGGCCGGGGCAGCCACGTCGTCGCGGACACCCGGGTGACGATCGGCAAGGACACCTTCTGCGGTCCGTACGTCTACATCACCTCGACCAACCACAGCTACGACGACCCCCACCAGCCGGTCGGCCGGCAGTGGCCGCGCACCGCGCCGGTGGAGATCGGACCCGGCTGCTGGCTGGGCACCGGCGCCGTCGTCCTGCCGGGCGCGCGCCTGGGCCGCAACGTCGTCGTCGCGGCCGGTGCGGTGGTCCGCGGCGAGGTTCCCGACCACTCGGTGGTCGCGGGGGCGCCGGCCCGGGTCGTACGGAGTTGGGACCCGGCGCGCGGCTGGGAGCCCCCGCTGCGCACTCCGGCGCCCGTGCCGATACCGGAGGGGACCACCCCGGAGCAGCTCTTGGCCCTCGCCGATGCGGAGCGTCGGGCGCAGGGGTGAGCGTCGGCTGGCGCCCGGTCCGTCGGTCCGTCGGTTCAGCCGGTGGCCAGCAGGACGGCGCCGGCCAGGGCGAGGCCCGCGCCCGTCGCCTGGATCCCGCGCAGCCGTTCCTTGAGCAGGAGGAGCGCCGTGACCACCGTGACCACGGGGTACAGATGCGACAGCACGGCGGCGACGGTCACGGGGCCGGCCTGGGCGGCGAGCGAGTACGTGCCGTTGGAGGCGACGTCCGCGAGGCCCACGAACGCGAGCAGCGGCAGGGAGGTCCACAGCACGTGGAGCCCGCCCTCCTCGGGCAGCGCCCGCTTGCCGCGCCGCACCGTCGCGTACAGCGCCGCACCGCCGACGGCGACGTTCGTCAGACGCTGGACGAAGAGCGCGAGGAAGAGCCCCGGCAAGGTCGACGACGCCTCGGCGATCAGCGCCATGACCGCGCCGAAGCCGAACGCCGCCCCGAGCGTCAGCGTCAGCGCCCGGCGGCGCACGGGCTCGCCGCGCAACTCGGGGCCGCCCGCGAGGACGATGCCGCACACCGCGACCGCCACGCCGGCGACCTGGAGCAGGCCGGGGCGCTCGCCCATCAGCAGCCCCGCGCCGAAGGGCACGGCCACGCCCAGGGAACCGAGTGGGGACACCACGCCCATCGGGCCGATGGCGAGCGCCTGGTAGAAGCAGAGCAGGGCCACCGGGCCGATGACGCCGGCCGCCACCGCGTACCAGAGCTGCGGGCCGACCTCCCGCCAGGCGCCGGTCGCCACGACGATCGCGAACAGGACGACGACCGCGATGGTCTGCGAGGCCACGACGACGGTGAGCGCCGGGGCCCGTCGGGTCAGCAGGCCGCCCCCGACGTCCGCGAGACCCATCAGGAGTGCGGTGGTCAGGGCGAACAGTGCGACCATGGAAGGACCTCGCAGTACAGTGCGCTGGACGTGGTGGTACAGAACACCGTAGTGCAAGATTCTGCACCTTCGGATTCAATTTATTGGATGGAATGTGTCTGACCTCGATCAGCTCACCCAGGCGCTCGCCCGGAACCTCAAGCGGTGGCGCAGCGAGCGGGGGTTCACCCTCGACGCCCTCGCCGCCCGCTCGGGGGTCAGTCGGGGCATGGTCATCCAGATCGAGCAGGCCAGGACGAACCCCAGCGTCGGCACCACGGTGAAGCTCGCCGACGCACTCGGCATCAGCATCGCCACGCTCCTCGACCACGAGCAGGGGCCGCAGGTCCGGATCGTCCCGGCGGAGCAGGGCGTGCGGATGTGGGCCACCCCCGAAGGCAGCTCCAGCACCCTGCTGATCGGCGTCGAGAAGCGCGGCCCGCTGGAGCTGTGGAAGTGGCGGCTGATGCCCGGCGACGGCAGCTCATCCGACGCGCACCCCCTCGGCACGATCGAACTGCTCCACGTCACCGAGGGCGTCCTCACGCTGGTGGTGGACGGCGTGGCACACACCGTGCCCGCGGGGGCGTCCGCGACTTTCGAGTCAAACGTCCCGCACGGCTACCGCAACGACGGCGACGAGCCCATGGAGATGACGATGGCGGTCTCCGTCCCGCCCGTGCCCTGAGCCCCCAACCCCCTTCGGCCCGCCGCCGGTTCCACCGCCCGCCGCCGGTTCCACCGCCCGCCGGCGGGCGGAACGGCTTGGCCGCGGGGACGCGGGCGCTGTTAGCGTGCGGACATGCGCGCACCCATCGGCTCCTTCGACGAGGCCCGACCCGCCCCCGAC
Source organism: Streptomyces sp. NPDC047315 (assembly GCF_040643215.1). Lineage (NCBI taxonomy): Bacteria > Bacillati > Actinomycetota > Actinomycetes > Kitasatosporales > Streptomycetaceae > Streptomyces > Streptomyces sp. NPDC047315. Next base: position 17,442 of record NZ_JBEYTZ010000035.1, on the reverse strand, counting down.
CGCCTGGACCTGCTCGTGCCCCCGGTCGCGGACGCCGTACGGAACTGGACCGGCGACGTCCCCGCGGACCAGCTGATCTACGTCGACACCGACCCCGAGATCGCCGACACCGCCGACTTCGTGGCGCACCACGGCGAGGAGTTGCTGCGGCAGTCCGCGAACTGCGTCCTGGTGGCCGGCAAGCGCGCCGGTGAGGCCACGCTCGCGGCCTGTGTGGTGCTCTCCCACACCCGGGCCGACGTCAACGGAGTCGTCCGCAAGCACCTGGGCGCGCGCAAGGCGTCCTTCGTCTCCAGGGAGACCGCGACCGGTCAGACCGGGATGGAGTACGGCGGGATCACCCCCGTCGGACTGCCCGCAGCCTGGCCGGTCCTGGTGGACTCCGCCGTCGTCGACACCCCGTGGGTGCTCATCGGCAGCGGGCGCCGGCGCGGAAAGCTGATCGTGCCGGGCAAGGCGTTCGCCGGGCTGCCGAACGCGGTCGTCCTGGAGGGCCTCGGCGCCTGACCGCGCACCGTCGCGGGCCCGTGCGGCACCACCACCCCGGGCCCGCACCCGACTCGACGACGCCGGCCCGCGCCCTCAGTCCAGCAGCGGGATCTCTATCGCCGGGCAGCGGTCCATCACCATGTCCAGGCCGGCGGCCCGGGTGCGCTCGTACGCCGCCTCGTCGACCACGCCGAGCTGGAACCACACCGCCTTCGCCCCCTTGGCCACCGCCTCGTCCGCGACGGCGCCCGCCAGCTCCGCATTGACGAAGACGTCGACCACGTCCACCTCGAAGGGGACGTCGGCCAGGGACGCGTAACCCTGCTCGCCGTGGACCGTCTCCGCCTTGGGGTGGACCGGAACGATCCGCTTGCCGAAGCGCTGGAGGACGCGCGCGACCCCGTACGCCGCCCGCGATTCGTTGTTGGACAGGCCGACCACCGCCCACGTGGGGCCCGTCGAAGTGAGGATCCTGCGGATCGTCTCGTCGTCTGCGTACATACCTGCGACAACGGGCCACCCGTGCGGAGCATTCCCCTCCGCGCGGCCACGAACGGGTGAAGCATAGGGTGGGCGGATGCAGGAGCAGTACCGGACGGTGGCCCGCGAGGGCGTCCACGAGACCGAGATCAACCGATCGCGCTTCATCTGCGCGCTCGCCCCCGCCGCGACCGAGGAGGAGGCGCAGGTGTTCGTCGCCCGCATCCGGCGCGAGCACCCGACCGCCACCCACAACTGCTTCGCGTACGTCATCGGCGCCGACGCCTCCGTACAGAAGGCCAGCGACGACGGGGAGCCCGGCGGCACCGCCGGAGTGCCGATGCTCCAGATGCTGATGCGGCGCGACGTCCGCTACGCCGTCGCCGTGGTCACCCGCTACTACGGCGGCGTCAAGCTCGGCGCCGGCGGACTGATCCGGGCGTACGGCGGCGTCGTCGGCGAAGCCCTCGACGCGGTCGGCACCCGCACCCGGCGGCGCTTCAGGCTCGCCTCCGTCACCGTCGACCACCAGCGGGCCGGGAAGCTGGAGAACGACCTGCGCGCCACCGGCCGCACCGTCCGCGACGTCCGCTACGCGGAGCAGGTCACCATCGAGATCGGGCTCCCCGACGCCGACACCGACGCCTTCCGCGCCTGGCTCGCGGACGTCACCGCCGGATCGGCGGTGCTGGAACTCGGCGGTGAGGCGTATGGCGACGCCTGAGGCCGACCAGACGCCTGAGGCCGACCAGGCTCCCGGGGCCGCCGGAGCCCCTGGGGCCCCCGGAATCGAAGAAGCCACCCGGGCTGTCACACCCCGCCGTTACTCTCGGGGATCATGAGATTCCTGCACACGTCGGACTGGCACCTGGGGCGCTCCCTGCACCGGGTGAGCATGCTCGACGCCCAGGCCGCGTTCCTCGACCACCTGGTGGCGACGGCCCGCGCCCGCGAGGTGGACGCGGTCCTGGTGGCAGGCGACGTGTACGACCGGGCGGTGCCCCCGCTGGCCGCCGTCGAGCTCTTCGACCGCGCGCTGCACCGGCTCGCCGACGCCGGCGTGCCCACCGTGATGACCTCCGGCAACCACGACTCGGCGCGCCGCCTCGGCGTGGGAGCCGGCCTCATCGAGCGCGCCGGCATACACCTGCGCACCGACCCCGCCGGCTGCGCCACCCCCGTCGTGCTCGCCGACGCCCACGGCGACCTGGCGTGCTACGGCCTGCCGTATCTGGAACCGGTCCTGGTCAAGGACGAGTTCGGGGTCGACAAGGCCCGGCACGAGACCGTGCTCGCCGCGGCCATGGAACAGGTGCGGGCCGACCTCGCCGCCCGCCCGCCCGGCACCCGCTCCGTCGTCCTCGCCCACGCGTTCGTCGCCGGGGGCCGCACCAGCGACAGCGAGCGGGACATCACCGTCGGCGGGGTCGCCGCAGTGCCCGCCGCCACCTTCCACGGCGTCGACTACGTGGCCCTCGGCCATCTGCACGGCTGCCAGACCATCACCGAGCGCGTGCGGTACTCCGGCTCCCCCCTCGCGTACTCCTTCTCCGAAGCCACCCACCGCAAGACCATGTGGCTGGTCGACGTCGACGCGGACGGCTCCCTCGCGACCGAGCGGATCGACTGCCCCGTGCCCCGGCCGCTCGCCCGGCTCACCGGACGCCTCGCGGAGCTGCTGGAGGACCCCGCCCACGACCGGCACGAGGACGCCTTCGTCGAGGCCACCCTGACCGATCCGGTCCGCCCCGCCGAGCCGATGGCCCGGCTCGCCGCCCGCTTCCCGCACGTCCTCAGCATCGTCTTCGCACCCGAGCGCGGCCCGGAGCAGTCGGCGGTGTCCTACGCCCAGCGGATGCGGGGCCGCGACGACCTGGAGATCGCGGAGGACTTCGTCACCCACGTCCGCGGCGGCACCGGCCCCGACGCGGACGAACGCACCGTGCTGCGCGCCGCCTTCGACGAGGTGCGGCTCGCCGGGGCGGAGGCCGCCGGATGAGGCTGCACCGACTCGCCGTCACCGCCTTCGGCCCCTTCGCCGCCCGCCAGGAGATCGACTTCGACGCCCTCACCGCCGACGGACTCTTCCTGCTGCACGGAGCGACCGGCGCCGGCAAGACCTCCGTACTGGACGCGGTGTGCTTCGCGCTGTACGGCACCGTGCCCGGCGCCCGCCAGGGCCCCGGCGCCTCGCTGCGCAGCGACCACGCGCCCGCGGACCTGTCCACCGAAGTCCTCCTTGACCTGACCGTCGGCGGGCGCCGGCTGGAGATCCGGCGCAGCCCCGCCCAGCCGCGCCCGAAGAAGAACGGCAAGGGGTTCACCACCGAACGGGCCCAGAGCAGGCTGCGCGAGTACGTGCCCGCCACCGGCGAGTGGAAGCCGCTCAGCAGCTCCCACCAGGAGATCGGGGAGGAGGTCACCCAACTGCTCGGCGGCATGAGCCGCGAACAGTTCTGCCAGGTGGTGCTGTTGCCCCAAGGCGACTTCGCCCGCTTCCTGCGGTCCGACGCCGAAGCCCGGGGCCGGCTTCTGGGCCGCCTCTTCGACACCCGCCGCTTCGCCGCCGTCGAAGAGCGCCTAGCGGAGCGGCGCCGGGCCGCGGAAGCCCGGGTGCGCACCGGAGACGAGCGCCTGTTGGCGACACTGCACAAGATGGAGCAGGCCGCCGCCGGCGCGGCCGACGACTGGCCCGTACCGACCCAGGCGCCCGGAGACCCCGGGCTCGCCGACGCGGTCCTCGCCTGGGCGGCCGTCGCCCGCTCCGGCGCACAAGAGCGGCAGGCCGTCGCCGACAGCGCCCTCACCGCTGCCGAAGCCCGCGCGGAAGCCGCCCGCACCGCCCTCGAAACCGCCCGCGAACGGGACCGGCTCCAGCGGCGGTACGAGGACGCGCGCCGCCGCGACGAAGCCGTCCGGGCCGGCCGGCCCGACCACGACGCCGCGGTCGCCCGGATGGAGCTCGCCCGCCGCGCCGAGCGCGTCGCACCCGCGCTCACCCTCCGGGACGACGCCGAGCGCGACCACCGCGCCGCCCAGACGGCGCTCGACGGCGTCCGGGCCGCCCTGCCCCTCGAACTAGCCGAAGCGGGCGCCGAGCAACTGGCCGACGAAGAACACCGAATCCGCCGCGACCTGGGCGGACTTGAGGCCGCTCGCCGGGCCGAACAGCGCGTCGAAGAGATCGCCCGCCAGCGCACCGCACTGGAGCGCGCGGCCCGCGCCGACGACGGCGTGCTCCAGGACGCACAGGAATGGCTCGCCGGCTGGCAGGCGCTGCGCGGTGCGCACCAGGAGCGGGTGGCCCGGGCCCAGGATGCCGCCACGCGCGCGGAGCAGTTGGCCGGCCGGCTCGACCCCGCCCGCCGACGGCTGCGCGCGGCCCGCGAGCGGGACCGCCTCACCGCGCGGGTGGTCGACGCCGAGCGGGAGTTGCGCGCCGCCCGCGACAGGACCCTGAGCGCCAAGGACGGCTGGCTCGCCCTCAAGGAACGCCGCCTGGCGCACATCGCCGCCGAACTCGCCGCGCACCTGGTGCCCGGCGCCCCCTGCGCCGTCTGCGGCTCGCCCGACCACCCGGCCCCGGCCCCGACCTCCGCCGACCAGGTCACGCCCGCCGACGAGGAAGCGGCGTACCGCACTCACACCCGCGCCCAGGAAGCCGCCGCCGAAGCCGAGCGCGCCCTCGCGGTGCTGTACGAGGCCAGGGCGGCGGCGCGCCGCCAGGCCCGGGCCGACGACGCGCCCGACCCGGTCGTGCGCAGCGGCGCCAGCAGCGGTCCCGGCGCGTTGTGCGAGCACGCCGAGCCCGATGCGTACGACACCCCCGAACCCGAGTTGGCCGCGCTCGTCGCGGAGTTGGAGCGCGACCACCGCGCGGCGCACGACAGCGCCGCCGGCACCCACGCGGCCCGCGAGGCACTGGACCGGATCGAGCGGGAGCACACGGAGCGGACCGAGGCCCGAGCGCAGATCGAGCAGCGCATGGCCGCCCGCACGGCCGAGCGGGAAGCGCTCGACCGCGAGCAGTCCGGGCTCGCCGACGAGGTGGAGCGGGCCCGCGGCGGGGCGCGCAGCGTTGCCGAGCGCGCCGCCCAGTGGGAGCGCCGCGTGCTGCTGCTCGCCGACGCCGCCGAGGCCGTTCGAGCCTGCGACGCCACCGCCCGGCGGCTGAAGGACACCGACGGACAAGCGGCGGACACCGCCTACCGCGCCGGCTTCGACACCCCCGGCGCCGCCGCCGAAGCCCTGCTCGACGACGCGGCCCACCGCGCCCTGCAGCGGCGTATCGACGCCTGGCGCACCGAAGCGGCGGCGGTCGCCGACCGCCTCGCCGAGCCGGCGGCCCTGGACGCCTTCGAACTGCCCCCGGCCGCCCCGGACGCGGCGGCGGCGTGCCTCGCGGACGCCGAGCGCGCCCTGCGGGACGTCGCGACCGCGTCGGCCGCCGCGAGGGAGCGGCGCACGGAGTTGGCCGCGCTCTCCCGGCAGGCCGTCGCCGAGCGCCGGGCCCTCGGCCCGCTGCGCGAGGAGTACGACCGGGTGGCCGGCCTCGCCGCGCTGACCGCGGGCACCTCCGCCGCCAACGAACGCCGGATGCGCCTGGAGTCGTACGTGCTCGCCGCCCGGCTGGAGCAGGTCGCGGCAGCCGCCACGGCCCGGCTCCAGCGGATGTCGGCCGGGCGCTACACCCTCACCCACTCCGACGCCCGCGCCGGGAGCAAGCGGGCCGGGCTCGGCCTGCGGGTCGTCGACGCCTGGACCGGCAGTGCGCGCGACACGGCGACGCTCTCGGGGGGCGAGGCGTTCTTCGCCTCGCTCGCCCTCGCGCTCGGCCTCGCCGACGTCGTCACCGACGAGGCCGGCGGCGTCCGGCTGGACACCCTCTTCATCGACGAGGGCTTCGGCAGCCTCGACGAACAGACCCTCGACGAGGTGTTGGACGTGCTCGACTCGCTGCGCGAGCGGGACCGCAGCGTCGGGATCGTCAGCCACGTCCCGGACCTGCGCCGGCGCATCCCGACCCAGTTGGAGGTGGTCAAGGAGCGGCATGGCTCCGCGGTCCACCTGCGGCTCGGCGGCGTCGGCGACTGACCGGCCCCACACGGGCGCCCCGGCCCCGGGAAAACCATGTGACACGGGTGGATCGAGCACTCAGGATGGGGCACCGTGCCCAAACTTCCCCATCCCGAACCCCAGTCCCTACGGCGAGACCCCCTTCCCCTGCGCGGGCGCACCGCGCTGGTGACCGGGGCGAGCAGAAGAGGCGGCATCGGGTACGCGGTGGCCCGTCGGCTCGCCGCGTACGGCGCGAGCGTCTATCTGCACCACCACATGTCCCACGACGCACAGAAGCCGTGGGGCGCGGAGCCCGGCGGCATCGACGCGGTCGTGGAAGGGGTGCGGGCCGCGCTCGCCGACCCCGACGCCGTGGTGCTGCACGGCCCCGCCGACCTGTCCGACCCGGCGGCGCCCGCGGCCCTCGTGGCGAAGGCCGCGGGCGAACTCGGCGGCCGGCTGGACGTCCTGGTCGCCAACCACGCGCTGAGCGGCTACGACGGCACGCTCGACGACATCGACGTACGCCACCTCGACGCCCACTGGGCCGTCGACGTCCGCTCCGTGGTGTTGATGGTCAAGGAGTACGCCCGGCTGCGCGCCGCGCTGCCGGCCTCCACCCCGGGCGGCCGGGTGGTGACGATGACCTCCGGCCAGGACATCGCCGGCGGCATGCCGTGGGAGCTGGCGTACGGGCTGGCGAAGGGGGCGCTGGCGTCCGTCACCCGCTCCCTGTCGACCCATCTCGCGGAGCTGGCCGTGACCATCAACACCGTCAACCCGGGGCCGGTGGACACGGACTACATGGAGGGCGACGACTACCGGGCCGTGGCCGACCGGTTCCCCAGCGGGCGCTGGGGCATGCCGGACGACCCGGCCCGGCTGATCGCCTGGCTGGCCACGGACGAAGCGGAGTGGATCACCGGTGAGGTGATCAACTCGGAGGGCGGCTTCAAGCGTTGAGCCGATGCGGGTGGCGGCGCCCCGGGGCCCGCCACCCGTAGCCCGGCCCGCCCGTCAGCGCGGGGCGGTGTCTCTCACAGCCGGGACAGCTCGTCCACGAGGTCGTCGAGGCCCAGCGACCCCTGGGACAGCGCCGCCATGTGCCACGCCTTCGCGTCGAAGGCGTCGCCGTGCGCCCGCCGGGCGTTCTCCCGCCCCAGCAGCCAGGCTCGCTCGCCCAGCTTGTAGCCGATGGCCTGCGCGGGCATGGACAGATAGCGCGTCAGTTCGCTCTCCACGAAGTCCCCGGGCCGCCCGCTGTGGGCCCCGAAGAACTCCTGCGCGAGCTCGGGCGTCCAGCGCTCGCCCGGGTGGAACGGCGCGTCGGCGGGGATCTCCAGCTCCAGGTGCATCCCGATGTCGATGATGACCCGACAGGCCCGCATCATCTGGGCGTCGAGGTAGCCCAGGCGCAGCTCGGGGTCCGCGAGGAAGCCCAGCTCGTCCATCAGCCGCTCCGCGTACAGCGCCCACCCCTCGCAGTTGGCGCTGACGTTGCCGACGGACGCCTGGTAGCGGGAGAGCCGGTCGGCGACGTGCACCCACTGCGCGAGCTGGAGGTGGTGGCCGGGCACGCCCTCGTGGTACCAGGTCGACACCAGGTCGTACACCGGGAAGCGAGTGGCGCCCATCGTCGGCAGCCAGGTCTGCCCGGGGCGGGAGAAGTCCTCGGACGGGCTGGTGTAGTACGGGGCGGCGGCGCTGCCCGGGGGCGCGATGCGGGACTCCACCTTCCGCACGTCGTCCGCGAGTTCGAAGTGCGTGCCGTCGAGGGCGTCGATCGCCTCGTCCATCACGCTCTGGAGCCAGTCGCGGACCTCGTCGACGCCCTCGATGTGCCGGCCGTGCACGTCGAGGTGGGCCAGCGCCTCCCAGGGGTCCGCCCCCGGCAGGATCTTCGCCGCCTCGGTGCGCATCTCCGCGAGCAGCCGGTGGTACTCGGACCAGCCGTACGCGTACGCCTCGTCCAGGTCGAGGTCCGTGCCGTTGAAGTAGCGCGACCAGCGGGCGTAGCGCTCGCGGCCCACGGTGTCCGGCGCGTCGGCCACGGCCGGGGCGTACGCGTCGCGCAGCCAGTCCCGCAGCACGACCAGCGCGTCGGTGGCGACGCTGGCGGCGGCGGACAGCTCGGCGCGCAGGGCATCGGGGCCGGGCGCGACGAAGGCGTCGAACCAGCTGCGGTCGGTGCCGATCCACTCGGTGAGCTGGCCGATGCAGGTGCGGGTGGCCCGCGGGCCGCCGAACAGCTTGCGCTCCAGGCCCCGTTCCAGGGAGGCGCGGTAGCCGTCCAGCGCGGCGGGGACCGCGTGCAGCCGTTCGACGACCTGGGCCCAGTCCTCCTCGGTCTCGGTCGGGGTGACCGTGAACACGTCGCGCACCGAGTGCACCGGCGAGTGCAGGTTGCTGACCGTGCGTAGCCCCTCCTCGGCCTCGTGCACCCCGAGTTCGGCGGTCAGTCGCTCCCGCAGCAGCCTGCCGCACCGCCGCTCCACGTCGCCGTCGGCCCCGGGCAGCTTCTCGGCCTCGTCCAGCTGCGCGAGGGTGCGCCGGGCCAGCTCGGCGCGCTCCTCCTGCCCCGCGGGCGAGTAGTCGGGAAGACGGCTTGAGCTCTCCTTGACGCCGAGATAGGTACCGGTGGTCGGGTCGAGGGCGACGAGTGCGTCGACGTAGGCGTCGGCGACCTGACGGGGCAGCGGGCTGCTGGGGGTTACTGACATGCACACATCCTCTATGAGTGGGGCGTCCGCGTCACCATCGTGAGGGAGCGGCAGCAGCGGCGACGGTCGTCCGATGGCTGGTCATCGACCGGACGAACGGGTCGTGCGATGCCCGCCCGCGACGGAACGGCACCCCACGCCGGGCGCGGGCGGACCGGGGCGGTCCGCGCCCGGGGCTCCGGAAGCACGGTGCGGGCGCCCTGTCATCACCCGATCGAGCCATACGGCAGAAGTGCCGAAGGCTGCCGGGCGGACGGCACGGCCGACCACCGCTCCCCGGCCGCGGTGTCGGGAGTCCGATCTCGGCCGTTGCGTCGGTGGTCGGCGCGTCGACCTTGCCGGGGCGGACCCGCCGTGTTCTGCGTCGGTGCGCAGCCGCGGGCCGGGTGGACGGCGGATCTTTGGCGCGATATCGACGCTGCGCCGCGGCCGGATGTGGGGCGCGCCGGCCCGCTGTCCCCGGCCGGCTACGGCAGGGCTACGACGTCAGCGCTCGGCCTGCTCGTACCGCGGCTGCGGGTCCGCCGCCACGGCGTCCAGGGGCGCACTGATCACCAGGGTGCCGTCCTCCACCTGGTAGTCCAGGGGCAGTCCGAGACCGCGCATCGCGGCGACCATGCCGGTGTTGGACGACTGCGTCACCGCGTACACCTGGGTGCAGCCGGCCTCGTGGGCGAGGGCGACCAGACGCGTCAGCAGCTCGCCGCCGATGCCCCGGCGCTGCCAGGCGTCCTCCACCAGTAGGGCGATCTCCGTCTCGTCCCCGTCCCACAGCAGGTGGCCGAGGGCGACCAGCCGGCCGGAGCCGGTCTCGACGGCGAGCGTGCGGCCGTGCCGGGGGCTCAGCAGGTGGTCGAGGTAGCGGTGGGCGTCGCCGACCGGTCCGTGGTAGCGCATCCGCAAGGTCCGCTCCGAGCAGCGCTCTTGCATCTCGCGGGCGGCGGCCAGATCGCTCTGGTCGGCCCGGCGCACCACGATCCGTCCGCCCTCCGGGAGGGTGAGGACGTCCTCGGTGCTCGGCACCCGCGGGCCGATCCGGGCGTCCAGCTCCACCAGGGCCCGGGCCCGGGCGAACTCGGTCGGCGTGAAGGGGAGTTGGGGCCGCTCGATGACGATCGCACCGCCGCGGGGGTCCCGCAGTCGCAGCACCGTGTGCTCCATGACGCCCTCCTCCGGAGGCAGCGACCCGGTCGGGCGTCCGGTGGGGGAGACGGCGGGCAGCGAACGGATGGTGCACCGGCCCAGCAACTGGCGTAGCGCGAGCGGCAGTTCGGCCGCGTCCAGCGCTGTACGGGTGGCCAGGCCGATCACCGTGGTCGGCACGTCGACGAGGTCGTGGGCGTCGGCGCGTTCGACCCAGGTGTGCCGCCCGCCGGCCCGGGCCACCTCCCGCTTCAGCCGCTCCGGAGCGAGGGCGGCGGGGGCGCGCAGCAGGAACTCGTCCACGGTGCCGTCGGCGAGCGGGTGCGTCTGGAGGGAGAGGATGTCGACGCGGAGGTGGGCGAGGGCTGTGCACAGCGACGCGAGGCTGCCCGGGGCGTCGTGGACGGTGGTGCGCATCCGCCACAGGGCGGTCTCTTCGGGCGTCCGGTCGTCGGCGCCGGTAGCGGGCGCGGCGCCGGTGTCCGTGGCGGTGGCGGTCGCGGTGCCGGTGGCTAGCGCGGCCGAAGTGTCCGTGGCGTGAGGGGAGTCGGAGGGGTCGGGGGAGTCGAGGGTGTGCTGAGCGGTCGAACCGGCTTCGCGGGCGGACCGGCGTACGCGCCGGGCCCACCAGAGGTGGAAGACCGCGGTGCCGACGAGGGCCAGGGCCGCGGCGAGGAGGAGGGCCGGGCCGTCCGGCGTGTGCCCGACCAGGTGGGCGACCACGTCGGCGACCACCACCGCCGTGAACACCGCGGCCAGTTCGACGAGGTCCCGCCGCCAGTGGTGGTGCCGGCGGCCACTCTTCGCGGGGGTCGCATCAGTCATGTCCACCACTGTGGCCGTGGTGTGTTGCGTGATCACGAACGATGTGTGACTGATGGGTAAAGCGTGCATTTGCGGTCCTATGGGTGATTTGAGGCGGTGAGGGAAGCCACGTCGTCACCCATGATCCAACAGCGCCGCGGCCTTCCGGAGCGCAATCGCGTGATCGGCCGTCGCGGTGACGGACCCCTTACACCCCTTACACGCCCCACACCCCGTGCACTTCTCACGCCTCCACGGTGACCCGGTCGGGACGGAGGTCGCCGTCGAGGTGGACGGCCGGCCAGTAGCCGTCGGGGAAGTACGACCCGCTCCGCGACTCGAAGTGCAGGGCGAACTGCGCGGCTGCGGTGACGGTGAGCGTGGTGGGGGCCATGTCCCGGTGGAACCCCGCCCGCTCCTCCTCCGTCTCCCCGCCCTCCGCGCCCCACTCCCACAAGAACGCGGCGGCGCGCTCGCGAACCGCGGCGAACTCGGCGAGCACGGAGCGCACCCGGGGGAGCAGCGCGGCGACCTCCTCGGGACCCACGCGCTCGGCGGAGAGCAACCGGTCCACCATCACCACGAGATCCTGCCCGCCGACGCGGACGGTCACGTCCCCCGCCACGGCGAGCCCGCCCAGGGCCGTGACGTCGTCCGGGACGGGGCGGCCGTCCGGGGCGGGGCCGGGGGCCTCGGGGCGCGCGGCGTCAGACATGCGGGGGCTCCTTCCACGACGGGCCGTGGCGTTCGCGGCCGGTGCCGGCATTCTGCCCGTACGCACTGACAACGCCCCGGGCGGCGGCGCGCACCGCCGCCGCCCGGGCCCGCGCCCGTACGGCTACTGCCCCACCCGGCCCGGCTGGAGCACCTTGGTGAACAGCACCGTCCCGCCCTCGGCCCGCAGCCGTACGGTCAGCTCACCGCTGCCGCCGTCGATCTGCACCTCGCCGAAGTACTGCGGCGACTCCATCGGCGAGACGTTCGCCCGCTCCGGCGCCCGGACGAAGACCCGCTCGGGGCCGAAGGTGGCGTCCAGGGCGTTCGCCGGGAAGCCGCCCGCCGCCAGGGGCCCGGACACGAACTCCCAGAAGGGCGCGAAGTCCCCGAACGCCGCCCGCTCCGGCGCGTAGTGCTGCGCCGAGGTGTAGTGCACGTCCGCGGTCAGCCAGAGCGTGCCGGTGATCCGACGGTGCTTGACGAACCGCAGCAGGTCCGCGATCTGGAGCTCCCGACCCAGCGGGGCGCCCGGGTCGCCCTGCGCGATCGCCTCGAAGTCCGTCGAGCCGTCCGGGACGACCAGCCCGATCGGCATGTCCGCGGCGATCACCTTCCACACCGCGCGCGAGCGCAGCAGCTCCCGCTTGAGCCACGCCAACTGCTCGGCGCCCAGGATGCCCTGCTCGTCGTCGGCCTGCCGGCCGGGGGAGTTGGCGTTGCGGTACGAGCGCATGTCGAGGACGAAGACGTCCAGCAGGGGACCGTGGCGGACGACCCGGTGCATCCGACCGCCGCGCCCGATCCCGTTCCCGCGTCCGGTCCCGCCTCCGCCGACGGCCGGGAGCGTGGAGACGGGGAAGTACTCGGCGAAGGCCCGCATCGCCCGCCGGGCGAGCACGTCGACGTCCTTGACCGCGTACCGTGGGTCGTCGAGGATCTGCCCCGGGTACCAGTTGTTGCGCACCTCGTGGTCGTCCCACTGCGCCACCGTCGGCACCTGGGCGTTGAAGCGGCGCACGTTCTCGTCGAGCAGGTTGTAGCGGAAGTTGCCCCGGAACTCGTCCAGCGACTGCGCCACCCGCGACTTCTCCTCGGTGGTGACGTTCCGCCACACGCGTCCGTCCGGCAGCCGTACGGACGGCTCGATCACCCCGTCCGCGTAGATCGTGTCACCGCTGCACAGGAAGAAGTCCGGGTCCAGCCGGCGCATCTCCTCGTAGACGCGGTAGCCGCCGATGTCCGGATTGATGCCCCAGCCCTGGCCGGCGATGTCGCCGGACCACAGGAAGCGGACGTCCTGGCGACGGCGGTGCGGAGCGGTGCGGAACGTGCCGTACACCGGCTCCCCGACCCGGCGGGGGTCGTCCGGGTCCGCGAGCAGGACCCGGTAGTGGATCTCCTCGCCCGACGGCAGCCCGCGCAGCGCCGTGGTGCCGGTGTGGTCCGTGTCGGGCCCGAGCAGCGGCCCGTACGACCGGCGCGAGCGTCGGAAGGAATCGGTGGCCGAGGTCTCGACGACCATCCGCGCCGGTCTGTCGGAGCGCACCCACACCAGCCCGGACGACGTCGTCACGTCACCGGCCTGGACGCCCCAGCCGGCACGGGGGCGCCCCGACAGGGCGAACGCCGGCGCGGCACCGGCGACGGGCAGGGACAGCGCGGCGGACGCGGCCACCGCGCCGCGCAGCAGGGCGCGACGGTCGGTGGTCGGGCCGGCGTTCGCCCCGTCGGGGCGAGGTCGGCGTTCGGGCGTGGTGGACATCGGGGCCTCCAGAGGACGAAGGTGACGAACGGGCGGCGGGAGCGAGAGGGCCGCGAGCGGACGTACCAGCCGATCCGCCGACGGGCCCGTGCCCATGCCTACTGCCCGGCCGAGACGCGGGCGCGAACCCCAGGTGAACAACCGGCCGCCCCCGGACTGACGAGTTCTTCCCGTCGGGCACCGAGGGGCGCGGGGCCCGGACCGCACGCCCGTCAGCGCGGATCGTTCCTGCCGCCCGCTCCCGCGACGGCGGCGGCGCCGCGCACCGGCGGCTGGTCCGGCCAGCTCACCCCGTAGCCGGGGTCGGCGCCCCGACTGATCCGCACGAAGCGCAGCAGTTCCCGCACGATGCCGGCGTTTCCCGAAGCCCATCCGGTGTGGGGTTCGAGGGTGCTTCGCGAGGGCAGGTGCGCGAGGTTCGACCACCTCGCGCCGTCGGCGTCCCGAGTGGCGCGGCGCATCAGGTCAGCCACGAGGAGGCGGGCGAAGTCCGGGGCGTCGCCCTGCTCGACCATCCGGTCCGACGCGAGCGCCAGGACACCGGCGGTGCCGCAGCAACGGCCGTTGTTGTCCCAGAAGCCGGGGTGCAGTCGGCGCGGCAGACCGGAGCGGGTCACGGTGTACCAACAGCGGTCGGCGAGATCCCGCCAGGCGGATTCGTCGAGGACGTCGTGCAGGAGCCGGAAGACCTGGGCGTCGCCCGTCGGGCCGTGGCACCACCCGTAGCCGTAGCGGGGGGTGACGTCGGGGAAGTCCTGGGGGTCGGAGTGGGGGACGAGGAAGCCCGCGGGGCCGGCCTCGTTGCGGGCCACGACGTCCGCCGCGCCCGCGCGCGCCAGTTCGACGAAGTCAGCGCGGCCGGCGGCCCGCCCGACACCGGCCAGTGCGTACACGATGCCCAGCGTGCCGTGCGAGATGTGGTGGAACCGGGACGCCCTGTTCTTGAGCACCTCCCAGTGGACGCCCGCCGCGGTCCGTTCGGCGGTGCGCAGATAGGGCTCCAAGGCGCGTACGGCCAACTCGGTGTCCCCGACCGCGAGGGCGCCGAGGCCGATGCCGGCGTTGCCGCAGACCAGGTCGAACCACTCGCCCCACCGGGTGCCGTCGAAGCGTGCACGAACCAGGTCCAGGGCCTTGCGCGCCGTGGCAGCGGCGTCGGGAACGCCGAGTTCGTCGTGGACGGTGCCCAAGGCGAACGCCGAGCCGGTCAAGCCGGCGTAGAGGGACGCGTCCCGCTCGTGGTCGAGCGCATCGGACACACTGGCGGCGGCGCGTATCGCGGCGTCGCCGTAGCGGTCGTCGCCGAAGTGCCGCCGAGCTTCGAGAAGGGTGGGGACGATGCCCGCCGTGCCGTTGTAGAGCGTCAGGTCGAGGTCCTCGTCGAAGGCGCCGGCGGGCCAGCCGAGGCGCTGGTCCCCGGCCTCCCGCGCCCGCCCGAGAAGCCAGCGCAGCGCATCCGCCGCCACTGCTTCGACCTCGTCCACGTCCACGCTCGTGCTCATCGCTCGCAACGCCGTCATGGCGCCCCACTGTGGCACGCGGCGCGGCGGGCGCGTCCCCAAGAACGGCGGCACGGCGCACTGGTTGCGCACCGACGACGAGGACGAAGCACCCGGCCCGCCCCTCAGCCCCCGGCCGCCGCCTTCGCCAACAGGGCCACCCCGCGGGCGATCTCGGCCGGTGTCAGGTGCGCGTAGCCGAGGAGGAGCCGTACGCCCGGCTGCGGTGTCGGCGTCATCTCGTGTTCGGCGAGTGGCCGTACGCCCACTCCGGCCCGCGCCGCCCGCGCCACGAAGCGCTCCTCCGGGCCGTACCGCTCGGGAAGCCGGGCGATCACGTGCAGTCCCGCGGCGATCCCGCTGACCTCCGTGCCGGGGAAGTGCTCGGCGAGCGCGGCGACCAGCGTGTCCCGCCGCTCCCGGTACGCCCGTTGGCAGCGCCGCAGATGGCGGTCGTAGTCGCCGCGCTCCACGAAGCGGGCCATCACCGCCTGGTCGAGCGACGGCTCCCCGAGGTCGATGGTCCGCTTGCGCTCGGCGACCTCGTCCAACAGGCGCGGCGGCACCAGCAGCCACCCCATGCGCAGCCCCGGCGCCAGGGACTTGCTGACCGAGCCGGTGTACGCCACCCGGTCGGGGTCGAGCCCCTGGAGGGCGCCCACCGGGGCCCGGTCGTAGCGGAAGTCGCCGTCGTAGTCGTCCTCGACGACCAGGCCGTCCACGGACCGTGCCCAGTCGAGGAGTTCGACGCGGCGGCGCGCGGAGTACGCGATGCCGGTGGGGAACTGGTGGGCGGGCGTCACCATCACCGTGCGCACCCCCGAGGCCCGCAGCGGCCCCATCTCCAACCCCTCCTCGTCCAGCGGCAGCGCGGTCATCCGCAGACCGGAGGCGGCGAACACGGGACCGTGCACCGGGCTCCCCGGGTCCTCCACGCCGACCGCCCGCTCCCCGTGGCCGTGCACGACCAGCCCGAGCAGGGTCGTCGCCTGCGTCACCCCCGAGCACACCACCAGACAGTCCGGGTCCGCCACCACCCCGCGCCGGCGCGTCAACAGCGCGGCGAGCGCGGTCCGCAGCGCTGGCAGCCCCCGCGGGTCGGGGTAGCCGAGCGCGCGGTGCGGCATGTCGCCGAGGACGGTCCGGTACGCGGCGATCCACGCCGACCGGGGGAAGAGCGCCAGGTCGGGGCGGCCCGGGCGGAAGTGGACGCGGGCGCCCGACGCGCGCGGCGCCGCGCCCGGGGCGGTGGGCAGCCCGGCGCGCGCCGCCTCGCCGACCCAGGTGCCCGAGCCGCGGTCGCTGCGCAGGTAGCCCTCCGCGGTCAGTTGCTCGTACGCCTCCGTGACCAGCCCGCGGGACACACCCAGGTCGGCGGCGAGCGCCCGGCTGGAGGGCAGCCGGGTGCCGGCCGCCAGCCGGCCCGAGCGCACCGCGTCCCGCAGCGCCGCCTGGAGGGCCCGGCCGCGGCGGCGCGCGGGCGCGGCGACGGCGGGCAGTAGGAGTTCCCAGGCCGGCCCGCCGCCCGCCGCGGCCGGGCCGCCGCCCCTGTCGTCGTCCGCGCCGTCCCCCGCCGAAGTGGTCCCCGATGACGTCATGGAAGTGGACCTTAATGGGGGCCGCGAAGATCCCTAACGTCGAACCCATGGACCGCCCGAAGACCAGCGCCGCCCCGGCTCGCCCCGGGGCTGCCGAACGCTCCCGCACCCTGCAGGGAATCGCTCTCGTCATCTTCGCCTACAGCCTCGTCGGAGCCTCCTTTACCGCGAACAGCCTGCTCGGCGACTACCCGTACGCCGGCGGCCAGGCCCTGCGCTACGGCCTCGCCTTCCTCCTGCTGCTGCCCCTGCTCGGCGGGCGGGCCGCGCTCGCGCCCGTCCGCGCCCTCACCTCCCGCCAGTGGGTGCGCATCGGGCTGGTCGCCGGCATCGGCATGGTCGGCTTCAACCTGGCCGTGCTCGCCGCGGAACGCACGGCGGAGCCCGCGGTGCCGGGCGTCTTCGTCGGCTGTGCGCCCGTCATCGTCGCGGTGCTCGTCCCCCTGATGAACGACCGCCGCCCCACCCGACCGGTGCTGTACGGCGCGCTGGCGGTGGCCGCCGGCGCGTTCGCCGTCCAGGGCTGGGGACGTACGGACACCATGGGCGTGGTCTGGTCGGTGGCCGCGCTCATCGGCGAGGTCGGCTTCGCGGTCCTCGCCGTCCCGGTGCTGCGACCGCTCGGCCCCCGGCTCCTCACCGCCTGCGTGTGCGCCCTCGCTACCGTCGAGTCCGTGCTCGTGGGGCTCGTCGTCGACGGTGCCGACCTGGTGCGGATGCCGACCGGCACGGAGACGCTGGCGCTGCTGTGGCAGGCCGCGGTGGTCACCGTCGTCGGCTTCGTCCTCTGGTACATGGGCGTCCAGCGCATCGGCGCCGAGCGCGCGACCCTCTTCACGGGCATGATCCCGGTCGCCGCCGCGCTCACCGCCCCCTTGGTCGGCGCGGGTGCCTTCGGCCCGGCCCAAGCCGTCGGCGGGCTGCTGGTCGCCGCGGGCGCGGTCCTCGGCTCCGGGGTCTTCGACGCCCGTAAGACGCCCGAGAGGAACCACACGGCTGAGAAGGTCCACAGGACCAAGAAGGTTCACAAGGCGGGGGAGGCCCGGCACAGCGAACAGGCCGAACAGAGTCGGGCGGCTCCGGACGGCGCCGTGCCGGACGACCGTCGCTGACCCCGTGCCGTGTTGCCGTCGCCGGCGCCACGGCCCGGGCGAGTTCGGGAGGGCACACCG
>NZ_JBEYTZ010000034.1:0-95919 GCF_040643215.1 Streptomyces sp. NPDC047315 | reverse complement strand
TCCAGAACTCCCACCGCCACCCTCGTCGCATAACCACCACAAACACCTACACACCCGGCACCACGTCCTTGACGAAGGACATAGAGACACCCCCCCGGAGGCCCAGTCGACGATGGACTCCGGCATGCGCCGCACCACCGCCGACGCCCTCACCCTCGCCCACGAAACCAACGCCACCACCGTCGCCGCCGTCCTGCGGCGCGTCTGGTGCTGGAGCAGGGCGACCGCAAGTTCACCCGCCGCATAGGCCCCACCACCACCGAATCCCGCGCGCTGCTCGCCGAGCACCCCGAGATCCGCCGGGCCGCCGAGGTCGCGCTCCGCACCCGCACAGCGTTCCCCCACATCCCGCCGTCCGCGCTCGGCACCGCGTTCTACCTCTTCAACGCCATCGACCCCGGCCAAGCCGCCTGGTTCTTCCAGCGCGTCGGCGACGGCGCCGAACTCCCCACCGGCCACCCGATCCTCGCCCTGCGCTCCCGCGTCACCTCCGACCGGGCCAAGGAAGGCCAGATCGACTGGTCCCGCCACCTCTCCTACCTGATCATCACCTGGAACGCGACCCGCGGACACCGCAACCTCGCCCGCCTGGTCCTGCGCCCCGACTCCCCGGCCCCCCAAGTAACCGCCGTCCCGCCTTCTTCCACACCCGGAGATGCCCCTCCCCATGAGCACCACGCACCGCCGTTCCGCGCTCCTGCTCGCCGCCGGACAGTTCACCCACGGCGGCGGCGAGCACACCGACCCCGACACCCTGGACGCCCACCTCGTCGACATCGCCGACAATGCCGCCCGCGCCCTGCTCGCTCACCGCATCCGCTGCACCCACCCCCACACCACCCACCGCGAACTCCTCTCCACCGTGGCCGCGCTCCGTGCAGTCCTCGGACTGTCCCCCACCCCCACCGCCGACGAGGTCACCACCTGGCAGGACCGCCAGCACGCCGTCCGCGCTCGGGCCGCCGAGGGCCCGACCACGTCCTACCCGACCGTCTTCACCGACGGCCCGTACTGCGGCATCGTCATGGAGCTCTACGGCCCCACGACCGCGTACCCGGCCGCCGACGACCCCCTCGGACACCTCACCGACGGCTGGATCGCCGGACCGCCCTCCACCACCAGCCTCCCCATCACCTGGGGCGCCGACAGCGAACTCCCCGGATACGGAACCGTCCGGTACAAACGCGGATACGCCCCGGCCGCCGAGGGCCTGTGGCCCTACCGGATGCGCACCGGCGACCCCAAGCCGCCCGCCGGCGCCCGCCCCGACACCAGCCATCCCTCCGGACAGTTCTGATGGGCACGCACACCGGCCAGCCCGCCCCCACCGAGCCCGTCGCCGAGGCCGACTGGGAGCAGGACCAGGTCTACATCCGGCTCCAGCAGCAGGCCGCCGAGGACCTGGTGCTCGCCGCCGGGTTCCCCCTCCACCCCGGCCCCGTCCCGAACACCACGGTCAAGGTCCGCACCCGGGTGCTGTGCCCGGCGTGCGGGCAGGGCCGGGTTTCCCGCGACTGGCGCCTTCACCGGAACTCCCTGACCGCCGGATCGGGCTGCGAGCGCCAGCACGTGTTCGTCGTGCCCGTTCCGGCGCTTATCCGGGCCGGGTACGAACGATGACCGCGCTCGTGCCGGCTTCCCGGCCGCGCCCGTGGGACGGGCGGATCATCGTCCGGGCCGCGGGCGGCACCCTCCTGCACATCACCCTCCCAGGGGCCCGGTGCCCGCGGCGCCGGTGTTCACCCTCCCCGTCGAATGCCGCCCCGACCCGGACACCGCGCCCGGCCTGCGCCGCTGGACCGGGCCGGTCGACGAGTCCCTGGTATGCCCGATGTGCCTCACTGGCAGGAACTGAGGCCGTCCAACCCAGTTAAGAGTGCATGCTGGTCGCTGCGTCCTGGCGACGGGATCTATGAACGAACTCGTGGCCAGGCGTCAAGTGCGATCTGCCGATAAGTAGGGGCAGTTGTCGCCCCTGCTCGTGGTCATCACCCCACTCGCGCCTTCCCTGCGGCGGCCTGCCGATTCACCCGGCCCGGCGCTTCTGGACCCGAGCGTCATCGCCAATCAGGTGCGCGCGGCTGGGGCGAACCAGGTCAGGGCCACCGGGCCGGAGACCGCCGACTTCGCGAGCAGACGTTTCGCGTTATGTCATAGTCGACTTCTGCGAGGTCGCAAGTGGGGGTGGGACTCGGTTTCGGTCCGAACCTCCGCTGTTCGCCCGAGCCCACCTGGGCACCGTGACCGGCACGCCGACAGGACTCGACAATGCAGCCGTCACCGGATCGCTGTCACCACCTCCTTTGCGGTGGGCTCTTGGATCGTGGACGTTCGTGCTGAAGTTCACCTGGGTGTGGGCGCGTTGCCTTATCGTCGGGTGGTATGGGGATCGCGGGGGGTGGCGGGGGCGGATACCGCCGTGCCGTGCCGTATGCCGGGGTGCCGCCAGTGTTCGACGATCGGACCAGGGACGCCTGCGTCGTGGTGCCAGGCATCATGGGTAGCGTCCTTCAGGACACCGCGACGGGTGCCCTGCTGTGGGGTGCGGACCTGGCGATGCTCACCAACCCGTGGACGGGCAAGGGCTTCCTCGGAGCTCTGCGTGCCGATGCTCAGGAGCGAGAAGCCGACGCTGATACCGCTCTGCGGGCGCCGTTGACCCGTATTCGTGCGACCGGGCTGTTGTCTAGGCCGTGGTGGCTGCCTGTTTTCCAGGGCTTGGACCCCTACGGCAAGGTGGTCGAGGTGCTGGAGAGGGTCACCCTGGGCCCGGGTGCGGTGGTGCCGTTTCCGTATGACTGGCGGCTGGCGGTCTCCTATAACGGGGCGTTGTTGGCTCGTGCGGCTCGTGCGCATCTGGTTCGGTGGCGTGAGCAGGTGGCTGCCCGGCCGGAGTGGCGTGCGGTGGGTGAGCGGCAGCCGCGGCTGGTGTTCGCCGCTCATTCGATGGGTGGGCTGGTGGTGCGGGCCGCGCTGGAGCAGGATCCGGAGCTCGCGGCCGACACGCGGGCGGTGATCACCGTCGGGACGCCGTTCCTTGGCTCCGCGAAGGCGGTCCTCGCGCTCAACCTCGTGCAGGCGGAGGCGAAGCCGGCGTGGCTGTTGCGGCATGTTCAGGGGATGGCGGCGACGTTGCCGGGTGTCCACGACCTGCTGCCCGGCTATCGCTGCCTGGACCGGGGCCTCGACGTCGATCGTCTCACTCCCGCGGACGTCGCGCGGTTCGGCGGCGACGCGGACCTTGCTGCACGCTCCCTGGGAGAGCGGGCGCGTCACCGGGAGAGCCCGGTCGTGCTGCCTGGGCATCGGGCGATCGTCGGCGAGGCGCAGGCTACCGTGCAAACCCTGGACGAGCAGGAGCCCACCGGCCGCGCGGTTGCGGTGGGCTGTCACCATGCCTTCGACGTCGGCGACGTCGGCGAACTCGTCCGCGACCCGCGCACCGGCATCCCCGCCCGCCGCAACACCTACGGCGACGGCACCGTCCACGGGCCCTCCGCCCAAGCGGGCACTGACGCCGTCCACTACGTCTTCGGCCAGCACGGCACACTCATGCGCCACGACGAAGTCCTGCGCCAGTTGCGTCGTATCGCGCTCGAACGCCCGCAGGGCGTCCACCTCGGCGGTGACGGGGCCGGTCCCGGCCTGGAGACCCCCCACCTCGGCGGGACCCTCGGACAGCCGCTCACCCTCACCGCCACCGGCCTGGACAGCCCGATGGGCGTGTGCTTGACCGTCCGCAGCACCACCACCGGGCGCCCGGGCCACCCGCTCACCCTCACCGCCGGCCCCGATGGTGCGCTCTCCGCCCGTTTCACCCCCGACGCGCCGGACCTGTACCGCGTGGTCCTGGACACCGGGACCCACGCGCCCATCTCCCAACTCGTCCTCATCACCCCACCCGACACCTAGATCCGACAGCCGATGACCACTCCCACCACCCCGCAACTTGTCCCTGCCGATGACGGAGCTGCCGAGCCGTTCCCAGCGGAGGGAGCAGTTGAACTATTCCCGGTGAACTTCACCGCCTACGAGCACCACCCGCATCTAGAGACCGACGTGCACGTGGAGGCGATCGCCGACCTGCTTGCCCCCTACGGCCTGCGCCTGAGTCGGTGGACGGTCACGGGGGAGGAACGGGACCGGCAGGCGGTCGAGGACCGGCTCGGCGTCTGGACGGGCGAGAGCGTCCCTCCCGGCAGCGGCAACACGGTGCTGTACTGGGTCGGCCACGGAAGCGCCGACCACCTCGCCCACTACCGGAGCCCGGCGCGCCACACCAGCGGCGTCAGCGCGCACGACATCGCCCTCGCCATCGGTAGCCGCCAGCTTCATCCCGACGCGGCGGGTAGCTGGGCCATCGTCGTCCTCGATGCCTGCTTCTCCCGCCGCTTCGCCCAAGCCGTTCACGTCGAACTCCTCACCAAGCACCCCGATGCCGGCCGCTACCTGCTGCTGTCCACCGCGGCCGAGGGCTACGCCGAACTTGGCGGCTTCACCCAAGCCCTGGGGCGGGCCGTGAACGTCACCTTTCGCGGACAGCCGGCCATCGGCCTCGCCACCCTCGGCATCCACCTCGCCCAAGAGCTCGGCGGCCACCTTGCCGTCACCGCTGATGACCACCGTGACCAACTCGTCCGCATCCTGCCCGACGCCGCCAGCGCCGTCTCCGCGCCCCTGGACCAGCTCGCCGAACTCCAAGCTGTCATCGACCAGCTCCCGACCGACGAGCAGCGCCACTTTCTTCCCAAAGCCTCCGGTGCCGAACTCGGCGAACTCGCCTGGTACTTTCACGGCCGCACCCTCGAACGCGACTGCATCCTCCACTGGCTCACCACCGCCACCCACGGCGCCCTCGTGGTCACCGGCCCCGCCGGCGCTGGGAAATCCGCTCTCCTGGGACACGTCCTCCTGCATACCCGCACCCAGCTGCGGGACATCTTCATCCGCCACGGCCACCTCCAACCCCTCCCCGCCGGTACCCCTTGCCCCGACGATCCCTTCGACCTCGTCACCCACCTCGCCGGCCTCACCCTCACCCACACACTCCAACTCCTCGCCGACGCCGCCGACCTGCCGGACCTCGCCCAACAGGCTGCCGCCGGCCAACCCCCCGCCGCCGTCGCCGACCAACTCATCAGCCGACTCCGCACCCGGCGGACCCCACTCACCATCCTGTTCGACGCCCTCGACGAAGCCGAACAACCCCTCACCATCGCCGACCTCCTCCTACGCCGCCTCGCCGACCTGCCCACGGTCCGCGTCATCATCGGCACCCGCCGTTCCACCCACGAAGGCCCTGACCAGCCCGCCCCCACCAACACCGACATCCTCGACGCCGTCCGCCCCCGGTGGACCTCCGGAACCCCGCGAAGCGACCCGCAGTACGTCGAGGTGTCCCAAGACCCTGAAGCCCTTGCCGGATACCTGCGTGCCAAACTCAACGCCGCCAAACGGCGCGGCACCCTCGTCGCTGACGACGCTCGCGTCGCGGACACTGTCCACCGGCTGGTCACCGCGCACCAGCACGACGGCGTCGAACCACAGCAGTTTCTCTACGCCCGCCTCGCCGCCCATGAACTCCTCAACGACCCCGACCTCCTTACCGACCCCACCCCCCTGATCGGCCGCACCCACCGACAGCTCTTCGCCCGCGCCCTCCAACGCCTCCACCGCACGAACCCCGCCTACACACCCCTCCTCCGCGCCCTCGGCCTCGCCCAAGGCCGCGGCCTCCCCGACCAGAACGACATCTGGGCCCACGCTGCCGACACCTCCACTCCCGTCGGCGCTGCCATCCCCGACCTACTTCGCGACGCCGCCCCCTACCTCGCCCTGGACCAGGAACACGGCCAAAGCGTCTACCGCCTCGCCCACCGCACCTTCACCGAACACTTCACCACCGCCCCCGACATAGCCCACCACCACGCCCGCATCACCATCGCCCTCACCCGCCACGCCCGCCACGCCTTGGAAACACACGGCACACACGACTGCGGCGCCATGGTCCCGTCGCCTGAGGCGATCAGCCCCTACATGCGCCACCACCTCGCCGCCCACGCCCGCCTCGGCCACCCCGCCGGAGGCTTCCATACGCTCGCTGATCACCCCGACGTTCTCGACACCCTCGACCTCGCCAGCATCACCACTGCCGCCTTCGATCACGGCTTGTCCTTCCACAATCTGCCCCCTGCCATTGCCGGAACCGTTCTACTTCAACACCATGCCCGCGACACCACCCTCGGTCAGCAGGCCGACGACACGACCTGGTGGCGCCGGTGGTGGCGCCGACTCGGCACCACCTACATCCAAGGCACCACACCCCCCGCCGAACTAAAGCCCGGCAATCCGGCTGGCTGGCCCGCCGCTCTGGCCGCAGGTGCCGTCCAGCGACGGCCCCTCCACCTGCAGCTCACCGGCCACACCGATGGGGTGACCGCGGTGGCGGTGTTCACTGCGGCCGATGGAACCCCCCGCCTCGCCTCCGGCGGCGACGATATGACGGTGCGGATCTGGAACCCTGCCACCGGCACCCAGGACGGCCAGCCCCTCACCGGCCACACCGATGGGGTGACCGCGGTGGCGGTGTTCACTGCGGCCGATGGAACCCCCCGCCTCGCCACAGGCAGCCACGACAAGACGGTGCGGATCTGGAACCCGACCACCAGAACCCAGGACGGGCAGCCCCTCACCGGTCACACCGACTGGGTGCGGGCGGTGGCGGCGTTCGCCGCGGCCGATGGAACTGCCCGTCTCGCCACCGGCAGCCTGGATGGGATGGTGATCTGGAACCCACAGACGCGAACAGGACGGCGACTCCTGACAGACTGCGTTGACGCACTGGTGGAATGCCACGGTCTGCTCATCGCAGGCACGCCATCGGGCTACCTCGCGATCGACACATCTTCCGTGGGCACCGACCCCACTCATACCGTTAACCGAGACGCTCCCACCTCAACCTCAGGGACACCGTAAGGCGGGATACAGCATTCCCAATCCCGCGACCACGTCGCCCCCGTCTAGGGGGTCCCTATGCCGGAGCCGCCTGCTGCCCGCACCGAGGGCTGCGAAGAGGGGGGCCGTTCAAGCCGGACCGTCCCGAGCTGGCGTGATGAGGCAGACCACCCCACTGCTGAGGGAATCGCTCCCTCGCGCCGGCAAAGCCCCTGCGGAGGCTGCCTTGCCACCCGTGGGCCGTCTCGCATAGGGCCGTACGGGCGTTGCGCGACGTGGGGCGTCCGGCCGATTCGCTCACGGCAGACAGGAAGGAAGCCCCGATGGGTGGAATTCGGCTTACGGGTATGTCAACGTACAACACCCCTCGACACCAGGTCGAAATTCGCGGGGCTCGTCATATTTCTCTCGGAAACCCATCTGCAGCCCATGGTGCTCGCGGCCCCTTGAATGGGAGGACGCGTCGAGCGGTGTCCGTATGGCGAACCTATAGCCGACGATCACCGGTTCGCCAAACCGGTGATCGTCCGGACCCTTAGGGGTGTTCGTCCGGACCTGCTTGGCGGTGGAGCCGCGGCGAACGACAGGGCGGCACCGCACGGTGATCCGGGGTGCCGTGCTGACCGATGGCCAGCCCACTCCGTTCACTGAAGGACCTTCCATGGCGTCCCGTTTGCTCTCCATCCCCGCGGTCGCCGCGACCTTGGATGTCGACCGACGCACCGTCTACCGCTTCATCGCCTCCGGTGAGCTGGACGTCGTCGACCTCCGCACCGGCCCGGGGCGATCCCGCGTACGCGTCCCCTCCGCCAGCCTCGACGCGTTCATCGCCAGTCGGACAGCCCCGACCTCTCTGCCTGGCCGCTGACCCCAGGGCGCCTCGCCACGGCCCTACAATCTGACAAGGAGTGGATTCCCTCGTACCTCCGCAAGTTGAAGTCCGGCAATTGGCAGTGCACGGTCCGGAACACCGCGGGTGACCGATTCAGTGAATCGTTTCCCCTGAAAGAGAAGGCCCGCGCCTGGGGCCTTGAGATGGAAGCCAAGCTCCGGCGCGGGGCGCTGCGCGACCCTCGTGTCGGGCGAATGAAGTTCGCCGAGTGGCACCAGAAGTGGTGGAACGTCCGAGTCGTCGAGCCGCATACCCTGCGCGGCGACGCCTCCAGCATCAAGAACCACATCACGCCGTACTGGGCCGACTGGGAAATGCGGGCCATCGCCCGCATCGACGTCCAGGGCTGGATCCGCACCCTCGCCGAGAACGGCACAGGCGCCTCGGCGATACAGCGCTCCTACAACCTCATGTCCTCGATCATGCGCGCGGCCGTCGACGACGACATCATCGCGGTCAGCCCTTGCCGCAGCATCGACCTGCCCACCATCGCCACCAAACCCCCGCAGTGGTTCACCCTCGACCAGGCCCAGAGCGTCCTGGACGAACTCCCCGCCGCATGGCGCACCATGTGCCTGCTCGGCTTCTACACCGGACTTCGCTGGGGCGAACTCACCGGACTCCACCACCACCGCATCGACCGCCGCCGCTCCCGCCTCTTCGTCGTCGAGGTCAACACCAAGAGCGGCATCAAGGAGTACCCCAAGAGCTCCAAGAGCCGACGCGAAGTCCCCCTCCCGCCCCACGTCCTGGACGCCCTCGAACGGCACATCCACCGCCTCGAACGCGACGCCGTGACCTTCACCACCATCACCAAAGGACGAGCCGGCCGACTCCTCGACGACGGCAACTGGCGAACACAGACCTGGTGGCCCGCGGTCAACAACGCCTACCACTTCGACACCGACGGCGACCAGCAACCCGTACCCGGCTACCCGCCCCACGCCATGCGCCACACCTGCGCCTCCTGGCTCGCCCAAAAAGGCGTCTCCCTCTACGAAGTCCAGCACCTCCTCGGCCATGAGAGCTTCCAGACGACCCAGCGCTACGCACACCTCCAGCCCGACGCCCACAAGGCCGTTCTCGGAGCATGGGAGAGGCTTGAAGCCCCCCTCGCCCTCGCCGCCTAGAACATGCGAACCGGCCCCTTCCTCCCGCCCTGGCACGGGAAGTAGGGGGCCGGTTCGTTGTCCGAACACTGATGTGGAAGGTGCACGGAGAAGGTGTCTCCGAGCGTCATCAGCAACGTTCAGTATCGGATATCCGCTGGTCAGCGCGGCGGCAGACCATGATCAACGAGCGTCAAAAATCAGCGTCAAGATATCGCCCGTAACGCCCACAACGCACATAATGCGCATCGATAAGACCGCAGCTCAGGAGCGCTTCTCCGCCGGCTCCAGGATCGCCACGCACTCCACGTGGTGCGTCATCGGGAACAGGTCGAACGCCCGCAGCGTGCGCGTGCGGTAACCCGACTCCTGGAAGTACTTCAGGTCGCGGGCCAGCGCCGCCGGGTCGCAGGCCACGTAGGCGATGCGGCGGGGGGAGAGGGACGCGAGGTGGCGTACCGTCTGCTTGCCCGCGCCGGCGCGCGGGGGGTCGAGGACGATCAGGTCCGTCTCCGTGATGCGGGCGCGGGCGAGGACCTGGTCCACCTTGCCGTGTTCGATGCGGACGCGCTCCAGGTCCTGGAGGTTGTGGCGGGCGTCCTCCGCCGCGCGCTTGGAAGACTCGATGCCGAGCACCGCGCCCCGCTCGCCCACGCGTTCGGCGATCGCGCCGGCGAAGAGGCCGACGCCGCAGTACAGGTCCAGCGCCGTCTCGCCCTTGCGCGGCATCAGGCCCTGCATCACGGCCTTCACCAGGGTGTCCGCGGCCTGCGGGTGGACCTGCCAGAAGCCGCCGCCGCCGACGCGGTAGGTGCGGCCGTCCGCACGTTCGCGGACGAAGGCGCGGCCGTGGACGCGGTGGACCGAGCCGTCGCGCTCGTCCACGCGCAGCACCGAGACCGGCTTGTCCAGCTCCACGAGGGGGAGCCGGCCGCCGGGGCGCGGGGTGAGGACCACCTGACGGTCGTGCGAGCCGGTCGCCGCGATCGCCTCGACCGTCGCGAGCTGCGGCCACTCGCGCTTCTCGACGCCGAGTTCGCTGACGCCCGGCGCGGCGATCATGCAGTGGTCCACCCGCTCCACGTCGTGCGAGCGGTGGCGGCGCAGCCCCGCGTGGCCTTCGGCGTCGACGGCGTACTGTACACGCGTGCGCCAAGCCGGCACCTCGCCCGCCGGCAGTTTGTCGCCGGGCGCCGGTACGACGGTGCCGTCCCAGCCCGCCTCCTCGGGGCTCAGCCCCGCCAGCCGGTGCAGCTGCTCCGCGATGACCTCGCCCTTGAGGCGGCGCTGGGCGCCCGGCTTGACGTGCTGCCAGTCGCAGCCGCCGCACTTGCCGGGGCCGGAGAAGGGGCAGGGCGCCTCGATCCGGTCCTTGGCCGCCTCCACGATGCGTACGGCGTCCGCCCGCAGATAGCGGGAGTCCTCGTCACCCTCGGTGACCTTGGCGATCACCTTCTCGCCGGGGAGGGTGTGGCGGACGAAGAGCACCCGGCCTTCGTCGGTGCGGGCGATGCAGTGGCCGCCGTGGGCGACGGGTCCCACCTCGACCTCGTACTCCTCGCCGATCAGCGAGACGGGAGAGGCGTCGGACGCGTGCGGCATGACCAGTGGCTCCAGAGTGGCGAGAGGGTGACGAGAGGATGGTGAGGGAGGAAGAGACGCAGCCCACCAGTCTACGCGGGACGCGGGCCCCTCACTCCCGGCCGCTCGGCTCCTGCGTCCGCTCGTCCACCGGACCCCGCCGCACCGCGCCCGGCGCGCTCCAGTTCTGGCGCCTGCGGGCGCGCTCCCGCGCCACTTCGGAGGACTCCAGCTGGTACGGCACCGAGGTCACCATCACCCCGGGGGTGAACAGCAGCCGCCCCTTGAGCCGCAGTGCGCTCTGGTTGTGCAGCAGGTGCTCGTACCAGTGGCCCACCACGTACTCGGGGATCACCACGCTCACCACGTCGCGCGGGCTCTCCCGGCGCAGCCCCTTCACGTACTCGACCACCGGGCGGGTGATCTCCCGGTACGGCGAGTCGAGGATCTTCAACGGGATGTTGATGCCGCGGCGCTCCCACTCCTTGCGCAGCACCGCCGTCTCCGTCGGATCCACGCTGATGCTGACCGCCTCCAGCTTGTCGACCCGCATCAGCTTGGCGTACGCCAGGGCGCGCAGCGTGGGGCGGTGGACCTTGGAGACCAGCACGATCGCGTGCACCCGGGACGGCCGCACGCTGTCGTCGCTGGGCTCGTCGGTTGCGGCCAGCTCCCGCGACACCCGGTCGTAGTGGCGGCGGATCGCGCTCATGAGGCCGTAGAAGAACACCATGCCCAGCAGGGCCACCCACGCCCCGTGGGTGAACTTGGTGGCCAGCACCACCACCAGCACCAGGCCGGTGAAGAACGCGCCGAAGGCGTTGATGGCCCGGGAGCGGATCATGTGGCGGCGCTTCGCCGGGTTCCGCTCGGTGCGCAGATGGCGGTTCCAGTGGCGGACCATGCCGGTCTGGCTGAGCGTGAAGGAGACGAAGACGCCGACGATGTAGAGCTGGATCAGCTTGGTCGAGTCCGCCCCGTACACCCACACCAGCAGCGCGGCGGCGCCGGCGAGCAGCACGATGCCGTTGGAGAAGGCCAGTCGGTCGCCGCGGGTGTGGAGCTGGCGCGGCAGATAGCGGTCCTGGGCCAGTATCGAGCCGAGCAGCGGGAAACCGTTGTACGCGGTGTTCGCGGCCAGGAACAGCACCAGCGCGGTGGCCGCGGCGAGCAGGACGAAGAAGAACGTGCCGTCCCCGAAGACCGCGGCGGCGACCTGGGAGATCACCGGGTTCTGGACGTAGTCATCGCCGACCGGGACGCCGTCCTTCAGCAGGTCGTGCGCAGGGTTCTCGGACATCCGCACGTCGGACGCCATGGCCAGCCCGATGATTCCGCAGAACATCGTCACGGCGAGCACGCCCATCAGGGCCAGGGTGGTCGCGGCGTTCTTCGACTTCGGCTTGCGGAATGCGGGAACGCCATTGCTGATCGCCTCCACACCGGTCAGTGCGGCACAACCGGAGGAGAAGGCCCGCAGCAGCAGAAAGACCAGGGCGAATCCCGCGAGGCCCGCTTCCTCCGCCTTGATCTCCAGGTCGGCGGTGGGTGCCTTCAAGGTGTCGTCGAGGACGACGCCGCGGTACGCGCCCCAGGCGATCATGAGGAACACGCCGGTGACGAAGACGTACGTCGGGATCGCGAAGAGCTTGCCCGATTCCCGTACGCCGCGCAGATTCATCAGCGTCAACAGCACGATGATCGCGATCGCGCACAGGACCTTGTTCTCGACCACGAAGGGGATCGCCGAGCCGAGGTTCTCCACTCCGGAGGAGATGGAGACCGCGACGGTGAGGACGTAGTCGACCAGCAGGGCGCTGGCGACCGTCAGACCTGCCTTGGGGCCGAGGTTGACGTTGGCGACCTCGTAGTCCCCGCCGCCGCTCGGGTACGCGTGCACGTTCTGCCGGTACGAGGCGACCACCGTGAACATGAGCACCACGACCGCGAGCGCGATCCACGGGCTGAAGGTGTAGGCCGACACCCCCGCCACCGAGAGCACCAGCAGGACCTCGCCGGGCGCGTACGCGACCGAGGACAGCGGGTCGGAGGCGAAGACGGGCAGCGCGATGCGCTTGGGGAGGAGGGTTTCCCCAAGCCGGTCGCTGCGCAGGGCCCTGCCGATCAGGATGCGTTTGGGCAGGTCGGTCAGTTTGGACACGCAGAGGATCGTAAGCGTTCGATATGACCCCGGCCCACCCGCCGCCCGGACCGGCGGCGGAATCTCCAACTCCGGCGGGGACATCGGGTCCCGGGGTCCCGGCGTCCACCGTGCATGTGTAGCTTTGGCCGCGGTCTGAGACCCTTTAATCCCCGGGACCTTTAAGTCTCGGTAAAAACTCGGAGGGCACTCCGGGGGATTGTGCTGCAAAGCACATAAAGTCCAAAAAACGAGTAAAGAATATGGACAGCCGGAAGGACGGTCGTGCACATCGTCATCATGGGTTGCGGGCGAGTGGGAGCCGCTCTCGCGCAGACCCTGGAGCAGCAGGGGCACACGGTCGCGGTCATCGACCGCGACCCGACGGCCTTCCGCCGCCTGGGCTCCGGTTTCGGCGGACGCCGGGTCACCGGCGTCGGGTTCGACCAGGACACCCTGCGTGAGGCGGGGATCGAGGAGGCCGGGGCGTTCGCCGCGGTCAGCAGCGGCGACAACTCCAACATCATCGCGGCCCGGGTCGCCCGCGAGATGTTCGCCATCGAGAACGTCGCGGCCCGCATCTACGACCCCCGGCGCGCCGAGGTGTACCAGCGCCTGGGCATCCCGACCGTGGCGACCGTCCGCTGGACGGCCGACCAGATGCTGCGTCGGCTGCTGCCCTCCGGCGCCGAGCCGCTGTGGCGCGACCCCAGCGGCGGGGTGCAACTCGCCGAGGTGCACACCTCGCCGGCGTGGATCGGGCACAGGATCAGCAGGCTGCAGGACGAGACGGGCGTGCGGGTGGCCTTCCTCACCCGGCTGGGAGAGGCCGTGCTGCCGAGTTCGCAGACCGTGCTGCAAGAAGGCGACCTCGTCCACGTGATGATGCGCACCGACGAGATCGAGAAGGTCGAGGCGGCCTTCGCCGAAGGCCCCGAGGAGGGCGGGCACTGATGCGGGTCGCTATCGCAGGCGCCGGCGCGGTGGGCCGTTCCATCGCCGGCGAACTGTTGGAGAACGGGCACGAGGTCCTCCTCGTGGACAAGGCGCCCACCGCGATCTCGGTGGAGCGGGTGCCGCAGGCCGAGTGGCTGCTGGCGGACGCCTGCGAGATCACCTCGCTCGACGAGGCCGCGCTCCAGCGCTGCAACGTCGTCATCGCGGCGACCGGCGACGACAAGGTCAACCTCGTCGTCTCGCTGCTGGCGAAGACGGAGTACGGCGTGCCGCGCGTCGTCGCCCGGGTGAACAACCCCAAGAACGAGTGGCTGTTCAACGAGTCGTGGGGGGTGGACGTCGCCGTCTCCACCCCGCGGCTGATGTCGGCGCTGGTGGAGGAGGCGGTGAGCGTCGGCGACCTGGTGCGGCTGCTGCGCTTCAGCCACGGCGACGCGAACCTGGTCGAGCTCACCCTGCCGCCGGAGTCGGCCCTCGCGGGCACCCAGGTCGGGGACGTGGCCTGGCCGCAGGACACCTCGCTGGTCACGATCATCCGCGGGTCGCGGGTGCTCACCCCGAGCCAGGAGGAGACCCTGGAGGCCGGCGACGAGCTGCTGTTCGTCGCGGCGCAGGAGCGCGAGGAGCAGCTGGAAGACCTGCTCTCGGTACGCAACTCGGCCTGAGGTCTGGGGCCTGAGGTCTGGGGCCTGAGGTCTGGGGCTTGAGGTCTGAGGCCCGACGAAGCCCGGAGCTCGGAGCCCGAAGCCGCTGCCGTACGGGCGGGACCCCTCCCCGGAGGGGGCCCGCCCGTCCTTGCGTCAGTCCCGCTCCGCGCGCCGTTCCTCGTCGTCCGGCCAGATGCCGATGTGGTCGGGCTCCAGCTCCAACATCACCCGGTCCTGCATGGCCAGCGCCTGCGTGTACTCCTTGGGGAGCTGGAGGCGACCGGCGCGGTCGAGCATCGCGTACTCCCGCGCCACCACCGACTCCTGGCCCGTCGCGCTGTCCACCTCGGTGCGGCGCAGGATCTCCGTGGACGTGCGGCCGTCCCGGATGGCGACGGTGCGCCGCACCTCGGAGGCGACCGCCTGGTCGTGCGTGACGATCACGACCGTGGTGCCCAGTTCCTCGTTCGCCCGGCGAAGGGCCGCGAAGACCTGCTCGGCCGTGTGCGAGTCCAACTCGCCCGTCGGCTCGTCGGCGAGCAGCACCGACGGCTCGTTCGCGAGGGCCACCGCGATGGCGACCCGCTGCTGCTGCCCGCCGGACATCTGGTGGGGGCGCCGGTCGCGGCACTCCGCGACCTCCAGCAACGTCAGGAGCTCGTCGATCCGTTCGCCCTTCGCCGCCTTCGCGGACCGGGAGAACCGACGGCCCGCGCCCCGGCCCCGCAGCTGCATCGGCAGCGCCACGTTCTGCGCCGCCGTCAGATACGGCAGCAGATTGCGCGCCGTCTGCTGCCACACGAAGCCGACCGCCTCGCGCCGGTAGCGCAGCCGTTCGCGGGCGCCCATCGCCAGCAGGTCGCGCCCGGCCACCGTCGCCGCGCCGGCCGTGGGCTCGTCCAGCCCCGCGAGGATGTTCATCAGGGTCGACTTGCCGCTGCCGGACGCGCCGACCAACGCCATCAACTCGCCCTCGCGCACCAGCAGGTCGAGCCCCTGGAGCGCCTGCACCTCCACACCGTCCGTGGAGAAGATGCGGACCAGCCGGTCGCAGGTGATCAGCGCGTCATGGCCGAACCGCGGGCGGTCCCGACGGGCCGCCGCCCGCTCCTCCAACTCCTTCAGCGTCGCCGAGTTCTCCGCCGCACCCGTCGCGGGCAGTGTCATCGTGTGTCTCCCACTCTGAGTTCGGTCGTCGTCGTACGCCGGGTGACCGCCCACGCCTGCGCCGCCGCGACGCCCGCGGCCACCAGGACCACCCCCAGCCCCGGCAGCAGCAGGCTCGCCGGGTCCGCGGCCAGCTCCACCCGCCCGCCCGGGCCGAGCACGTCGCCCGAGGCGTGCGCCAACCGGGTCAAGTCGATGCCGGGGGAGAGGACCAGGACCACCGCCCAGCCCACCAGCACACCGCCCGCCCCGGCGAGCAGGGTCCCCGGCAGACTCTCCAGCACCAGCAGCCGACGGCTCTGACGCCTGGTCAAACCCATGGTCCGCAGCCGGGCCAGCAGCGCCGTACGCTCCGGAGCGGCCCGCAGCAGCGACAGCAGCAGAGCCAGTACGGCGTACCCGGCAGCGGCCACCGCCGCCACCGCGTACACGCGCTCCGCACCGGTCTGGAGCGGGGAGTCGGCGAAGGCCGCGTACTCCTCGGAGCGCAGCGCCACCCGGGCGTCGCTGCCCGCGGCGCGGACCGTGGCGCGCAACGCGTCACCCGCCACCGAACCACCCGTGACCAGCAGCGTCATCGGCTGCTCGGCGGCCGGCACCCCGGCCGCGTCGACCACGACGAAGTCACCCACGGGCAGTGCCGGCGTCTCCTCGCGCACCGACGCCACCGCGATCTGGAGCGGGGCGCTGGGCTGCCCCACCACGATCGGGTCCTCGCCCAACCGCTCCGCGACGCGCGGCGAGACGATCGCCGGCAGCGGCTCTGCCTCTCCCGTCTCTCCCGTGTCAGCCGTGGCTCTGGCTTCCTTCGCCCGGAGCACATCGGCGTCGAAGGCGCCGACCCCGGTGGAGCGGGCGAGACGGGCGTACGCGTCCGGATCCACGGCGAGCAGCGTCACCCCGCCAGCGGCTCCGGACTCGGAACCGCCTTCGGCGTACCGCAGATCGAGATCCGCCTCCCGGTACACGGCCACCACTCCCCGCACCCCCGGCACCTTCCGCACCGCCGCCGCGAGTTCCGCCGGCAGCGCCGTGGCTGCCTCGACGCGGGCGTCCGCGCCCACCGACCGCACCGCCGCCCGCTCCCGCGCCCCGTCCACACCGGCGAGCACCGAGCCGCCGAAGGCCGTCGTCGTCAGCGCCAGCAACAGCGCCACCAGCGGCAGTGTGGAAGTCGCCGGCGCCCGCCCCGCCCGGGCCAACGCCAGGAAGCCGACCGCGCCCCGCGCCCGTGCCAGCGGCCGGGCCGCGATCCGCAGCGGCAGCGGTTGCAGCCGTACGAGCAACAGCGCGGCGACCGTGCCCAGCAGCAGGGGCGCCGCGCTCACCAGGTAGTCCACGCCCTGCGCCGCGCCGTCGGCGGTGCCCCGCCGCCGCAGCGCCACCACGGCGGCCACCGCCAGCGCCAACAGGGTCAGCTCCGCCACCGTGCGACGGCGGGAGGGCCGGGCGCGTACGAGATCGTCCCGACCGCCGTGCGCCCCGGGCCTGCGGTGCACCAGGGCGGCCCGCAGCGGCAGCGCCCCACAGGCCACCAGCGTGACGACGGCCGCCCCCACCACAGCGGGCACCAGCCGTCCCTCGGGCACCAGGAGCACCGCGAGCGCGCACCCGGCGACCGCGGCCGGCACCACCGGCACCGCCACCTCCGCCAACAGCCGCCCGACCATGCCCGGCACCGACCCGCCGCGCGAACGCACCAGCGCCAACTCGGCGTGCCGCCGGGCCGCGGCCAGCCCGCCGGCCATCAACAGGACGACCCCGACCACCCCGCCGACCCCGAACGCCGCGACCGCGACCACCGGATCGACGGCGGCCCGCAACTCCTCGTACCGCGCCAGCAGGGCGTCCACCTCGGTACTGGCCTCCAACTGCGGCGAGATCGCCTCGCGCAGTTCGCTGAGCGCCGGACCCGACTCGACCGTGGCGACCGCCGCCTTCAGCGCCGACAGATCCGTCACCGAAAGCCCGTCCGGATCGAGCGCGAAGCGCCAGTACGCCTCGACGTCGGGGCTCACCGACAACAGCGCGGGCGCCGCCTCGGGCGCGAGCAACAAGGCGCCGTGCCAGTACGGCTCCGGCGGCGGCCCGGGGGTGAACAGCGTCGCAGGCGTGCGCAGCAGGGGCCGGACCGACCAGTACGGCTGCTCGGGAAGGCGCGGTTCGACCACGCCGGTGACCGTGACGGCGAGCGGGGCCAGGTCGCCGCGGGGCACCCGGACGACCGTGCCGACCGCGATGTTCAGCTCCTTCGCCGTCGCCACGGTCACCGCGGCCTCGACCGCGGTGCTGTCCGGCGTCGCCACCGCCGCCTTCGGCAGTCGGCCGGCGCGCACCGTGGAGTGCTCGGCAACCCCCGCCCCTGCGGAGAGAGTGAACACCGGGGACCCGCCGTCCAGTCGGGTCAGACCCGGAGCGCTGCCGTCCACCGGCCGGCTGGTGAACACCCCGTACGACGACTGACCGCGGTCCACGCGCAACGGCTCGGGCAGCGCGGCGAGGATCCTGCGCTGCCGCTCCGCCATCTCCTTCGGGCCCAACCGGGCGTGCACGGCCGGGTCCTCGGGGTCGAACGGCTGCGCCAGCACATCGCTGACCTGGAGCCCGTTCTGGTCCGCCGGCGCGACCCGCAGCGCCTGGCGCAGGCCGGAGCCCTCGTACGCGTCGACGGCGCGCGGGAAGGACGCCGCGAGGAACGAGCTGACCAGCGCGAGCAGCAGCAGCGCAACAGCCGCCCCGGGCGCGGCCCGCAGCCGCGTCCGCACCCAAGGAGCCATCGCCCGCACCCGTGACCTCGCCCCGACCTCGGGCTCTCTTCCCACCTCAGGCACCCCCCTCACCCCCGCGCCCGCGAAGGGCCGCGCCGGTCGACTTGTCACGGCGCAGCGCCAGCGCCGCGACGATCGCCAACGGCA
Organism: Streptomyces sp. NPDC047315; assembly: GCF_040643215.1. Taxonomy (NCBI): domain Bacteria; kingdom Bacillati; phylum Actinomycetota; class Actinomycetes; order Kitasatosporales; family Streptomycetaceae; genus Streptomyces; species Streptomyces sp. NPDC047315. The sequence continues at coordinate 77,557 of NZ_JBEYTZ010000034.1, read as the reverse complement.
CCGCCGCGACCCCGGCGACCACCAGCGCCACCTGCCCCGGCGGCAACTGCACCAGGGTGTCCGGAACGGGCCGGGCGGCCTGTCCGGTCAACACGATCAACGGGACGACGGCCCGGGTCAGCGCAGCCCCGAGCGCCACCCCGATCACCAGCCCCACCCCGATCAACACGGACTGTTCGACGGCGAGCAGCCGGGTCAACTGGCGGCGGGGCGCGCCGAGCCCCCGTAGCACCGCGAACTCCACGGTGCGTTCGCGCAGCGCACCCGCCGTCGCCACCGCGAAGCCGACCGCGGCGAGCAGCGCGGCGGCGACCGCCACCGCGGGCAGCGCCGACCGCGGGCCCGCGCCCACCGGGTCCTCGTCCAGGGCCGTGACGACCTCCTCGCGCGTCTCGACCAGCGAGGGGTCGACCTCCGCGCGGTCGCGCAGCGCCGCCGCGACTTCGGCCGTCGCCCCGGGCTCGGTGAACAACCACCACTCCGCCGGCGTCAGAGCCGCCCCGGGGCGCTCGGCGAGCACCCGGTTGACCGCCCGCAGATCGAGCAGCAGCGCTCCGCCGTCGGTGGAGGGAGGGGCCTCTGCCCCCTCGGTCGCCTCGGCCGCGGCCACCGGCGTCGTGGTGGGCAGCGCCGCCAGCACGCCCGCGATCCGCACCTTGACGTCACCGCCCTGCATCGGCACCTGCACCACCGAACCGACCTCCGCCGCACTGGAGTCGAGGAACTGCCGGGTCGCCAGGGCGGTCGGCACGGGGGCCGGCGCCCGCTTCGCGGCGACCCGCAGGGTGACCGTACGGGGGGCGCTCCAGGCTTCGTACTCGGCCGTTCCGGTGTGGTACGCCACGTCGATGGGGCGGCCGGGGGCGGAGTCGACGGAGGTGACCGCCGGCAGGTCCTCGCCCGTGGCCGGGGCACCGGCGTTGAGCACGGCCACCGCCTGCCAGGCCAGCCCCTTCGGCACGGCGACGGGCTGCTCCTCGCCGCCCTCGCCGCCCGCGCCGTCCGCCTTCTCGGGATCCGCCACCACCGCCCGCATCGCCCCGACGGTCAGGCGCTTGGCCGCGATCCGATCCGGTGCCCCGGGCTCGTCGACCTCCAGCGCCGTCAGCGCCAACGGATGCGCCGGCCGGCCCGCGGGGGCCTCCACCGCCTTCGCGAAGTCCACGGTCACGGCGTGCGGGCGGCCGTCCACCGGCACGTCTCCCAGCGGGATCCGGTACGGCACGCCGAAGCGGTCCTCCACCGTCGCCGTCGTGAACAGGCCCCCGTCGTCGCCGTTGGCCGCGGCGAGCCCGGCCGTGCCGTTGGGGCCGTCGTCGGCGGCGCTGAGGGTGACGTCCAGGACCAGTCGCTCGGTGCCGTCGGGCAGCACCACCCCGGCCCGCGGCTCCTCGCGCGGCGCCAGCGAACCGACCAGCCGGCGCGGATCGCCGTCCGCCAGGTCCTCCCGCACCAACAGCCCGGGCGCGGCGAGCCGGGTGTCCAGCGCCAACGCCGTCGCCTGGCGCCCGCCGGTGATGCCGTACGTCTTGCGGGCGGCGGGCACGGCGGCCGTCACACCGGGCACCTGCTCGTACACCCCGCCCCGACCGAACGGCTCGGCCGCCCCGCCCAGCACCCGCACCGGCGCACCCGCCCGGAAGTCCGCCTGGTCCTCCTGCGAGCGGTCCCACGAAGCGCCCTGCCCGATCGCCAACACCCCCATCGCCACCGCGAGCACCAGCAGCAGCACCGGCCCCGCGCCCCGCATCGGCCGACGGGCGAGCTGCCAGCCCACCAGCGGCGCGGTCAGCCCCCGGCCGCGGGCCGCGCGGCGCTCCGCCAGCTTGGCCGCGAGCGGCAGCAGCCGCAGCGTGAGGACCGTGCCGGCCAGCAGCGCCAGCGCGGGCGCCACCACCAACAGCGGGTCCACGCCCAACTGCCCCGCCCGGTCGCCGCTGAGCGCCCCGCTGCCCGAAGTGCGCCGCTCCAACTGCCAGTACGCCACCCCCGCGACCGCGAGCAGCGCGAGGTCCGCGCCCGCCCGCAGCGGGCCCAACAGCGCCCGGGCCCGCCCGCGCGGCCGGCGCACCCCGCCCGCAACGACCGGCGCCACCACGGCCGCCGCACACGCCAGCGCCGCCACCAGACCGGTCAGCCAGGTGCCGACGGTCGGCGCCGTGTCGAGCCGTAGCCCGATCCGCCCGGTCGCACCCCGGTCCGCCACGAAGGCGGTGAGCGGGCCGGCGAGCAGGGGCGCGCACACGGCCGCCGGCAGCGCCAGCGCCAACGCCTCCAGCACCGAGAGCCGGACCAGCCTGCCGCGGGACGCGCCGCGGGCCGTCAGGATCCGGCTCTCCGCCTCCCGGTCGGTGTGCAACAACCGCGCCACCAGCAGCAGCGCATAGCCGGCGAGCAGGACCAACTGCAGGGAGACGATCCACACGGTGGCGCGGGACACCAGCAGGGCCCGCTCCAACTGCCCGAGCGCCTGCGGCAGCGAGGTCTTGGCCACCACCCCGGTCGCCAGCCCCGGCTCCGCGCCCACCCGTTCCTGGCTCTGCTCCGCGGCCGAGCGCAGGGCGTCGATCCCGTCGGTGCGCAGCGTCCCGAAGTCGGCGGTGGCCAGCCAGGACCGTGCGCCCGCCGCGACCCGGCCGGACGCGAGGGTCGCGGGGTCGGCGAGCAGCGGGCCGTACGTGGTGAACACCTCGGTGCGCACCCCGCGCCCGCCGAGTTCGTCCAGCCGCCAGTACGGGGCGCCGCGGTCCAGCGGTCGATAGGTCCCGGTGATCCGCACCTGGATCGGCGGTCCGCTGAGCCGGCTGGCGAGGGTGAGCACCCGCGGGCCCGGCTTGAGCGCCAGCCGTTTGGCGGCGGTCTCGGGCAGCGCGACCTCGATCACGCCGCCTTTGGCACTGCCCTTCGCGCCGCCTGTCGTACCGCCCTTCGCACCGCTCGGGGAGGGCCAGCCGCCCGCGACCAGTTGCACCCGGGAGCGTTCCACCGCGGCCAGCATCGTGAGGTCGGGCTCGCCCGAGCGGGCCGCGGGCTGCTGCAACTCGCGCGGCAGGGCGTACGGCGCCGAGCGCTCGAACCGCTCCAGCGCGACCGGCAGCCCGTCGAACGCCTGCTCGGCGCCGCTGCGTACGCTCCGCTCCATGGCGGCGCGGTCTCCGGTCGGGTTGTCCGCGGTGACCACCAGCGCGGCGTCGGTGGCGTTCCTGGTGCGCAGCGAGTGCCGTAGCCCGGCGTCCTCCACGGCCCCCGCGAAGGCGACGAGCGCGGTCAGCACGGTCGTGGTCAACAGGACCGTGAGCAGGGCAGCGGCCAGCAGCAGTCGGTGCCCCCGCGCCCGGTGGAACACAAAGCCCGTCACCGGTCTCCCCCTCGTACCCCTGTGTGCATCCCCCGAAAACGCTTTCGGTCACGGATGCTGTCAGACGGGACGAGGGAGAATGAACAGGTCAGCGGGGGACTTGATGAGATCGTGACCGAGATCCGGTGCGCGGTCTCCGCAATGCGTACCCGGTACGGGCCGGCGGAGCCGGCACCCGTACCGCCCGGGGCGCTACTGGCTCTCCGCCGCCCGGGCCTTGCGCTCCTTCTCGGCCTGCTCCTCGGCCTCCATCTCCGCGAACACGTCGATCGGCGGCGGGGCCTTCGCCAGGAAGATCCAGGTCAGATAGACCGCCAGCAGGAACGGTGGGATCTTCAGCGCCACCAGCACCCAGCCGAGTTCGGTGGTGTCGGCCCACCAGTACAGCGGGAAGAGGATCGCGCACTTGGCGAGCAGGATCAGTCCCCAGGCCCAACTGGCCTTCGCGTACGCCTTCTTCCGGCCGGGGTTGCGGGTGCGCCAGGAGAGGTTCTCCTTGAAGACCGGACCCAGCATGAGCCCGATCAGCGGCACCCCGGCGAGCGTGGTGGCGATGTACGCGACGGCCAGGCCGAGGGTGTAGAGCATGCCGGGCAGGTAGAAGTCCTTGGCATTGCCCGTCATCATCGCGAAGACGACGCCGAAGGCGACTCCGAAGACACCGCTGAACGCGTGCTTCACCGTGCCCTTGAGTACCAGCCGGGCGGCGACGAGCACCAGCGCGAGCGCGAGCGCGGCGATGGCGGACGCGTGCAGGTCCTTGTTGATCGTGTAGATCGTGACGAAGAGCAGGCCCGGCAGGACCGTCTCCACCATGCCGCGGATGCCGCCGAACGCCTCGAAGAGCGCGGCTTCCGTCACCGCCCGCACATCGGCGCTGTCGACCGCTGCGGCCTGGCTCTCGGGCTGCTGGTCCTGCGGCGTGGTTGGGGTGGTGGTCGGCTTGTCGAAGGACGTCACCGGCTACTCCTGTCCGAGCGGTCGGAGTTCGTATTTGGGGTTGAACAGCACACGGCGGCCGTGGCTCATGGAAATGCGACCGGAGGCTATGAGCCTGCGGCCGGGCTCGATGCCGGCGATCGACCGTCGGCCGAGCCAGACGACGTCCAGCGGCTCCGTGCCGTCGAACAACTCCGCCTCCAACGCGGGCACCCCGGCCCTCGGGCGCAGGGTGACCGTCCGCAACGTACCAGTCACTCGGACGATCTGGCGATCGCCGCAGTCGGCGATGCGCGTGCACCCGGACAGCTGTGCGTCCTCGCGCAACTCGGCGGACTCCTGGTCCTGCCGGGAGGAGGACAGCCGGTCGAACATGCGACGGAGCCGGCCGGCGGGCTTGTCCGCGCGGTCAGCCGGCTCCGAACCGCTCCCGGTCCCGGATTGGGGTGCACTCATGCAGCAAGCGTACCGGCCGCCACCGACGGCGGACCGCGGCCCGCACGGTCCGCCCCGCCGTCGCCACGAGGGCGCACGACGCCGGGTGAAGACGCTCCCCGGCGCACACCGAGCGTCGTCGGTCGACTACCGCTCGAACCGGTAGCCCATGCCCGGCTCGGTGACGAAGTGTTTGGGGTGCGAGGGGTTCGCCTCCAGCTTGCGCCGCAACTGCGCCATGTAGACCCGCAGGTAGTTCGTCTCCGTGCCGTACGAAGGACCCCACACCTCCTGCAGCAACTGCTTCTGGCTGACCAGCCGGCCGGTGTTGCGCACCAGCACCTCCAGCAGGTGCCACTCGGTGGGCGTCAGACGTACGTCACGGCCGTCGCGGTGCACCTTCTTGGCGGCCAGGTCGACGGTGAAGCCCTCCGCCTCCACGACCACCACGTCGTCGTCACCGCCGCCGACCGGCTCCGCCCTGCGCACCGCGGCCCGCAGCCGCGCCAGCAACTCGTCCATGCCGAACGGCTTGGTGACGTAGTCGTCCGCGCCGGCGTCCAGGGCCTCCACCTTCTCGTCGGAGGTGTGCCGGGCGGACAGGACCAGGATCGGCACGCGCGTCCAACCGCGCAGCCCCTTGATCACCTCCACGCCGTCCATGTCCGGCAGGCCGAGGTCGAGCACGACGACGTCGGGATGGCGGGCGGCGGCCATCTGGAGCGCGGTCGCCCCGTCGGGAGCCGCGTCCACCTCGTACTTGCGCGCCTTCAGGTTGATCACGAGGGCGCGTACGATCTGCGGCTCGTCGTCGACCACCAGCACCCTGGTCATGCCGGGCCTGCCTTTCTGAACTTCGGTCGTCTCAGCACTTCGGTCATCCCCGGGTCCCCGCGGCCGTCCCCGCCCCGTCTTCGCGCGCGGCGGGTCACGAGGTGACCTGCGCGGGAAGGTCGGGGGCGACCGGCTCGACGCCCGGCGCCCCCTTCAGGGTGAGGACCATGGTCATGCCGCCGCCGGGGGTGTCCTCGGCGCTCAGCGTGCCGCCCATGGCCTCCACGAAGCCGCGGGCCACCGCGAGCCCCAGGCCCACGCCGGCGCCGCGCGGAGCGTCCCCGTACCGCTGGAACGGTTCGAAGATGCGCTCCTTCTCGTCGTCCGGGACGCCGGGGCCGCGGTCGGCGACGCGGAGTTCGACCCGGTCGCCCAGCGCGCTCGCGGCCACCGTCACCGGGGTGGCGTCGGGGCTGTACTTGACCGCGTTCTCCACGATGTTCGCCACCGCCCGCTCCAGCAGCCCGCGGTCGACCGTGACCATGGGGAGCGTCTCGGGGATGTCCAACTCGACGCTGTCGTCGGGGACGGAGACCAGCGCCATCGGCACCACCTCGTCCAGATCGGTCACCCGCATCAACGGGGTGACCGTACCCGTCTGGAGCCGGGACATGTCGAGGAGGTTGCCCACGAGATGGTCAAGCCTGTCCGCACCGTCCTCGATGCCGGCCAGCAACTCCGCCTCGTCCTCGTCCGACCAGGCCACGTCGTCCGAGCGGAGCGAGGTGACCGCGGCTTTGATCGCCGCCAGCGGGGTCCGCAGGTCGTGGCTGACGGCCGCCAGCAGCGCCGTGCGGATCCGGTTGCCCTCCGCGAGCCTGCGGGCCTCCTCCGCCTCCCCGACCAGCCGCTGGCGGTCCAGGACCACGGCCGCCTGCGCGGCGAAGGCGGCGAGCACCCGGCGGTCCTCGGCCGGTAGCACCCGACCGGACAGCGCCAGCGCCATGTGGTCCCCGACGGGCATGTCCACGTCGGCGTCCTCCGGTCGCACCACCGAGCGCGGCCCCACGCTGCCCGCCGTCGTCCACGGGTCCACGTCGCTCTTGCGCTCCAACAGCGCCACCGACTCCATGCCGAAGGTCTCCCGCACCCGCTGCAACAGGGCGTCCAGCGACGTCTCGCCGCGCAGCACGCTCCCCGCGAGGAAGGACAGGATCTCCGACTCGGCCCGCAGTCGGGCCGCCTGGTGGGTGCGGCGCGCCGCCAGGTCCACCACGGACGCCACCGCCACCGCCACCGCGAAGAAGATCACTATGGCGACGATGTTCTTCGGGTCGTACACCGTGAGCGTGTGCAGCGGCGGGGTGAAGTAGTAGTTCAACAGGATCGAGCCGACGGCGGCGGAGGCGAGTGCCGGGAGCAGCCCGCCGAGCAGCGCCGCCATCACCGTGGCGAAGAGGAAGAGCAACACGTCGTTGGCGAGCCCCAGGGAATCGTCCAGCGCGTACAGCAACAGGGACAGCAGGATGGGCGCGGCCACCCCGACCAGCCAGCCGGCGATGATCCGCGAACGGCCCAGGCGCGCACCGCGGGCCACCGGCAGCCCCCGGCCCTTGCCCGCCTCGTCGTGGGTGACGATGTGCACGTCCAGGTCGGGCCCGGACTCGCGGGCCACGGTCGCGCCCACGCCCGGCCCGAAGACGTACTGCCAGGTCTTGCGGCGGCTGGAGCCCAGCACGATCTGGGTGGCGTTCACTCCGCGCGCGAACTCCAGCAGCGAAGAGGGGATGTCGTCCCCGATCACGTGGTGGAACGTCCCGCCGAGGTCCTCGACGAGGGTGCGCTGGACGGCCAGCTCCTTCGGCGACGCCGACGTCAGCCCGTCGCTGCGGGCGATGTAGACGGCGAGGATCTCGCTGCCGGACCCCTTGGCGGCCATCCGCGCCGCCCGCCGGATCAGGGTGCGGCCCTCCGGCCCGCCCGTCAGCCCGACGACGATCCGCTCGCGCGCCTGCCAGGTCGAGCGGATGTTGTGCTCGCCCCGGTACTGCTGCAGGTACTCGTCGACCCGGTCCGCCACCCACAGCAGCGCCAACTCGCGCAGCGCGGTGAGGTTCCCCGGCCGGAAGTAGTTCGACAGGGCCGCGTCGACCTTGTCGGACTTGTAGATGTTGCCGTGGGCCATCCGGCGGCGCAGCGCCTGCGGGGCCATGTCGACCAGCTCCAGCTGCTCGGCCCGGCGCACCACCTCGTCGGGCACGGTCTCCCGCTGCCGCACGCCGGTGATCGACTCCACGACGTCGCCCAGCGACTCGAAGTGCTGGATGTTCACCGTCGATATCACGTCGATGCCGGCGGCCAGCAGCTCCTCGACGTCCTGCCAGCGCTTGGCGTTGCGGGAGCCGGGCACGTTGGTGTGGGCGAGTTCGTCCACCAGGGCCACCGCGGGCTGGCGGGCCAGGACGGCGTCCACGTCCATCTCCGTGAAGGAGCCGCCCCGGTACTCCAGCTCCCTGCGCTGGATCTGCTCCAGGCCGTGCAGCATGACCTCGGTGCGGGGGCGGTCGTGGTGCTCCACGAAGGCCACGACGCAGTCCGTGCCGCGCTCCACCCGACGGTGCGCCTCGGACAGCATGGCGTACGTCTTGCCCACGCCCGGTGCAGCGCCGATGTAGATCCTTAGCTTGCCGCGTCCCATGGCCCCATTGTCATTCAGGAAGTCGTCCTCACGATGCGAAGACCTTACGGCGGGGGAACCGGGCAAATCGGGCGGTGGCCAGGTGGGACCGGTGGTATTGACACAATTCTGATGGGCGGTGCCCGCAGCTCACCGCCCTGCTCGACCGAGCACGTCAGCGCTCGACGATCTCCCCGTCGCTGAGCTCCAGGACCCGGTCGGCGAGATCGAGCAGCTGGGCGTCGTGGGTGGCCACGAACGCGGTGACGCCCTCCGCGCGCACGATCGCCCGCAGCAGCTCCATCACCGAGAGGCCGGTCTCCGCGTCGAGCTGCCCCGTCGGCTCGTCGGCGATCAGGAGGGCAGGCCGGTTGGCGAGCGCGCGGGCGATGGCCACCCGCTGCTGCTGGCCGCCGGAGAGCTCGGTCGGCCGCTGGGCGGCGTGGTCGGCGAGCCCGACCAGCTCCAGCAGCAGCGCCACGCGCTCCTCGCGCTCCCGGGCCGGGGCCCTGCGCAGCCGCAGCGGAACGCCCACGTTCTCCGCCGCCGTGAGGATGGGGATCAGCCCGAAGGACTGGAAGATGAAGCCGATGCGGTCGCGGCGCAGCTCCAGCAGCCCGTCCTCGTCGAGCCCGCCGAGCTCGGTGCCGTCGACGTCGATCCGGCCGCCGTCGGGCGCGTCCAGGCCGCCGACCAGGTTGAGCAGGGTCGTCTTGCCCGACCCCGACCGGCCCTTGAGCGCGACCAACTGGCCGCGCGGGATCTCGAAGGAGACGCCGCGCAGGGCGTGCACCGCGCCCGTCCCCGAGCCGTACGAACGGTGGAGGTCCACCGCCCGCACCATCGGCCCCCTCGCCGGATCGTCGACGACCGCCGCGCCGACGGTGTCCGCTGCTCCCGTGCTGCCGACCATGGGTGCCCCCCTCGTTCCCGTACGCCGTCCTCACCAGTGCGTACGTGCGTACGTGTGTGCGTGCGGGCACAGTACGGGGTGAAAGCCGTGGGCCGCACCACCCCTCGACGGAGCAGTACGGCCCACGGAACGTCCACGGCGGCCCTGAAGGCCGTGCGGTCAGCGCACCTCGGTGATCTCGGGGCCGCGCGCCAGCCGCCCCATGTCGCCGGAGAAGCGGGAGCCCTGCTCCTCCTGCTGGACGCCCTCGGGCACCATCTGCGCGTCCTCGGGCAGCTTCAGCACGATCGGGTCGCGGGGGGCCATCGGGCCGTCACCGCGGACCACGACCGTGTCGCGGAAGATCTGCTCCAGCAGGCCGGCGGCCTCCGGTTGCACCGCGCCCTGCCCGGAGATCACGCCGCGCAGGAACCAGCGGGGCCCGTCGACGCCGATGAAGCGCACCAGCTGCACCCCGCCCGTGCCGTCCGGCAGCTGCACGGGCACCTGCGCCCGCAGCTCCCAGCCCAGCGGGCCCTCGACCTCGTCGATCACGCCGCCCTGCTGGGTGATGCCGGAGGCGATCTCCTCGCGGACCTCACCCCAGATGCCCTCCTTCTTGGGCGCCGCGAACGCCTGGAGCTGCACGGCGCTGTCGCGCAGGACCACGGTCGCGGCGACGATCGCGTCACCGGCGACCTCGACCCGCAGCTCCATGCCCTCGACACCGGGCACGAAGAGTCCGCCGAGGTCCACCCGGCCCTCGGCGGGCTTGGACACCTCGGACAGGTCCCAGGGGCCGTCGGGCCGCGGCGCCGGAGGAAGGTTCACCCGCCCGCTGGGGCTCTCCTCGACGGCGTCGGACTCGGCCTCGACCTCGGCCTCGTCGGTTACGTCGACGACCTGCTCGGTCCCGCGCGCTGCGTCCGCGTCCTTCGCGGAACCACTCTTCTTGCGACGTCCGAACACGTCACTGTCCTTCCCGGTCGGATACGACGGAAGCGTATCGATTCCCACCCGTTGAAACGTCCGTTGAGCCGTCCACCGCCGCATGACCGCCGGTGGACCCGAAGCCCCCCTCGGCCCGTGCCGAGCCGGGAAGCTCCGCCACCTCGTGGAAGCGCACCTTCTCGACCTTCTGGACGATGAGCTGGGCAATGCGGTCGAAGCGCTCGAACCGCACGCTCTCGCGCGGGTCGAGATTGACCACGATCACCTTGATTTCCCCACGGTACCCGGCATCAATCGTCCCCGGGGCATTCACGAAGGCTACTCCGCAGCGGGCGGCGAGGCCGGAGCGCGGATGGACGAAGGCGGCGTAGCCGTCCGGGAGGGCGATCGAGACGCCGGTCGGCAGGACGGCGCGCTCTCCGGGCGCCAGCTCGGCGGCCTCGCACGTCACGAGGTCGGCACCGGCGTCGCCCGGGTGTGCGTACGAGGGCAGCGGCACCTCGGGGTCGACCCGGCGGATCAGCACGTCGAGCGGGGCGGAAGGGCTGGGCGTCGTCGACATCAGGGGTTCACCTCGAAAGCGCGGGCACGGCGGAGCTGGTCGGGGTCGGCCATGGCTGCCTGGATCTCCTCGGGGCGGCCGTTGTCGATGAAGTGGTCGACCTTGACTTCGATGAAGAGCGCGTTGGCGCGGACGGCCAGCGGCCCGTCGGGGCCGCCGATCCTGCCCTCGGCCCGCGCATATATCTTCCGGCCGGCGACGGCGGTCACCTCGGCCTTGAGGAACAGCACGGTGTCCACGGGCACGGGACGCACGAAGTCCGTCTCCAGCCGGCCGGTGACGGCGATCGTCCGCAGCAGCCAGGTCAGCGAGCCGAGGGCCTCGTCGAGGGCGGTGGCCAGCACGCCGCCGTGGGCGAGGCCGGGGGCGCCCTGGTGGGCGGTGCGCACGGTGAACTCGGCGGTGATGCTCACGCCCTCGCCCGCGCGGGCCGCCAGGTGCAGCCCGTGGGGCTGGGCCGCGCCGCAGCCGAAGCAGTTCTCGTAGTGCGTGCCGAGCAGCTCACCGGGGGCGGGTGCCTCGGGGTGCCGGACCGGGGGTACGGCGTCGGCCGGCGGCGTCAGGGCCGGTGGCCGGGCAGTGGAACGGTCCGGGGTCTCCGGGGTCTCGGGGGTCGACCCCGGTGGATTCGCAGTGCTCACAGGCGCAGACCTTACCCGCGGTTCACCAGGAGGCTCACGCGAGGCGCAGGCGTGCGCTCGCGCGCGCTTGCGCGCCCGTACGAGAGTGGGTGTGCTCGCACCCATGTGCGTACGCCCGCATGCGTACAGCCTCGTACGCGTGTGCCCGCGCACGTCACGGGCGGGCCGCCTGTGCCCGTGCGCGTCCGTTTGGGGCGGGTCGTCCGCCCCGGTGGGCCGCGTGCCAAGCTTGTCCGCATGCAGCCCTCCGCACCGGCCCCGGCGCCGCGCTACGACGAACGTCTGACCGCCCCTCCGCTGTGGTGGGGCATCGCCGCCCTGCTGGGACTGTCGGGCGGACTGGTCACCCTCCCGCTCGGGGTGCTGCCGATGTTGGTCAGCGTGGTCGTGGTGGGCCTGCTCGCCGGCGGCCTGATCAGCTCCTACGGCTCCGCCCGGATCCGGGTGGTGGCGGGCTCGCTGGTGGCCGGGGAGGCCCGCATCCCGCTGACGGCCCTCGGGGAGCCCGAGGTGCTGGAGGCGGAGGAGGCGCGCGCTTGGCGCTCCTACAAGGCCGATCCCCGGGCCTTCATGCTGCTGCGCTCCTACGTGCCCACCGCGGTGCGGATCGAGGTCACGGACCCCGAGGACCCCACGCCGTACGTGTACGTGTCCACCCGGGACCCGAAGGCCCTGGCGGCGGCTCTGACCGCCTAGCGGGAGCGGGCCGCCCTCGTGGGCCGGGGAAGGCCCACGAGGGCCCTGACGGGCTCGGGAGCGGGCCTTGGCGGGCGTTCTGGCCCCTGACTGCGACCGACCCCCTCTGCGGAGCGGACCGGGGGAGAGGTGGTCCGAGCCGACGAGGGGGTCAGCGGGCCGTCAGGCCGATCGCGGAGACGGGTCCGCTCCGCGGAGTCCTTCGGGAATCGTGGGCGCGGGAGGTCCGTGGACGGTGCTTGCGCGCGGGTTCGTGAACGGTCCGTGGAAGTGCGGAAACCCGCTGACATGCGCTGGCATCCGGTGGCATCCGCTGACATCCGGTGGTGCAGACCGGGAGCCGCCGAGAGAGCGCTCCGGCGAGCGCTCTCGACGTCGGGCCGAGCCTTTGCTCAGCCCTCCAGCTCGCGGGGCCGGTCGACCGGCCCGGGAGCTTCCAGGGGATGGCGGGGCGGCTGAAGCGGAGGCAGCTCCTCCAACGCGTCCCACGGCACCTGGCGGGCCCGGAGGTCCTTGCGGATGCGGTTGGCGAGCTGTCGGGTGTCGCGGCGGTTGATGACGGCGCCCACGGCGGCGCCGACCATGAACGGCAGGAGATTCGGAAGGTTCCGGATCATCCGCTTCATGATCTGCTGGCGCAGCTCGCGCTTGAGGCCGCCGCTCAGTGCCACGTTCTTGTACGTCGACGGCTTGGTCACGTCAATGCTGCGCTCTTCCGACCAGGTGGCCAGATAGATCGTGCTGCGCTCCTTGAGCGTGCCCGGCGGCCGAAGGCCGTAGACCTCGTACAGCTCGGCGATGAGCTTCAGCTCTATCGCCGCCACGCCCGAGATCTCCGCCGCCAACTCGGCCGGCATCGCGGGGGGTGCGGGCAGCATCGCCGCCGCCCCGACGCCGGCGCCCACCGTGGCGGTGCCGTTGGCTGCGCCCGCGACCAGCTTGTCGGCAAGCTGCTCGGGGCCCAGGCCGGGGAACTGCCTGCGAAGGGTCGCCAGATCCCGCACCGGGATGCGCGGTGCGTTATCGATGATCCGGTCGGCTAGGTAGCCGATGGCCGCCTTGGCGCCCTGGCGGCTCCTGCGGACACCCTGGCGCACTCCTGCCAGGCGTCCGGCCCAGGCCGGAGCCCGGTCCTCGTCCGCCCGCTCGACGGGGAGGGCTTCGAGCGAGGCCGAGGGGCCTCGCTCGGCGTCTCCCGCGCCACGGGGCAGGAGGGCGGCTGAGGGCTCCTGCGAAGGCACGTCGGCCTCCGAGGGTCCCGGGCCGCCCCGGTACGCCTCCTGATGCGTCTCCGGCGGCTGCTGCCGCAGGAAACGCCGCTTCCTGGACGGTGTCTCGCCTGCCACGGTCGACCGGACCTTACTCGCAGTCGCGGCAGATCGGCTGGCCGTTCTTCTCGCGGGCCAGCTGGCTGCGGTGGTGCACGAGGAAGCAGCTCATGCAGGTGAACTCGTCCGCCTGCTTGGGCAGCACCCGGACGGCCAGCTCCTCATTGGAGAGGTCGGCGCCGGGCAGCTCCATGCCCTCGGCAGCCTCGAACTCGTCGACGTCGACGGTCGAGCTCGACTTGTCGTTCCGGCGGGCCTTCAGTTCCTCAAGGCTGTCCGAATCGACGTCGTCATCGGTCTTGCGTGGGGTGTCGTAATCCGTTGCCATGTCGCTCTCCCCCTCTGGGTGTGATTGCGGTGTCTCCAGCGCACGTAACGCGTGAGAGGCCGGACTTGTGCCCGACCTGAGGCGGAGATTTTGCCTCACATCAAGGTCTGTTACTCAATCGACACCCAACCGGATCCCCCAAGAGTGATCGGGTTGGATGGCGATGGGGACCGTACACGATGCGATCAGCGCAGCTCACGGGCGCCACCCCGGGTACTTCCCGTGATCTCGACCCCCGGAAACCCGGACTTTTACCGGCTTTTCGACGGCTGCATGATCACGCAGAGTGGATGGTCCAAAAATCGTCCCTGTGATCGATCACACAGGGCGGGGTGGAGTATACGCCGGAAAAATTCTGCCTAAAGCGAACAAAGCCGGCTGCTCGCGAACATCTGTCCTGATCTTGTCCGGATCCCGCGTCGAACGCGTCCTTCCTCGCCGTTGTAGCACCTCACAGCGGTAGCGTGACGCGCATCACGAGCCCGCCGCCCTCCCGGGGCTCGGCGACGATGCTGCCGCCGTGGGCCCGCGCCACCGAGCGGACGATGGACAGGCCCAGGCCGACGCCCTTGTCGCTGCCCGTGCGCTCCTGCCTGAGCCGCCGGAACGGCTCGAAGATGTTGTCGATCTCGTACGCCGGGACCACCGGGCCGGTGTTCTCCACGACGAGGACGGCCTGACCCGGCTGGGTGTCCGTGGTGACCTCCACCCAGCCGTCCTCCGGGACGTTGTACCGGACCGCGTTCTGCACCAGGTTGAGCGCGATGCGCTCCAAGAGGACCCCATTGCCCTGGACGACCGCCGGCGCACGCTCCCCGCGGATCTCCACGCCCCGCTCGTCGGCCTCCGCCCGCGTCTGGTCCACCGCCCGCGTCGCGACCTCGGCCAGGTCGACCGGTTTGCGCTCCACGATCTGGTTGTCGCTGCGGGCGAGCAGCAGCAGACCCTCGACGAGCTGTTCGCTGCGCTCGTTCGTCGACAGCAGCGTCTTGCCGAGCTGCTGGAGCTCTACGGGGGCGCCCGGGTCGGAGAGGTGGACCTCCAACAGCGTGCGGTTGATCGCCAGCGGCGTGCGCAGCTCGTGCGAAGCGTTGGCGACGAACCGCTGCTGGGCGCTGAAGGCCCGCTCCAGCCGCGCCAGCATCTCGTCGAAGGTGTCCGCCAGCTCCTTGAGCTCGTCCTCCGGGCCGTCCAGCTGGATGCGCCGGGACAGGTCGGAGCTGGCCACCTGGCGCGCCGTGCGGGTGATCCGGCCCAGCGGGGACAGCACCCGGCCCGCCATCGCGTAACCGAAGGCGAAGGCGATGATGCTCAGGCCCAACAGGGCGAAGAGCGAGCGGCGCAGCAGGTCGTTCAGGGCCACCTCGCGCTGGTGCGCGAAGCACCGCGCGACCGCGTCCGTGAACTCCGAGCCCGTCCCCTGGCTCGGCAGCTCGCACCAGTCCGTGGTCGCCTTGACCTGGCCCGACACGAACTGGAACGGCAGGCCGTTGCCGTTGTGGAGGGCCTGGGCCGCGAGCAGGTAGATGATCGACAGCAGCAGGATGCCCGCGATCAGGAACATCCCGCCGTACAGCAGCGTGAGCCGTATCCGGATCGTGGGGCGCAGCAGGGGACGCACCGGAGTGCGCGGGTCCCAGGAGGGCTTCGGCGGCACCTTGGGCGGTGCGGGGATGGAGCCCACCGGATCAGATCCGGTAGCCCGAGCCGGGCACGGTGACGATCACCGGCGGTTCGCCGAGCTTGCGGCGCAGGGTCATCACGGTCACCCGCACCACGTTCGTGAACGGGTCGGTGTTCTCGTCCCACGCCTTCTCCAGCAGCTGCTCGGCCGAGACCACCGCGCCCTCGCTGCGCATCAGCACCTCCAGCACCGCGAACTCCTTCGGGGCGAGCTGGATCTCCCGGCCGTCCCGGAACACCTCCCGGCGGTTCGGGTCCAGCTTGATGCCGGCGCGCTCCAGCACCGGCGGCAGCGGCACGGTCGTGCGCCGCCCCAGCGCCCGTACGCGGGCCGTCAGCTCGGTGAAGGCGAACGGCTTGGGCAGGTAGTCGTCCGCGCCCAGCTCCAAGCCCTCCACACGGTCCGAGACGTCCCCGGACGCGGTCAGCATGAGGACCCGGGTCGGCACGCCCAGCTCCACGATCTTGCGGCACACGTCGTCGCCGTGCACCAGTGGCAGGTCGCGGTCGAGCACGACCACGTCGTAGTCGTTCACGCCGATGCGCTCCAGGGCAGCCGCGCCGTCGTACACCACGTCGACGGCCATGGCCTCCCGGCGCAGTCCGGTGGCCACCGCATCGGCGAGCAGCTGCTCGTCCTCGACGACGAGTACGCGCACGTCGCGATCCTTCCTCCGGCCCTGTCATCCGTGATCAGGGCATGTCCACGCACTGGCTGTGCGCATCCATCCTGCCCGTTACGCGCGTAAACCGGCTGTAAGGCAGGAAGGGCCGGTGATCGGCGGACGTGGAGGTCCGGTGGATGGTACGGGAATCAACGGGATTCATGGCGGAGTTGAGGTTTCTCTGAGCAAGAGCCGGGGGAGGACGAGAAGACATCCGAGATCACGCCCTGTAAGCGGCGCACTCGTCTGCGCCGCCGACCTGCCCGATCAGAGGGCAGGGGTGATCATTCCGTCCCCTGGTGCGGCAGCCGTTGCGACCGCGGGACCCGAGGCACACCCCCGTGCCACCGAACGACGACGAGGGGCGCACATGGACGCATTCACCACTGGACTGTTGCAGCGCATAAAGGCCACGGAGAGCGACCTCACGCAGGCCCGCGAGTCGGGTGACCACTTCCTCGCCGACGTGGAGGAGGCGGAGCTGGACGACCTCCGTCGGCTCGCCGCGGAGCACGGCGTCAAACTCAACGCGGCCTGACCCCTTCCTCCGACCGGTCCAAGGACCGGCACGCCGGGAGAGGTCCGGCGCCGCCTCGTGACGCCGGGTTCTCCCCGTCTCCCGTCTCTCATCTCACGTCACTCGCCTGACCCACGCACGTCACTTCCGTCCTGAGCCACGGCGCCCCTTCCCGGGGCCTGCTCCTGGGCTCGGGAGCCGATCAGTCGTGCCAGGCCCCGAACTCCTCCAGCAGCTCCTGGAGGGGCCCGAAGACGCCGGGGCTGGCCGCCACCGCCAGATCGCGGGTGGGTGCGCCACCGGGCCGGCCGCCCGTGAGCGCGCCCGCCTCGCGGGCGATCAGATCGCCCGCAGCCAGGTCCCAGGGGTGCAGCCCGCGCTCGTAGTAGCCGTCGAGACGGCCGGCCGCCACGTCGCACAGGTCCACGGCCGCGGAGCCGCCGCGGCGGATGTCCCGCACCCGCGGGATCAGCCGCTGCGCCACGTCCGCCTGATGGCTGCGCACGTTGGCCACGTAGTTGAAGCCCGTGGAGACGAGGGCCCGGTCCAGCGGGGCAGCGGGCCGACACCGGATCGGCCGGTCGTTCAAGAAGGCGCCGCCGCCGGCGACCGCACGGCTGGTCTCCCCGCGCATGGGGACCTCGACGACCCCGACGAGGGTCGCGCCGTCGCGCTCGGCCGCGATCGAGACCGCCCACGTCGGCAGCCCGTACAGGTAGTTCACCGTGCCGTCGAGGGGGTCGACGACCCAGCGGACCCCGCTGGTGCCCGCGCTGGCTGCGCCCTCCTCGCCGAGGAAGCCGTCCTCGGGCCGGTGCTCCACGAGGAAGTCCCTGATCAGCTTCTCCGCCGCGAGGTCCATCTCGGTCACCACGTCGATCGGGCTGGACTTGGTCGCGGCGACGGAGAGGTCGTCCGGACGGCCGTCGCGCAGCAGCCTGCCGGCGCGCTCGGCCGCTTCCAGGGCGAGGGCGAGCAGCTCGGACGGGAGCGGGTCACTCGTGGCGGTCACGGCGCTTCCTCACGTACGGGAACGGTTCGGGGCGTACGGCTACGGCTCGGTGAACGGTCCGGGGCGAACGGTTCACGGCGTGCAGGAACGGTTCGGGCGCGGGCGACCTCATGCGTACGGACTGTCCGCGCCGGCCGCCGCGGGCTTCGGGCTCCGCGCCGGACAGCACCCCACCGGGCACAGGTCGTGCGACGGGCCGAGGGAACCGAGGGCGCATCGCGGAACGCTCAGACCGCGCTCGGTCGCCGCCCGCTCCAGCACCAGCTCGCGCACGGCCGCCGCGAACCGGGGATCCGCGCCCACGGTGGCCGAGCGGCGCACCGGGAGGCCCAGCTCCGCCGCCTTCGCCGTCGCCTCCGTGTCCAGGTCGTACAGCACCTCCATGTGGTCCGACACGAAGCCGATCGGCACCATCACCACCGCCGGCGCGCCGGAGCCGTGCAGCTCCTCCAGGTGGTCGCAGATGTCGGGTTCCAGCCAGGGGATGTGCGGCGCACCGCTACGGGACTGGTAGACCAGCTCCCAGGGGCGCTCCACCCCGGTCGCCTCGCGCACCGCGCCCGCGATCAGCCGGGCGACGTCCAGGTGCTGGCGCACGTACGCCCCGCCGTCGCCGTGGTCCGCGACCGTGCCGGAGGCGTCGGCGGACGCGGTGGGGATGGAGTGCGTCGTGAACGCGAGGTGCGCCCCCGCCCGTACGTCCTCGGGCAGGTCGGCCAGGGACGCCAGCACGCCGTCGATCATGGGGCGGACGAACCCGGGGTGGTTGAAGAAGTGCCGCAGCTTGTCCACGCGGGGCGGCTCAAGGCCCTCCGCCGCCAGTGCGGCGAGTGCGTCCGCCAGGTTCTCCCGGTACTGCCGGCAGCCCGAGTACGACGCGTAGGCGCTGGTGGCGAGGGTCAGAATCCTCCGGCGGCCGTCCCGGACCATCTCGCGCAGGGTGTCGAGGAGGTACGGCGCCCAGTTCCGATTGCCCCAGTACACCGGGAGGTCCAGGGCGTGCTCGGCGAAGTCCTTGCGCAGGGCGTCCAACAGGGCACGGTTCTGGTCGTTGATCGGGCTGACCCCGCCGAACAGGAAGTAGTGCTGCCCGACCTCCTTCAGGCGCTCCGTGGGGATGCCCCGGCCGCGCGTCACGTTCTCCAGGAACGGGACGACGTCGTCCGGGCCCTCGGGGCCGCCGAAGGAGAGCAGCAGCAGGGCGTCGTAGGGGGCGGGGTCACGCTCGTCGGACATGACACCGATCCTGCCACCCGGCACTGACAACGCCGCACCGACCCGTCGCACCGGCGCGAACCCGACCCGTCGCGACCGGTCGATCCCCGTGGAACGCCCAGGTGGGGGCGGGGGAGCGGGGCGGCAGACTGTGGTGAATACCCCAGTGCGCCGCACGGATTCGGGTCGTAATCTGTCAACGCCATCCATACGCCTTACCGGCATGCCTTACCGGAGTCCGTGTTGCCCAGTCCCTACCGCGCCATATTCGCCGCCCCCGGCAGCAAGGCGTTCTCCGCCGCCGGCTTCCTCGGCCGCATGCCGTTGTCGATGATGGGCATCGGCATCGTGACGATGATCTCCCAACTCACCGGCCGCTACGGCCTCGCCGGAGCGCTCTCCGCGACGGTGGCGATGGCGGCGGCGGCCATCGGCCCCCAGATCTCGCGGTTGGTGGACCGGCACGGCCAGGCGAAGGTGCTCCGCCCTGCGACCTTGGTGGCGGTGGCCGCCGCGACGGGCCTGATCGTCTGCGCCCAGGCCGGTGCGCCGGACTGGACGCTGTTCGTCTTCGCGGCGGGCGCCGGCTGCGTCCCCAGCGTCGGCTCGATGGTGCGCGCCCGCTGGGCCGCGATCTACCGGGGCTCCCCGCGCGACCTGCACACCGCGTACGCCTGGGAGTCCATCGTCGACGAGACGTGCTTCATCTTCGGCCCCATCGTCGCGATCGGACTGTCCACCGCGTGGTTCCCGGCCGCCGGGCCCGCTCTCGCCGGCGCCTTCCTGCTCGTTGGCGTCTTCTGGTTGACCACCCAGCACGCCACCGAGCCCGTGCCCGCCGCGCGCGAGGACCACACCCGGGGCTCGGCGATGTCCTCCCGCGGCCTCCAGGTGCTGGTGGTCACCTTCGTGGCGACGGGCGCGATCTTCGGTTCGGTGGACGTCGTCAGCGTGGCCTTCGCCGAGGAGGAGGGCCACAAGGCCGCGGCGAGCCTGGTCCTCGCGGTCTACGCGCTCGGCTCGTGCGTCGCCGGACTCGTCTTCGGGCTGCTCCACCTCAAGGGCGCGCCCGAGCGCCGGTGGCTGGTGGGCGTGTGCGCGATGGCCGTGAGCATGATCCCGCTCCAACTCGTGGGGAACCTGTGGCTGCTGGCCGCGGCCCTCTTCGTCGCCGGCCTCGCCATCGCCCCCACGATGGTCACCACGATGGCGCTCGTCGCGTCGCACATCCCGAGCACCAAGCTGACCGAGGGCATGACCTGGGTCAGCACCGGACTCGCGGTCGGCGTGGCGCTCGGCTCGGCCGCCGCGGGTGCGGCGGTCGACGCCTGGGGCGCCGAGACGGCCTACGGCGTCTCGGGGGTTGCCGGGGCGGTGGCTGCCGTGGTGGCGTTCCTGGGATACCGCCGGCTGCGGCAGCCGGCACCGACGCAGGAGGTGCAGCGGGTTGACGAGCGCGATCAGCACGGCGAGCGCGACGCGAGCGTGGCGTAACTGGGCGGGGAACGTCAGCGCCCGCCCGGCTCGGGAGGCCACGCCGGCATCCGCGACCGAGGTGGCGGACCTCGTGCGACGGGCGGCCGAGGACGGCCTCGCGGTCAAGACGGTCGGTTCGGGGCACTCCTTCACCGCGGTCGCGGCCACCGACGGCCTGCTGATCCGGCCCGACCTGCTCACCGGGATCCGCCGGATCGACCGGACGGCGATGACCGTGACCGTCGAGTCCGGCACGCCCCTCAAGCGGTTGAACGCGGCCCTCGCGCGCGAGGGCCTGTCGCTCACGAACATGGGGGACATCACGGAACAGACCGTCGCCGGGGCCGTGAGCACCGGCACCCACGGCACCGGTCGGGACTCCGGCTCCATCGCCGCGCAGATCACCGCACTGGAACTGGTCACCGCCGACGGTTCGCTGATCACCTGCGACGCCCGGCGGAACCCGGACGTCTTCGCCGCCGCCCGGATCGGACTCGGCGCCCTCGGCGTGATCACCGCGATCACCTTCGCCGTGGAGCCCCTCTTCCTGCTGACCGCACGCGAGGAACCGATGTCCTTCGCCCGGGTCACCTCCGACTTCGAGGAGCTGTACGCGGAGAACGAGCACTTCGAGTTCTACTGGTTCCCCCACACGGGCAACTGCAACACCAAGCGCAACAACCGCACCCCGGGCCCGCTCGCCCCGACCGGAGCGGTCAGCGGCTGGATAGACGACGAACTGCTCTCCAACCGGCTCTTCCAGGTGGTCAACTCGCTGGGCCGGGCCGTGCCCGCCACGATCCCGACCATCGCCAAGATCACCAGCCGCGCCCTGTCGGCGCGCACCTACACCGACATCCCCCACAAGGTCTTCACGACTCCGCGCCGGGTCCGCTTCCTGGAGATGGAGTACGCCGTGCCGCGCGAGGCGTGCGTGGCGGCGCTGCGCGAGGTGAAGGCGATGGTCGAGCGCTCCCCGTTGAAGATCAGCTTCCCGGTGGAGGTGCGGACCGCGCCGGCCGACGACATCGCGCTCTCCACCGCCTCCGGGCGTGACAGCGCGTACATCGCCGTCCACGTGTACCGCGGCACGCCCCACCGGGGGTACTTCACCGCGGTGGAGCGGATCATGACCGCACACGGCGGCCGGCCGCACTGGGGCAAGATCCACACCCGTGACGCGGACTACTTCGCCCGGGCGTATCCGCGGTTCGACGAGTTCCTGGCGCTGCGCGACCGGATGGATCCGCAGCGGCTGTTCCGGAACGACTACCTGCGGCGGGTGCTGGGCGCGTAGCCGGCCCTCCGAACGAGCCTTAGGGGGCTTCTGATGGATCAGGCTGGGTGAGGGTGGGGTCCCTCCCACGCCCTCCGGGCGTAGGGGAGGGGTCTGGTGCCGTGGATCTTCCCCCTGTGCCCTGCGGGCACGGGGACCCCCAGCGGAGGAGGGAGTCGACGCGGAGTGTCGGCGACCGGCGACGACGCGGAGTGGGGGCACATCCCGGGCCGAAGGCCCAGGGGGAGCGGTGCCAGGGCACGCGAGCCCAGCAAGATCCATCAGAAGCCCCCTATGTCGTGGGCTGGCCCGTCCTCAGGAGCCGCCGGAACCTGCGCCGGCGCCGGTCTTGGCGCCGGGGGTGCTCGTGCCGCCCTCCGTGCCGGGCTTCCCGTCCGCGGGCGGGGAGGGCTGCGCCGGCGGCGACGCGGGCCGCGACGGATCGGCGGGATCGGCCGGGTCGGGCGCGGTCGAGGGCTTCGACGACTCCTTGGGGTCGGGCGCCGGCTTCGTCGGCTCGTCCGTCCGGGATCCGTCCGGGGCGGGCTCCTTCTCCTGCCCCCCCTTCTCGGCCTCCTCGGCCTCCTCGCCCTTCTCCGTCTGCTGCCGGTCGCGTTCGTCGGCCGGCGGGGCGGACGGAGCCTCCTTCGGCGCGGACCCGTCGCCCTGGCCGCCGCGGACGACCGAGCCGACCGTGGTGCCGTTGCCGCCGTCGAGGCCGGAGCCGGAGAGCATCTCGTACCCGGTGATCCCGGTCATGGCGACGCCGAAGACCACGGCCGCTGCGACGGTCGGGCGCTTCCAGCCGCGGACGCGGGTGCCGTGGGTGGTGGGCGCACCGAACTCGCCGTCGCCTCCGTCCCCGCTTCCGCCATCGCTCCCGGCGGGCACCGCGCTTCGTACGCGGCGGCTCGGACGACGCGGTCGGGTGGTGGCCCCGCGTAGCTGGTCACCCGTACGGCTGAAGAGGTGCTGGAAGACCGAGCCGCCGCAGGTGGCGACGATGCTGACCACGCCGGCGCCGATGATCGTGCCGTAAACGCCGAGCCTGGAGGCGAGCACGGCCGCCGCGACGGCAGCGAGGGCGCTGCCGGCCACCTGGGGAACGCTCAGATCCAGTCGTCGCCCGGAGCGCTCCTCGCGCGTCACGTCCCGGTCGTCCCGGTCGTCCTGGTCGTCGCGGTCGCCCAACGGGTCCCCAGGACGGTCCCCAGGGCCCCTCAGGCCGTGAACGTCCCTGGTGCCGCGCTGGATTTCCTCCCGGTCGTACCGGTGTGCACCGGTATCCGGCCTCTGATGCATCTTCAGCCCCTGCTTGCCTTTCTTCCAAACCTGTACGCAAGAGGGACAGATGAGCGAAGTGAATAGTTCCCTTTGAGAAGAATCTGTGAACCAGGACACGCGTCTTCCGCGCCTCGCGGTCGAACTGTGGTGAGCGTCGCGAACTTCGATGGCGCGGCAGTCCACTCCCATGGCCCGAATGGAGTACTGTGGCGAGCCCTGGGCCCGAGCTCCCTCATGGGTGTCCGGACCTCGGGAAAGGGGGCCGAAAGCGGCGCTCGAACCGGCAGCGCCGTGATGTCGCACGGAAATCTGCACACAGAGTGACGCCTGGTCACGCTGAGTGGTGAACAGGTAACCGTGCCATAACGGCGATCACGGGCACATGCCCGACACGCCGGGCAACTCGACAAGGTTGTGGCAGGCTGCACCCGGGCAGGCCACACTCGACTAGCGGAAGCAGCGACGCACAGGTGACGTCGGCAGGCACCACCCGGGAGGTCCCCATGCCCGAACTGCGTGTCGTGGCCGTCTCCAACGACGGCACACGACTGGTGCTCAAGGCTGCGGACAACACGGAGTACACCCTTCCGATCGACGAGCGGCTGCGCGCCGCCGTACGCAACGACCGCGCCCGACTCGGTCAGATCGAGATCGAGGTGGAGAGCCACCTCCGTCCCCGTGACATCCAGGCGCGGATACGTGCCGGTGCCTCGGCCGAAGAGGTGGCCCAGCTGGCCGGCATTCCGGTCGAGCGGGTGCGTCGCTTCGAGGGTCCGGTGCTGGCGGAGCGCGCCTTCATGGCGGAGCGGGCCCGCAAGACGCCCGTACGCCGCCCCGGCGAGAACTCCGGTCCGCAGCTCGGCGAGGCCGTGAAGGAGCGGCTGGTGCTCCGCGGCGCTGACAAGGACACCGTGCTGTGGGACTCCTGGCGCCGCGACGACGGCACCTGGGAAGTGCTGCTGGTCTACCGGGTCGCCGGTGAGACGCATTCGGCCACGTGGACGTACGACCCGCCGCGCAGGCTGGTGCAGGCCGTCGACGACGAGGCGCGCGCGCTGATCGGCGAGACGGACGACACCATCGCGGCGCACGAGCCGAGCCTTCCGTTCGTGCCGCGGATCGCCCGTCTGCCCAGGGACCGGCCGCTGGACCGGACGGGGGACCGCGCGGCGGACCGCGACCGTACGGGCGGAAGCGGTACGCACAGCCCGTCGTCGAGCGAGGACGGCAGCGGCGAGCGGGACTCCCTGACGAGCCTCCTGGAGGCCGTGCCGAGTTTCCGCGGTGACCTGGTCGTACCGGAACGGGTGAATCCGGCCGAGTCGTCCCCCGAGCCCGTGCAGGAGCCCGAGGCGGCGGAGGAGCCGGTCGCGCCCGCGGCGTCGGCGGGTGCCGGATCCGCGTACGCCGACGTCTTGATGCCCCGTTCGGTGGCCGGTCATCGGGACCGTCTGGTCGGTACGACGGACCGCCAGGCCGAGGCCGACGGCGTCCGTCCGGGGCGCCGGGCCGCGGTGCCGAGCTGGGACGAGATCGTGTTCGGCACGCGCCGCAAGAAGCAGGACTGAGGGCCGTACCGGCCCTGACGGCGAGCAGGGACCCCGATGACCGGGGCCCCTGCTCGCCGTTGCGCTGCCCGGCGTTTACGGCGCCGCGGCGCGCGCCAGCTCCTCCAGGCGGTCGTGCAGCTTCTCCACGTACCCTTCGGACTCCGGCTTCATCAAGACGCTGCGCAGTACCCGCGAGCCGTCCTCGTCCGCGATCACCTTGGGGTGACGGGCGGTGAAGGCGGGGGCGGAGGCGCGAAGCGTGCTCAGGAAGACCGGATCGCCCTCCGTCATGCCCTGATGGAGCATCTGTTGTGCCGCCGCGTCGATCCTCGAGAGCGCGACCGGGTCCGTTCGGGGGAAGTACGACACGATGTCGAGTTCGGGCGGCTGGTACAGCTCCAGCCGCTCCGACGCCTCGATCAGCTCCGCCCAGCGCAGCGCGGCGCGCCGGCCGGCGGCCAGCACCCGTCCCAGACCGTCGGCGGTGGGCGGCAGCAGTTGGAAGGTGAGCCAGAGGGCCGCCGCGGACGCCCCGGCGCGCGAGCACTCCAGGCTGATCTCCCCGAGGTGGAGATCCGTGGACGTGAAGTACGTGTACGGGGAGTCGTGGAGGTAGAAGCGGCCGACGTCGGGGTCGGCGAAGAGCACCGCGCCGCAGCCGTAGGGCTGCAGGCCGTGCTTGTGCGGATCGACCACCACGGAGTCGCAGTCGGAGATCGCCCGCCACGGGGCCGCGGGCAGCCCCGCGCCGTCCGGGGCCCCGGCGAGCAGGGTGAAGAAGCCGCCGTAGGCCGCGTCGACGTGGAGGCGCACTCCGTGGCGCTCGCGCAGCGGCAGTACCCGGTCGATCGGGTCGATCGCGCCGAGGCCGGTGGTGCCGGCGGTGAGGACGACGGTGCCGACGCGGCCCGTGCTCAGCAGTTCTTCCAGGGCGGTCGGGTCCATGCGGCCGAGGTCGTCCGTGGCGACGGGGTGGCCCTCGACGCCGAGGACGCCGCACATGCGGCCGTGGGTGTAGTGCGCCTCGGCGCTGTAGGCGACGCCGAGGCCCGGGTGGAGTTCGCGGGCCACGTACAGCGCCTCCAGGTTGGCGACGGTGCCGCTGGTGGTGAGGTGGCCGAGGTGGGTGTCGAGGCCGAACATCGCGGCCAGTTGCCCGACGACCTCCTTCTCCATCGCGGCGGTGGCCGGGCCGCCGTCCAGGGCGTGGTTGTTGGGGTTGATCAGCATCGCGGTGGTGTAACCGACGACGGCGGCCGGGTGCGGCGGCTTGAGCATCTGCCCCGCGTACCGGGGGTGGAAGAAGGGGTAGTTGTCGCGCAGCCGCTCGGTGAACTCCCCGAAGACCTCCGCGAAGCGCTCGTCGGGGACGGCCAGGGACGGGTGGGGCTCGTACGTGCCGAAGCCCTCCGCCCACCGCTCGTGGGAGCGGACGGCCTCACGGAGCCAGTGCTGAAGGTCCATCGTCATGGAATTCCCTCGTGAGTGTGGTTTGGGAGACGGATCAGAGCATGCGGGCGTACTCGCGGAACTCCCAGTCCGTGACGGTGCGTTCGAACCGTGCGAGTTCTTCGCGTTTGAGTGCGATGAAGACTTGGGTGAAGCGGGAGCCGAGTGCTTCGCTCAGCGTCCGATCCGCTTCGAGGGCGGACAGGGCGTCGCGCAGGGTGGTGGGGAGCGGTGCGGACGGTCGCGCCGACGAGGACGACACGGGAGGGGGAGCCATGAGATCGCGTTCGATGCCGTCCAGGCCGGCCGCGAGGAGGGCGGCGACGACGAGGTGGGTGTTGGCGGCGGCGTCCGCGCCCCGGACTTCGATCCGGGTGCCGGAGCCCCGCTCCGGGGGGATACGGACGTAGGCGGTCCGGTTGTCGTGGCCCCAGTCGGCCGCTGTCGGTACGAGGGAGTCGGGAGACACCAGCCGGGTGTAGGCGTTCACCGTGGGGTTGAGGACGGCGGTGAGGGCGGGCGCGTGGTGGAGCACGCCCGCGAGGAACGAGCGGGCGAGGGGGCTGATGCCGTCGTCGTCGGTCGGGTCGGCGAGGAGGTTGACGCCTTCGGAGTCCACGAGGGAGAGGTGGACGTGCTGCCCGCTCCCTGCCGCCTCGCTGAAGGGCTTGCCCATGAAGGTGGCCCGTAGCCCGCGCCCCGCGGCGATCTCCTTGATCGCGTACTTGAACAGGAAGGCCCGGTCCGCCGCCCCCAGGGCGGGGCCGTGGGTGTGGTTGATCTCGAACTGGCCCCCGCTGAACTCCTGGTTGCCGCCCCGGATGCCAAGGCCCAGCGCGTGGCACTCGCGGATCAGGTGCGACAGCAGCAGATCGGGGTCGTACGCCGCGCCGACGACGTAACCGGCCGTCTCGTGCGTGGAGTACGGGCGCCAGCCCCCGGCCGCCGCCGGATCCGGTGCCAGCAGATAGAACTCCAACTCGGGCGCGGCCACCGCGTGCAGCCCCGCGGCGGCGAGGCGTTCGACCTGGCGGCGCAGGATGCCGCGCGGATCGAGGTGCAGGGGCGCGTTCCCGTCGGACGGGTCGAGGAGGTCGGCGAGGAGGAAGGCGGTGCCAGGGGCGTAGCCGGGGAGCGCGAGGGTGTCCGGGGCGATGCGGGCGTGGGCGTCGGGCCAGCCGCGCCCCGAACTCTCCGGGAGGTCGGCCGGGTTGCCGGCGAGCCCGGTGACCATCAGGGCCTGGCAGAAGGACAGCCCCGCCCCGGCGAGGCGTGCCAGCTCCGTCACGTGGACCTCCTTGCCCCGGGCGATCCCGTGCAGATCGCTCCAGAGCACTCGGACGAGGTCGACACCCCGGGAGGTGAGATGGCTCGCCAGGGCGCCGAGTTCGCAAGGCATGGGCTGGAGGGACACGGGCTGCTCCCCTTTTCGGTGGTCCGGGCCGGGCCGGGCCGACCGGCCCCGGCGGTTTCCGGCGGGTCCCGGCCTGCTTCGGCCCGCTCCGACCGGACGTGACCGGGTCCGGCCGGACACGGCCGGGGCAATGGGGCCCTGGACTCGGGCCGCACGGAGGCCGTTTGGGCTCAAACGTATGGCGTGGTGCGAAGGCTGACAAGACCTGAACCGGAGGTGGTGCGCAGTGGTGGAGGAGGTGGGTCCCGGCGTGCGGAGCGAGGTGTGCCGGGGTTGACGGCGGATGTTCCCCGACTAATATTTGGGCCCAAACGAATAGGAGGCACCGTGCCCCCGACCCATGGATTCTTCCCGCCCCGGACGGCGACGGGCGCTTCGGCGCTGATCCCCGCGCCCCCTTGGCGCTACTCCGGGGACCTGCTCACCGTGGAGTACCGCACGGACGTCGAGCGGGTGCGGGAGCTGTTGCCGCCGCCGCTGGAGCCGGCCGACGAGGACCCGGGAGCGGTCGCGCTCATCTGGGCCGACTGGCAGTCCTGTTCGGACTCCGGCGCCGAACTCCTCGATCCCGTGCGCTCGCAGTACAAGGAGGCGTTCGCCGTGGTGCGCTGTGCCTACCGCGGCCGGACCTACTCCCGCTGCGTCCACATCTGGGTCGACAAGGACTTCGCCCTCGCCCGCGGGCTCCACCAGGGCTACCCCAAGAAGCTCGGCTCCATCCACCAGACCCGCCCCCATCCCTACGGACCCGCGCCCAGGGTGGCGGCCGGCGCGCGCTTCGGGGCGACCCTCGCCGCCGCTGACCGCAGGATCGCCCAGGCGGTGATCACCCTGCGCGAGCCGGCCGAGACCGCGGGCTTCGTCAACGCCCACCCCATGGCCCACCACCGGCTGCTGCCCTCCATCGAGAAGGGCCGCGGCCCCTCCCTCGACGAACTCGTCGAGAGCGGTGCAGCCGCCGTCGAGAGCGGGCCCGCCTGGCGCGGGGAGGCCGAGCTCGACCTCTTCCCCTCGCCGACGGAGGAGCTGTCGCGGCTCGTGGTGCGCGAGCCCATCGCTGCCTACTTCCACCAGGTGGGGGTGGTGTGGGACGGCGGAAGGCTGCTGGCCACCGGCACCTCTTCGCCGCCCCCCGAAGCCGCGCCGCCCCACCCCGCGCAGGGAGGACCGCATGACTGACCACCAGACCACCGTCGCCGGGGTGCGCGTCGACACCCGGCACAGCATCGGCGGCCGACGCGTGGCGTCCGCCCGCACCTTCACCGACGTCTCACCCGTCGACGGCAGCGAACTCGGCGAGATCGCCCGCGGAGGCGCCGCCGAGGTGGACGCGGCCGTCACCGCCGCGCGGGAGGCGTTCCCCGGCTGGGCCGCCACGTCCCGCGCGCAGCGGGCCCGGGTGCTGCACGCCGTCGCGGACGGCGTCGAGCGGCGCTCGGAGGAGCTGGCCGTCGTCGAGACGTGGGACAACGGCGCCCTGCTGCGCTCCCACCGCAAGGGCGTGCTGCCGCGCGTCGCACAGAACTTCCGCTTCTTCGCCGACCGGCTCCTCGCCCTCGACCACGAGGACTTCACCACCCGCGGCCACCGCAACCATGTCTCGTGGGACCCGGCGGGCCCGTGCGCGCTGATCACCCCCTGGAACGCCCCGCTGATGCTCGCCAGCTGGAAGGTCGCGCCCGCCCTCGCCGCCGGGAACACCGTCGTCCTCAAGCCCGCCGAGTGGTCACCGCTCACCGCCTCCCTGCTCGTGGACGTCGCCGCCGCCGCGGGACTGCCGCCCGGAGTGCTCAACGTGGTGCAGGGCTACGGCGCGGAGGCGGGCGCCGCCCTCGTCGCCCACCCGGACGTGCGACGGATCAGCTTCACCGGCTCCGTACCCACCGCCCTCACCATCGCCGCAGCCGCCTCCCAGCGGCTGACCCCCGTCAGCCTCGAACTCGGCGGGAAGTCGCCCCTGCTGGTCTTCGCCGACGCCGACCTCGACCTCGCCGTCGACCTCGCCGTCGAGCAGTACGACAACGCGGGTCAGGTCTGTCTTGCCGCCACCCGCGTCCTGGTGGAGGAGCCGGTCGCCGACGCGTTCACCTGCCGGCTCGCCGAGCGGATCCGCCGACTGCGCCAGGGGGACCCGCGGGACGAGGACACCGACATCGGCCCCAACGTCCACCAACGCCAACTCGCCCGGATCGACGGCTACGTGCAGCGGGCGCTCGCCGCCGGGGCCCGCGCCGTCGTCGGCGGCGGACCCAACACCGAAGCGGGCGGCCTCCACTACCGGCCGACGCTGCTGACGGACGTCGCCCAGGACAGCGAGATCGTCCAGGAGGAGGTCTTCGGTCCCGTACTGACGCTCCAGACCTTCCGCACCGAAGCGGAGGCCGTCGCGCTCGCCAACGACACCCGCTTCGGGCTGGCGGCCGTCCTCGCCACCGCCGACCGCGAGCGCGCCGACCGCGTCACCGCGCGCCTCGTCGCCGGCACGGTCTGGGTGAACTGCTTCTACGTCAGGGACCTCAGAGCCCCCTTCGGCGGCTCGCGGCTCTCCGGCGTCGGCCGGGAGGGCGGGGACTGGAGCTTCGACTTCTTCTGCGACGTCAAGAACACCGTGACGGCACCGGAGGGATGGCGGGACCATGGGTGAGATCGTCGGCGCGGGGCTGCTCTCGCACGTCCCGACCATCGTGCTGCCGGAGGCCGACCGGCGACGACTGAACGAAGGCCGGGAGCTCACCCTCGTCACCGGCCTCCGGCAGCTGCGGGTGGACGTGTTCGACGCGGCCGACGTGGAGTACGACACCGTGGTCGTGCTGGACTCGCACTGGGCGACGACGGTGGAGTTCGTCGTCGCCGCGCACCGGCGCCGCTCCGGGCTCTTCACCTCCGACGAGCTGCCGCGCGGAATGAGCCGGATGCCGTACGACTTCCCCGGGGACCCCGAACTCGCCCGCGCCATAGCCGGGTTCGCCGATCGGCACGGCACCTGGATCACCGCCGTCGACGACGACTGCCTCCCGCTCCACTACGCCACGCTCAACCTCTGGAGGTACCTCGGCGCGGGCCTGCCCGACAAGCGCTGGCTCAGCATCGGCGTCTGCCAGACGGGCGACGGCGAGGACCACCGCAGAGTGGGCCGGGCCCTCGCCGACGGGATTGCGGCCACGGCCGGCCGCAAGGTGCTGCTGATCGCCTCCGGCGCGCTCTCGCACACCTTCTGGCCGCTGCGCGAGCTGCGCGACCACGAGGCGAGCGACCCCGCCCACATCGTCACGGCACAGGCCCGCGAGGCCGACGCGCAGCGCATCGCCTGGCTCGCCGACGGCCGCCACGACGAAGTGCTGCGGACGATGCCGGAGTTCGCCCGGCACAGACCGGAGGCCGGATTCGCGCACTACCTGATGCTGACGGGGGCGCTCGGCGAGGAGCGCTGCACGGCGCGGGCGCGCCAGTACGGCGAGTACGAGAACGCCATCGGCACGGGGCAGGTGCACCTGTGGTTCGACCGCCCGGACGGCGGCTGGACCGCGGCCCCGCCCGTGGACGCGCCGCCCGTAGCCGCCTCGTCCGTAGTCACCCCGCCCGTAGTCACCCCGTACGAGAGTTCTTCACGAGAGGTGGGCTGACGTGCCCGAGTACCGCCGTGTCCTGCTCGACGGCGCCGTCGTCGAGACCCAGCGCTCGGGTGACGAGCTGATCGCCCGCGACGGCCGCCGCGTCCCGGTCGAAGACGCCGTACACCTACCGCCCGTCGTCCCCTCCAAGATCATCGCGGTGCACCTCAACCACCGCAGCCGGGTGACGGAGTTCGGCGCCGAACTCCCCGCCGCACCCACCTACTTCCACAAGCCCACCTCCTCGCTCAACGCCCACCGAGGCGCCGTCGTCCGCCCCGAGCGCTGCCGATGGCTCAACTACGAGGGCGAGATAGCCGTGGTCATCGGCCGCGCCTGCCGCAACATCGCCCCGGGCGACGCGGCGCAGTACATCGCCGGCTACACCGTCGCCAACGACTTCGGCCTGCACGACTTCCGGGACACGGACGCCGGCTCCATGCTCCGCGTCAAGGGTTCCGACACCCTCTGTCCGCTCGGCCCCGGCCTGGTGACGGAGTGGGACTTCCGCGGCAAGTGGCTCCGTACGCACGTCAACGGGCGGCTCGTCCAGGACGGTTCGACGGACGAGATGGCCTGGGACGCGCACTATCTCGTCGCCGACATAGCCCGCACCATCACGCTCGTGCCCGGTGACGTCCTGCTGACCGGCACGCCCGCCGGCTCGCGCCCCGTGGGGCCGGGGGACGTGGTCGAGGTGTCCGTGGACGGGCTCGGCACGCTCAGAAACCACGTCGTCAGCGGGCCGGTCCCGGTCCGCACGGACGTGGGCGCCCAGCCCATGGAGTCGGAGGAGGTCCGCTCGACGGCGCTCGGCGGCGACTGGGAGCTGCGGGGCGTCCGCGCACCGCGTCCGTCGGGGTGAGAAGGGCCGACGGGGGCCGGAGAGGGGGCGGCCGGCTCCCGTCAGCGGGTGGCGTCGTCCGTCGCCGCCCGGACGAACGCATCGAAGATCCGTTGCTGCGCGGGGTCGTCCTGTGCGGTGTCCTCGGGATGCCACTGGACCGCGGTCAGCCACCCCCTCGCGCCGACCAGCTCCAGGGCCTCGGGGGTGCCGTCCGCCGCCCGCGCGGTGATCCGCAGACCCTCGCCCGGCCGGTCGACCCGCTGGTGGTGGTAGCAGGACACCTCAACCTTCTCGCCGCCGACGATCCGCGCGATGCGTGACCCCGGTCGCAGGGCCACCGGGTGGACCACGTGCCGGTGCTCGCGCGCGGGGCCGCCCATGTCCTGGAGCAGCGTGCCCCCGAGCACCGTGTTGACGACCTGGAGGCCCCGGCACACGGCGAGCGTCGGCAGGCCCGTGCGCAGCGCCTGTCGGGCCGCTTCGAGGTCGAAGCCGTCCTGCTCGGCGTGTACGTCGTACACCCGCTCGTGCGGCTCGCCGGCCTCGCCGTAGCGGTGCGGCGCGATGTCCCCGCCGCCGGGCAGCAGGAGGCCGTCGAAGCGGGCGAGGCGGGCGGCCACGTCGGCCGCGTAGGCGAAGCCGCCCGGGGCGTACGGATGGACGGTGACGGGCTCGCCGCCGGCCCTCCACACCGCTTCGACGAGCGCACGGGCGCTGACTTCGGCGGCGTAGCGCAGCGCTGAGGCGGACGCGGAGAAACGGGCGGGGATCGCGATCAACGGTCTCGGCAGGGGCACGGCTGATCCAAGGGGGGTGTTCGCCCGACCGTCGCCGACGGAGGGACGCAAGCGCACGAGGGGGGTGGTCGGCGGCGGGCACGCAAGGGTCGTCAGGAGGGCAGCGCACGCACCGTCGAGCGGATCGTATGGTGCCAAACGAACTACCGGCAAGAGTCACGGAACGGACCGTCGGCAAGGAGCCGGGAGCGGACCGTCGGCCAACGGGGAACGAACCGTCGGCCAAGTGCGCGGACGACGAGCCGTGGGCAGCGGACGCGGCAGTGAATCGATGGCAAGGGGCGCTGGCCGGCTTCACGCGTCCGGTGCGCGCGACCGGCACCGCCGTCGACGTGTCAGGCGTGCGGAGTGTCCTTGGCGCGCCGCCCGCTGCGGCGCGGCACCGGCGGCTCGCCGCCGAGGAGTTGCCGTCGGCGCTCCTCGCCGTGCGCCTCGATCTGCACCACCACGCGCCGCAGGGCATCCGCCGTCCGCCGGCTCTCCTCGTCGCTCAACTGGGCGGCGACGAAGACCTCCTCCTCGTTGAACTCCGGGAAGAGGCTCTGCATCAACTCCTCGCCCTCGTCGGTGAGGGCGAGCAGTACGCGCCGGCCGTCGGAGGGGTGTTCGCTGCGGCGCACCAGCCCCCGCGACTCCAGGGTGCGGGCCACCCCCGTCAGCGTGCCCTTGGAGATGCCTGCCTCCGCGGCCACCAGACGGGTCTCCATCTCGCCCCAGATCCACACGACCCACAGCACGACGAAACCGGTCCACGTCAGGTCGGATCCGCGCAGCACGGAGTTCTCCACGTGCTGGCGCACCGCCGCGGCGGCGCGGTGGATGTTGCCCACCATGGCCATTTGGTCGTGGTGGACGGGCGCTCCGCCCAGTTTGGCCCGGATCATTCGCTCGGTCTCGGCGATGGGTCGCTGACCAGGCACGGACCCTCCTCTGGCTGATGGCTGAGCTTTTGACCGACCACGGTCGACCGGAGTGCGCGGGGTGTCCGGCGGTCCGGCTGTCCGGGTTCAGATCATAGGTGCCCGCCCGAGGAAGGAGCCGGGCACCGCCCCCCGGGGGGGAGGGATTCGGACGGGGCCCTTCCGAGAGCGGCGGGAACGAACGAAAGCCGGTCGCGGTTCGGTCGCGACCGGTCATTCAGAAGTCCACGGAGAGGTGAATGGGGCGGAGTGCTCAGGGGCGCACAGGGCGTTCGGGATCGTACGCATGTGCTCGGATCATGCGTATGGCTCAGGATCGTGTGAGTTGCTCAGGGTCGTGCGGGTTGATCTGGGGTGTACGCGGCGCTCGGGGGCGTATGCGGCGCTTCCTCCGCGCTGTGGTCGCAGCGCGGAGGTGACGACAGGGCCCCGCCGCTGCTCACGGCAGGCCGCTCACGACGGTCGGGACTCCCGACGGCGCGCGCAGGGCTCGCTCACGCACGTCGCGGGGACGCCATCCTGGCCGCCCGGGCCTCCTTCTCCGCCTCTTGCCACAGCCGCCGCAGCATCCTGGCCCGTTCCGCCGGACGCATCCGGGAGATCGCGATCTCCGCACACGCGACGCCGTCCGCCCACGGCATCGTCACCACCCCGCGCTGCCGCGGAATGCTCGTCACCCCGGCCTGGTGCGGCATCCGGTGCGGCTGGCGCAGGTCCGCACCCCGGGCGCCGGCCCCCCGCCCCTCCGCACCGCGCGACTCGGAGGCCGCAGCGCGGGCGTCGGCCCGCTGCTTCTGCTGCTGCGGGCTGAGCCGGGAGAGGTTGCGCACGTGCACCACCTTGCGCCGGCCCGCGAGGAGGTCGGCCTGGAGCTCCGGGCCGAGTTCCAGCACGGACAGCTTCGAGGAGATCGTGGACTGGGCGATCCCGAGGCGCTTGGCCGCCTTGTTCTGGGACCCGTAGAACTCCACCAACTTCTTCAGCGCGTACGCCTGCTCCAGCGGGTTCATGTCGTCGCGGTGGACGTTCGCCACGAAGGCCGCTTCGAGCAGGGAGCGGTCGGTCGACACGAGGGCGTCGTCGACGCTGACGCGGACGGTGGTCAGGCCGGCCGCGCGCGCCGCCTCCAGCCGACGGTGGCCGTCGACCACGATGTAGCGGGCGTTCGGGTCGAGCTCGGCGGCGCGGGAGGGCCGTTCGCGTATGTACGCCTCCACGGACGCGACCGTGATGGCGTTGACGAGCCCGATCTCGCGGATACTGGTTGTCAGCGGCTGGAGGTCCCGCAGCGCCTCGCGGGGGTTGTCGGGGTTGCGGCCGATCAAGCTCAGCAGCAGCTCCGACGGTTGGACGGTGTCCTGGTGCGCGGGGGCGTCGCCGCCCGCTGCCGTTTCCGGGTGGGAGTGGAGGTGGGAGTGGATTCTGGTTTCGGATCGTGACTGGTCGGTCCTGTCGGTCTCGATGAACATATCGGAAGACATGCTGGTGAGCCCTTTCGTCTTGCCTGCCGCCCGAGTTCCCCGTGTTCTAGCCCGAGCTGGGACGAATCTTCCAGAGCCCACCGGCCAGAGCCTGGCCAAGTGGTTGCCAATCGCTTGCCACGGAGCGGGCTGATTGCGGAGGATTCACGACATGACCGATGGGGGAATGCGGTTCCGGATCCTAGGCGGCTTGGAGTGGCTCGCCCAAGGCGCCTCGCTGAGGATCGGCCGACGACGCGAAAGACTGCTGCTCGGCCTGCTGCTGCTGGAGTTCGGACGCGTGGTGCCGGCCAACCGGCTGATCAATCTGCTCTGGGACGAGGGGCCGAAGCCGTCGAGCGTTCGCGGCAGCCTCCAGGTCCACGTCTCGCGGCTCCGCGGCCGGTTCACCGCCGAGGACGCGGAGCACTACGGCTTCGCCTTGGTCAAGTCCGGTGACGGCTATCTGATCGAGGGCGATCCCAGCGCCGTCGACCTGCACCGCTTCCGCTACTCGCTGCAGCGCGCGGAGCGGGCGGAGAACCTCGTCGAACGGCTCCGCCTGCTCGACCGGGCCCTCGCCGACTGGGGCGGCCCGGTGCTGGCGGGCACCGCGCCGGACGGACTGGTCCGCCGGCTGGGCGCCGGCTTCGAGGAGTCGTACATCTCCGCGGTCACCCAGCGCGCCGAGGCCCGACTGCTGTTGGGCCGGCGCGAGCTGGTCCTGGAGGAGCTCGCGCGGGCCACCGCGGAGCATCCGCACCACGAACGCCTCGCCATGCTGCGGATGATCGCCCTCTACCGGGCCGACCACCGCGGCGAGGCGCTGGAGGTCTACAACGAGACCAGGACCCGGCTCGCCGAGGACCTGGGGCTCGACCCCGGTGCCGACCTCCAGCACGTGCAGCGCATGATCCTGCACGCCGACCCGATGCTGATGGACGACGAGGTCATTCCGCGGACCGAGCGCGGACGCATCGACCCCAGCGGCCGGGTGGGGTGGTTCCTCTCCGGCGTCCCCGAGCTGCGGGGCCGCGGCGACCGGCCCGGCAAGGCCGAACGGCAACAGCTGCCGGGAGAGGGCGGGCGCGGCAGGCCGGACGGACGGCAGGACCCCGCAGCGCCGCCACTCGCCTCCCCGTCGAACGGACTGCGCGGCCAGAACGACACGGGCGCCCCCGACTGTTGGGACGGTGCCGAGCCCGGCGACGCCGACGGTGCCGGGTACGAGCGACGGCAGCCGTACGACGGCGGCCGGCCCCAGGGGCTCCGCTCCGGCCCGCGCCACGACGAGGGGCACGGCCCGCGCCACGACGAGGGGCACGGGCACGGGCACGGCCCCGGTCACCACCAAGGCCGTCCGCTCGACCAGGGCCGGGGGACCGTGCCCGGCGACGGATACGGTCAGGGGCGCGACTTCGGCCACGGCGCACGCCCCCAAGACCCCGCGCACCCTCAGGGCCCCGCACGCCCCCAAGACTCCGTGCGCTCCCCGACCCCCGTTCGGCCGCCGGCCCAGGACCACGCACGGCCCCAGGACCACGCCCGCGCCTACGACCAGGTAGCCGACGAGCCCGTACGCCCCGAGGCCGAATCCGTCCAAAGCCACTCCAGGACCGGCGCCTTCATCGGCCGCGCCAAGGAACTGGCCCAGCTCGGCCGGCTCGTCGAGGACGCCCGCGGCGGCTCGGGCGTGCTGATGATCGTCGGCCCCGCGGGCAGTGGCAAGACCGCGCTCGCGCTGCAATGGTGCCGCGGCTCCCGCGACGCCTTCCCCGACGGCCAGCTCTTCCTCGACCTGCGCGGCCACAGCGACGAGAGCCCCATGAGCGCCAAGGAGGCGCTCTCCGGGCTGCTGCGCGCCCTCGGCACCCCGTACCAGGAAATCCCGCACGACCTCGCCCAGATGGCGGAGCTGTACCAGCGCACCCTGTCCGACCGGCGGGTCCTCATCGTCCTCGACAACGCCGAGTCGGCCGTCCAGGTGCGGCAACTGCTCCCGTACGACACCGGTTGCCTGGCCCTGGTCACCAGCCGCAACAGGCTCGGCTCCCTGATCGTCACCCACGGCGCGTCCATGCTGCCGCTGCGCCCGCTGGCCGCGGACGACGCCAAAGAACTCGTCCGCAGCGTCGTGGGCCGGCGCCGGTCCGCCGCCGAACCCGACGCGCTCGCCGAACTCGTCGCCATGTGCGGACGGAGCCCGCTCGCGCTGCGCATCGCCGCGGCCAACCTCGCGCTGCACCCCGAAGGGCTGATCGCGCAGCACGTGCGGGAGCTGCGGTCCGGCAACCCCCTGGAGACGCTGGCGGTCGCCGGCGACCCCGACTCCGCCGTGCGCAGGGCCTTCGAGCTGTCGTACCGCCGACTCGACGCGGAGGCCAGGGACGCCTTCAGGACGCTGGGCATCCTGCCCGGGCCCGCGACGACGGTGCCCGCCGTCGCCGCGCTCCTCGGCCGCACCGTCGCCGCCACCGTCGCCATCCTCGACCGCCTCTTCGCGGAGCACCTGGTCGAGCTCGTCGGCCGCGACCGGCTGCGTCTGCACGACCTGATCTGGTGGTACGCCCGGCTCCTGGTCGACGCGGAGGACCCGGTGGCCGCGCAGCGCGAGGCCCGCCGCCGGCTGCTGCGGTGGTACGTGGCCTCCGCGGACTCGGCGGCCCGCTGCCTGTATCCGCAGATGCTGCGCCTGGAAGTGGCCCCCGTGGGCCCCGAGGCCCGGGCCCAGACCTTCGACGACCCCCAGCGGGCCGCCGACTGGTTCGACGCCGAACACGCCGAGCTGGTGCGGCTGATCGAGGCCGAGGCGGCGGCCGGCACCGACCCGGCGGGCGACGGGTCAGCCGCGCCGCCAGACGCCAGTGTGTGGATCCTCGCGGACATCCTGCGCGGCTACTTCTGGCTCCGCCGGCACACCAACGCCTGGATCACCGTGGCCTCCCTCGCCCTGGCCACCGCGCGCGAGGGCGGCGACTTCCGCGGCCAGGCCGCGGCCGAACAGAGCCTGGGCCTCGCCCGCTTCACCATGGGCGACCTGGAGCGCAGCAAGCACCACTTCGAACTCGCCATCGAGCTGGCCCGGTGCGCCGACTGGGGCGTGGGCGAGTCGGTCGCCCTGTCGAACCTCGCCGGGGTCTCCGGCGACCTCGGGCTGCTCAGCCAGGCGGCGGAGTACTACGGCCAGTCCATCGCCATCGACCGCAAGCTGCGCCGCAGCCCCTCCCAACCCCTCCTCGGGCTGGGCGAGGTACTGCACGGCATGGGGCGGCTGCGGGAGGCGGAGCGGCTGTGCCGACGCGCCCTCGCCCTCTCCCACAAGATCGGCGC
This sequence comes from Streptomyces sp. NPDC047315, assembly GCF_040643215.1. Taxonomy (NCBI): domain Bacteria; kingdom Bacillati; phylum Actinomycetota; class Actinomycetes; order Kitasatosporales; family Streptomycetaceae; genus Streptomyces; species Streptomyces sp. NPDC047315. The sequence continues at coordinate 39,470 of NZ_JBEYTZ010000034.1, read as the reverse complement.
GCCCGACAGCGTCTCGCGGATCAGTTGCAGCCTGGCGACCATCTCGCTGGACCTCGGACTGCTGGTCACCGCCCACGAGCTGGCTGTGACCTCCCGCCGCGGATTCCAGGCCATCGGCAACCTCCCGGGCGAGGCGGAGGTGCTCAGCGTCCTCGCCATGATCGGCGCGGAGGCGGGCGACGGGCTGGGCGCGCTGCGGGCGGCGCTCACCGCCTGTCGGCTCAGCAGGCGCTCGGGACGGCCGCGGCTGCGTATGGACGCCATGATCGCGATGGGGCACGCCCGGTACCAACTCGGCCAGTACGAGCGGGCCTTCGAACACTTCCGCATCGCCCACCGCACCGCCGAGGGCATCGGCTATCTGAAGGGCCGCACGATGGCGCTCCTCGGGCTCGGCGTCTGCGCGGCCCGACTGCGCCGCCCGTTGGAGGCGCTGGGGTACGCGGCCTCCGCGCTCACCCTTGCCAAGGAGTCCCAACTCCGGCTCCTGGAGGGCCAGGCGCAGGCCGTCATCGCGCTCTCCCAGGGGGCCTGCGGGGACACCGACTCGGCCGCGCGCGCCGGCCGGCTCGCCCTGGACATCTACACCGGCACCGGATACCGCCCGCTGCACTCGCCCTTCGGCCGGCCCATGGAGGGCATCCATCCGGAGGACGGGTTCGCGGAGGTGTTCCTCCGCTGCTGAGGGGCGAGCGGGCGGCGGCGCGCGGGGCGCACCGTTTCGTATGTCCGTGACGGGAGTCACGCGCGCGGGTCCGGCGGCGGCGGGCGTCCGTGCGGGCGTTGTCAGTGGCGCCCGATACGGTGCAGGGAGTCGAGTGTTGGCCCCGCGCACGTGCTGGACGAAAGGTGCGCCACCCACTCGTGTCGCTGTTGGGCCGAACGGGTGAGGGGCGGGAGGATGGACCCCATGAGCAGGTACGAGAGGTACGACGTCACCGACGAGCAGTGGGAGGGTTTGGCGCAGGTCGTTCCGTTGCGCGGCCGGGACGAGTGGCCGTCGAGGGTCGACCACCGCACGGTTCCGCAGGAGTACGCGGTCGAGCAGCGTCGTTTCATCGTGCTGCGGGTGCAGGTCTTCGCCGACGCCCGTGAGGTGGCCGAGTATCTGATCGCGCAGATCCCGGTGTTGCTGGACCTCACCAGCGCCGACCCCGACGTGGCCAAGCGCATCCTCGACTTCAGCAGCGGGGTCGTCTTCGGCCTGGGCAGCGGCATGCACCGGGTGGACCGGAACGTCTTCCTGTTGGCCCCCGCCGGTACCGAGGTCGACGGCATCGCGGAGGCGACGGGCACCTTCTCCACCGCCTCGATCCGCCGCTGACCCGCGCGCGGGCGCGGCCCCTTGCGCAAGACGGGTCGCCCGTTCGTAGGAAGGTCCCGGCGGCGGAACGGTTCGGCGAATCGGCGGCTGCGTACCGTCCGGCCCATGGACCAGCACGCTCCCTTCACTCCCGCGCACTCCCCCCGACCCGCCGTCACCGAGCTGCGGTTGTCCGCCTTCCGCTCGCACCGCGGTGCGACGTTCGCACTGACCCCGCTGACCCTCTTCACCGGCGCCAGCGGCACGGGGAAGTCGAGCGTCTTACAGGCGTACGAGGCCCTGGCCGCCCTGGCGGCCGGCGAAGGGCTGGGGGACGTCTTCCCGGACCCCGCGGCCTGCGTTCCCGAATGGGCCGGCGCGGACACCGAGGGGCGCCGAGGGTTCCGCATCGGTTGTACGGTCGACGGCCCCGCCGGTGCCGTACGCCTCGACCTCGCCGTCCAGGCGGAGCCCACTTTGCGGATCGTCGGCGAGCGCCTGACGTGCGGCGGGCAGACCCTGCTCACCACCGCCCTGCGCGACCCCGAACGGTCGTCGGTGCAGGCGGCCTGGCTGACGGCGGGCTCGGTGCCGGTGACCCGCGCCCCGCTCCCCGACGACCGGCTCGGTACGTCCCTGCTGCCGCTGCGCGTGGCGGGGAAGACTGCGGGCCAACTGCTCGTCCTCGCGGCGGCTGAGCAGGTGGTGGTGGCGCTGCGGTCGGTCTTCGCCTGCGATCCGCAGCCGTGCGGGATGCGGCGGCCGGTGGCGGCGGGCGACGGTCGGCTGCGCCGCGGCTGTGACAACCTCGCCGAGGTCCTGCACCGCACGCGCAGCGAGTGCACCAGGCGGCACGCCCGGCTGACGGCCGCCGCGCGCCGCGGGTGCGCCGGCGAGGTGGCCGAGCTGGCCGTCGAGGAGACGGCGGACGGGCTGCTGCGGGCGCTGCTGCACCGGGGGGCGGGGCGCACGGCGACGCCGGTGGAGCGGCTCGGCGAGGGGGAGCTGCGGTATCTGGCGCTGGCGTTGGTGCTGTTGACCGGGCCGGGGGTGCTGGCGATGGACCAGGCCGCGGAGGTCCCGTCGGCGTACCAGTCGATGACCGTCCTCGCGGACGGCTTCGACCGCAGCCTCGATCCCGGGCAGGCGCGCGAACTGGTGGCACTGGCGGTGGAGATGGCGGCGCGGGGGCACGTCCGGCTGGTGGGGGCGGTCTCGGACGCGACCTTCGCCCGCGGGGTCGAGGGCGTGACGGTGGTAGACCTGGTGCCGTGACGAAAGAAGGCAGTGGAGCCAGTGATTCGAGTCGGCGCGGGGACGGCCCGTCCGTCGCCGACCTCCAGCAGCGGCTGGCGGAGTTCGCACGGGCGCGGGACTGGGGGCCCTACCACACCCCGAAGAACCTGGCTGCGGCGCTCAGCGTGGAGGCGGGCGAACTGGTCGAGATCTTCCAGTGGTTGACTCCGGAGGAGTCGGCTCGGGTGATGGAGGACGAGGGGACGGCGCACCGGGTGCGGGACGAGGTCGCCGACGTGCTGGCGTATCTGCTCCAGCTGTGCGAGGTCCTGGGGGTCGACGCGCTCGCCGCGCTCTCCGACAAGATCGACCGCAACGAGAGCCGCTTTCCGGCGCCATGAGTTAACGACCCGTCAACCCGGGGCGCCCGGCCCTTCGAAGAAATGGAACGATCAAGGTTTTGTCACTCTATGGAGTCATGAAGTTGTCCACAGCCGGCTTCCTGTCCACAGATTTCCCTTTTCCTCTGGCGTTTTGACTCAAAGCCCTTCACGCTGGGTAATGAACCTGTTGGGCAGACAGTCGTACGATCGGGGGCGGCGTACATGGAAGCGGAGCGACTCATCGACATGAGTCGACTGGCCCTGGCTCGCACCAGGGTGGTTTCTGAGGTGGTGATCGAAGCGTGGCAGGCTCAATTGCTCGCGCAGGCGATCGGCGGACAGCTCGCGGCATCCGGGCCGCCCGAGTTGAGCCGTGACGCACTGGGGCTCGGAGAGATCGAAGGTCCCGGCGCAGGAAGCGCGGAGCACTCCGGCGTCCTGCGCGGACGGACCAGAGCGGCCGGTCTCACGGGGATCGAGGACCCCCGCGAGACCCTGCTCGCTCTCGGGGCGCTGTTGGTGGACGTCGGGGTCGCCCTGATCTCGGTGGCCTGCGCCACCGAGGAGGACGGGCTGTACTGGCACTGCATCCGGGCCATGGATGCGGCCGACGAGTCCGCCGATCGGGTGCGCTCCATGCTGCACAGGCTCTCGGCCAGGGATCTCGCCGGCCGTGACCTGCGCAGACCGCCGGGCGACGTCCGGGCGCGAGCCGGGCCGTCCGTGGGGTCGAGCGGCCGGGCCGGTGATCGCCCCCCGCCGGGGCGGAGCGCCGTGGCGCGGACGTCCGAGCCGCCCTCGGGCGAGTGCGGCCCGGGGCGGGACGGCCGCGGAGCCGTGCCGCGCGGCGGCCGTCCGGCCATCGGCGGCCGGAGCGATCCGGACCGTACGGACGGGCCGGTGACATCGCACGTGCCGCTGCCGCCCCGCTCGGCAACCCGCGGCGGCGCTCCCGCCGCCCGCCCGCGCAGCTCGGGCGGCTCGGCCCGAGCCGAGGAAGGGCAGGGCCCGAGCCGGCCGACCGGCATACCGGACCCGGTGGACTCGACGGCGAGTACGTGGTGAACGGCACCGCGCTGATTCGGCCCGCCGCGTGCAGCGCACGCACCGCGTACAACGGGCTCACCGAGCTCGGCCCGTGCGGTGCCGAGCCGGCAGCCCGCCCTCCGGCCCGCCGCTCCTGGCCGCCGCCGCGGCGGCCCCGATGCGACACCCGAAGATGCAGGCAGGGGGCGGCGAGGCGGTTGACCACGGCGGGACGGTGCAGGATGGACGCATGGATCTGCGCATCTTCACCGAACCCCAGCAGGGCGCCAGCTACGACACCCTGCTGACCGTCGCCAAGGCCACCGAGGACCTCGGGTTCGACGCCTTCTTCCGCTCCGACCACTACCTCGCCATGGGCTCCGCCGACGGGCTCCCCGGCCCCACGGACGCCTGGATCACCCTGGCCGGCCTGGCGCGCGAGACCAGCAGGATCCGGCTCGGCACCCTGATGACCGCCGGCACCTTCCGGCTCCCGGGCGTGCTCGCCATCCAGGTCGCCCAGGTCGACCAGATGTCGGGCGGCCGGGTCGAGCTGGGGCTCGGCGCCGGGTGGTTCGAGGAGGAGCACCGGGCGTACGGCATCCCGTTCCCGAAGGAGAAGTTCGCCCGGCTGGAGGAGCAGCTGGCGATCGTCACCGGCCTGTGGGCCACCGAGGCCGGCGCCACGTACTCCCACGACGGCACGCACTACCAGCTCAGCGACTCGCCCGCGCTGGCCAAGCCCGTGAACGGACGGGTGCCGGTGCTGATCGGCGGGCACGGGGCCACCCGCACCCCGCGCCTGGCCGCGCAGTACGCGGACGAGTTCAACATCCCCTTCGCCTCCGTCGAGGACAGCGAGCGCCAGTTCGGACGGGTCAAGGCAGCGGCGGAGGCCGCCGGGCGCGCCCCCGACGACCTGGTGTACTCGAACGCGCTGGTCGTGTGCGTGGGACGGGACGACGCCGAGGTGGCCCGGCGTGCCGCAGCCATCGGACGGGAGGTCGACGAGCTCAAGCAGAACGGTCTGGCGGGCTCGCCCGCGGAGGTGGTCGACAAGATCGGTCGGTACGCCGCCGTCGGCTCGTCCCGGATCTATCTCCAGGTGCTGGACCTGCACGACCTGGACCACCTGGAGCTGGTCTCCGCCCAGGTCCAGTCCCAGTTGGGCTGACCGCCGTGCGCCCCGCCCGCACGCTCGCCCGAGCCCTCGCCGAGGGGCCTGTGGTCCTGGACGGAGGCCTGTCCAACCAACTGGAGGCGCAGGGGTGCGAGTTGTCCGACGACCTGTGGTCGGCACGCCTCCTCGCGGACGGGCCGGGGCAGATCGAAGCCGCCCACCGGGCGTACGTGCGGGCGGGCGCCCGGGTGCTGATCACCGCCAGCTACCAGGCGAGCTTCCAGGGGTTCGCCCGACGCGGCGTCGGGCGCGCGGCGGCGGCCGGGCTGTTCGCCCGCAGCGTGGAGCTGGCCCGGGCCGCCGCCGACGCGACCGCGGACGAGGTGTGGGTGGCGGCGTCGGTGGGGCCGTACGGCGCGGTGCTCGCGGACGGCGGGGAGTACCGGGGGCGCTACGGCCTGACGGTCCGCGAGCTGGAGCGCTTCCACCAGCCCAGGATCGAGGCGCTGGCAGCCGCCGGACCCGACGTCCTCGCGCTGGAGACCGTGCCCGACGCGGACGAGGCCGAGGCGCTGCTGCGGGCGGTCGAGGGCTGTGGCGTGCCGGTCTGGCTCTCGTACACCGTCAGGGACGGGCTGACCCGGGCCGGTCAGGACCTGGCTGCCGCGTTCGCGCTGGCCACGGGGAACGACCAGGTGGTCGCCGTGGGCGTCAACTGCTGCGCACCCGGGGAGGCGGACGGTGCCGTAGCGCTCGCCGCACGCACGACGGGTAAGCCCGTCGTCGTCTATCCGAACAGCGGTGAGGCGTGGGACGCGGTGGCGCGGGACTGGCGCGACGGCGGAGCGGACAGCGGTACGGACCCGGCGCGCGTCCGCCGCTGGCTGGCGTCCGGTGCCCGGCTGGTCGGCGGCTGCTGCCGCGTCGGCCCGGCCGCGATCGCGGACGTCGCCACCGCCCTGGCCCCGGCCGGCGGCACCGGCTGACCTGCGGTCAAGCCCGTCGAAGGCTGGCGGCGGGCCACCAGCCCCTCGGGGCTGCCCGCCGAGAAAATTTCGGGCACGAGTCCCCTCAACACCGCCATAATCGGTCAGGTGTTCTTGACGATCCGAACGACCGGCACCCCGCAACGACCAGCGACCGACCTCGGGTTCCTGCTGCACAAGCATCCCGACAAGGCGCAGTCGTTCTCCACCTCCCACGGCAGGGCCCACGTCTTCTACCCCGAGGCGACGCCCGAGCAGTGCACGGCCGCGCTGCTGCTGGAGGTGGATCCGGTGGCGCTGGTACGTCGCGGCAAGGGCAAGGGTCGCGGCGGAGCGCCCGACTCCGCCCTCGCGCAGTACGTCAACGACCGGCCGTACGCGGCCTCGTCCCTGCTGGCCGTGGCGCTCAGCACGGTCTTCAGGAGCGCCCTGCGGGGCGTGTGCGCCGCCCTGCCCGAGCGAGCCGAAGCACCCCTTCCGCTACGGATCGAGATACCCGCCCTGCCCGCGCGCGGCGGCGGCGAACTGGTCGAGAAGCTCTTCGGCCCCCTCGGCTGGACCACCGTCACCGCCCGACCGGTCGCCCTGGACGAGCAGTTCCCCGAATGGGGCGAGTCCCGCTACGTCCAACTCGTCCTGGAAGGCGAGCTGCGACTGGCCGACGCGCTGCGGCAGCTGTACGTCCTGCTGCCCGTCCTCGACGATGCCAAGCACTACTGGGTCGCGCCCGACGAGGTCGACAAGTTGCTGCGCGCGGGCGACGGCTGGCTCGCGAACCACCCGGAGCACCGGCTGATCACCAGCCGCTACCTCTCCCGGCGCTGGCGCCTGACCCGCCAGGCGGAGGAGCGCCTGGAGCTGGTCCGGCTGGCCGAGGCGGACGACCTCGACGTCGAGGACGTGGACAACGCCGTCGACGAGAGCCAGGACACCGAGGAGCGTCCGGTGCCCCTCGCCCAGCAGCGGCGCGACGCGATCCTGGAGGCGCTGCGCGCCGCCGGCGCCCAGCGCGTGCTGGACCTCGGCTGCGGCCAGGGCCAGTTGGCGCAGGCGCTGCTCAAGGACGTCCGGTTCACCGAGGTCGTCGGCGTGGACGTGTCCGTACGGGCGCTGACCATCGCCGCGCGCCGGCTGAAGCTGGACCGCATGGGCGAGCGCCAGGCCGCCCGCATCCAACTGTTCCAGGGCTCCTTGACGTACACCGACAAGCGACTGGCCGGGTACGACGCGGCGGTGCTGAGCGAGGTCATCGAGCACCTCGACCTGCCGCGGCTGCCCGCGCTGGAGTACGCGGTGTTCCAGGCGGCCCGGCCCAGGACCGTCATCGTGACCACGCCCAACGTCGAGTACAACGTCCGCTGGGAGACGCTGCCGGCCGGGCACGTGCGCCACGGGGACCACCGGTTCGAGTGGAGCCGTGCGGAGTTCCGCGGCTGGGCGGAGGCCGTCGCCGCGCGCGACGGGTACGACGTCGCGTACCTGCCCGTGGGGCCGGACGACCCCGAGGTCGGCCCGCCGACCCAGATGGCGGTGTTCACCCGCGTCGACGCTGACGCCCGCACCGACGGCGAACGCCGCACCGGCAGCGAGGACGGCACCGTGAAGGAGGCGAAGGCGGCATGACCCACCCGAACACCCCCGAAAACGCAGAAAACGCAGAAAACGCAGAGAGTGCAGAGAGCGCAGAGAGCACAGAGCCGATGAACACCGCCACCGACGCCCCGCCGGCGAGAAGACGGCTCCCGATCACCGACCTGTCCCTCGTCGTCCTCATCGGCGCCAGCGGCTCCGGCAAGTCCACCTTCGCCCGCCGCCACTTCAAGCCCACCGAGGTCATCTCCTCCGACTTCTGCCGGGGCCTGGTCTCCGACGACGAGAACGACCAGGCGGCCAGCCGCGACGCCTTCGACGTTCTGCACTACATCGCCGGAAAGCGGCTCGCCGCCGGCCGGCTCACGGTCGTCGACGCCACCAACGTCCAGGTCGAAGCCCGTCGCCAACTGGTGCGGCTGGCGCGCGAGCACGACGTCCTGCCCATCGCCGTCGTCCTCGACCTGCCCGAAGAGGTCTGCGCGGAGCGCAACGCCACCCGCCCGGACCGTGCCGACATGCCGCGCCGCGTCATCAAGCGGCACCGCGGCGAACTCCGCCGCTCCCTGCGCGGCTTGGAGCGCGAGGGCTTCCGGAAGGTCCACGTCCTGCGCAGCGCCGCCGAAGTGGACTTTGCCGAGGTCGTCCTGGAGCGCCGCTACAACGACCTGCGGCACCTCACCGGCCCCTTCGACATCATCGGCGACGTCCACGGATGCAGCTCCGAACTGGAGACCCTCCTCGCCGAACTCGGCTACCGGGACGGGGCCCACCCCGACGGCCGCACCGCCGTCTTCGTCGGCGACCTCGTCGACCGCGGCCCGGACAGCCCCGGCGTCCTGCGCCGCGTGATGTCCATGGTGCAGACCGGGAACGCGCTGTGCGTGCCGGGGAACCACGAGAACAAGCTCGGCCGTTACCTCAGGGGCAGGAACGTCCAGCACACCCACGGCCTCGCCGAGACCATCGAGCAGTTGGAGAAGGAGGACGCCAAGGACCCCGAGTTCCGCCAGCGCGTCGCCGAGTTCATCGACGGGCTCGTCAGCCACTACGTCCTGGACGGCGGCGACCTGGTCGTCTGCCACGCCGGCCTCCCCGAGAAGTACCACGGCCGCACCTCCGGCCGGGTGCGCTCGCACGCCTTGTACGGCGACACCACCGGCGAGACCGACGAGTTCGGCCTGCCCGTGCGCTACCCCTGGGCCGAGGAGTACCGGGGTCGCGCCGCCGTCGTCTACGGCCACACCCCCGTGCCCAACACCTCCTGGGTCAACAACACCATCTGCCTCGACACCGGAGCCGTCTTCGGCGGCCGGATGACCGCCCTGCGCTGGCCCGAGCGCGAACTCGTCGACGTACCCGCCGAGCAGGTCTGGTACGAGCCGGTCAAGCCGCTGCTCACCCAGGCCCCGGGCGCCCGGGAGGGCCGGCCGCTCGACCTCGACGACGTCCAGGGCCGACGGATCGTGGAGACCCGTCACCTGGCCCGCGTCGGCGTGCGCGAGGAGAACGCGGCGGCGGCCCTGGAGATCATGAGCCGCTTCGCGATCGACCCGCGGCTGCTCGTCTACTTGCCGCCGACGATGGCGCCCACCGCCACGTCCACCGTCGATGGCCACCTGGAACACCCCGCCGAAGCCTTCGCGCAGTACCGCGCCGACGGCGTCCGGCAGGTGGTCTGCGAGGAGAAGCACATGGGCTCCCGGGCCGTCGTGCTGGTCTGCCGCGACGCCGACACCGCCCGCAAGCGCTTCGGCCTCACACCGGCAACCGCAAACGGCACCGGCACCACGGGAACCACCGGCACCACGGGAACCACCAGCACCACGGGAACCACCAGCACCACGGGAACCACCGGCACCACCGGTGCCGACGACGCCGTACCGACCGGTGCCCTCTACACCCGCACCGGACGGCCCTTCCTCTCCGACGAGTCCCTCACCGAAGCGCTCCTCGACCGGCTGCGCGCCGCCGCGACGGCCGCCGGGCTCTGGGACGAGCTGGGCACGGACTGGCTGCTGCTGGACGCCGAACTCATGCCCTGGTCCCTCAAGGCGTCGGGGCTGCTGCGCTCGCAGTACGCGGCCGTCGGCGCCGCGGCGGGCGCCGTGCTCCCCGGGGCCACCGCCGCCCTCGAAGCCGCAGCGGCGCGCGGCGTCGACGTCGGCGCCCTCCTGCACGTCCAGCGCGAGCGGGCCGACGACGCCGCCGCCTTCACCGAGGCGTACCGCCGCTACTGCTGGACCACGGACGGGCTGGAGGGCGTGCGCCTCGCGCCCTTCCAGGTCCTCGCCGCCGAAGGGCGCTCCCTCGCCGGCGTACCCCACGACGAGCAGCTGGCCTGGCTGGACCGGCTCGTGGAACACGACCCCACCGGGCTGATCCAGGCCACCCGGCGGCTGGTGGTCGACACCGGCGACGAGGCGTCGGTGCGGGCCGGCACGGACTGGTGGCTCCAGCTGACGGCCGCCGGCGGCGAGGGCATGGTCGTCAAGCCGCTCCAACCGCTGGTGCGCACCGAGAAGGGCGCCCTGGTCCAACCCGGGATCAAGGTCCGGGGCCGGGAGTACCTGCGGATCATCTACGGTCCCGAGTACACCCGCCCGGCCAATCTGGAACGGCTGCGCAACCGCCACCTCGGCCACAAGCGCTCGCTCGCCCTGCGCGAGTACGCACTGGGCCTCGAAGCCCTCGACCGGCTCGGGGACGGGGAGCCGCTGTGGCGGATCCACGAGGCCGTGTTCGCGGTGCTGGCCCTGGAGTCGGAGCCGGTGGACCCCCGCCTCTGAGCGGTCCGTCCCGCCCCCGGTGGGGCGCGCCCCGACCTCGGGACGCGCCCCACCGGCCCCGGCCGGTGCACCGACCCGCCCCTGCGAGGCAGTCTGGGAGTCCGGGACCGAGTCCGCGACGCAGACGATGCGGGCGGAGGGCCTGTCGGTGTCCACCGGACGGCCACCGAGTGAAAGGCCCGCCGCGCGGTGAGGATGGCCACATGGGATTCCACGTCGACTCCGAGACCGGGCGGCTGCGCCGGGTCATACTGCACCGCCCCGACCTCGAACTGAAACGCCTGACGCCGACCAACAAGGACGCCCTGCTCTTCGACGACGTCCTGTGGGTGCGCCGCGCCCGCGCCGAGCACGACGGCTTCGCCGACGTGCTGCGCGACCGCGGGGTGGAGGTGCACCTCTTCGGCGACCTGCTGTGCGAGTCACTGGAGATCCCCGAGGCCAGGAAGCTGGTCCTGGACCGCGCCTTCGACGAGAAGGAGTACGGGCCGCTCGCCGCCGACCACCTCAGGTCCGCCTTCGACGCCCTGCCCTCCACCGACCTGGCGGAAGCCCTCGTCGGCGGGATGACGAAGCGGGAGTACCTGGCCGGGCACCCGGAGCCCACGTCCGTGCGGTTCCACGTGATGAACCTGGACGACTTCCTGCTCGACCCCCTCCCCAACCACATCTTCACCCGCGACACCTCCGCCTGGATCTACGACGGGGTGTCCATCAACGCGATGCGCTGGCCGGCCCGCCAGCGCGAGACCGTCCACTTCGAGGCGATCTACACGTACCACCCGCTCTTCGCGGGCCCGGACGCCGGCTCCTTCCACCACTGGTCACAGGGGCAGAGCGACTACCCGTCCACCATCGAGGGCGGCGACGTGCTGGTGATCGGCAACGGCGCGGTGCTGATCGGGATGAGCGAGCGGACCACGCCGCAGGCGGTGGAGATGCTGGCCCAAGGGCTCTTCGCGGCCGGCTCGGCGCGCACCATCGTGGCCCTGGACATGCCGAAGCGGCGGGCGTTCATGCACCTGGACACCGTGATGACGATGGTCGACCGGGACGCCTTCACCCAGTACGCGGGCCTCGGGATGCTCCGGTCGTACACGATCGAGCCGGCCGAGGGCCCACAGGGGCTCAAGGTCAGCGACCACCCGCCGGAGGAGATGCACAGCGCGATCGCCGCCGCGCTCGGACTGAAGGAGATCCGGGTGCTCACCGCCACGCAGGACGTGCACGCGGCGGAGCGCGAGCAGTGGGACGACGGCTGCAACGTCCTGGCCGTCGAGCCGGGCGTGGTCGTGGCCTACGAGCGCAACGTGACCACCAACACCCACCTGCGCAAGGAAGGCATCGAAGTGATCGAGATCCCCGGCAGCGAGTTGGGGCGGGGGCGGGGAGGACCGCGCTGCATGAGCTGCCCCGTCGAGCGGGACGCGGTCTGACGGCAGGGACGCGGTCCGACGCTGGGGAGGCGGTCCGAGGGTAGGGACGCGGCCCGACGGTGGGGACGCGGCCCGAGGTACGGAAGTGCCCGTCCATGGTGGACCCTGGTTGCACGGACCCGAATCGGTCGATCCCGGACACCCCCTCCGGTCGCCCCCGAACCGACCGACTCCGGGTCTTGTATAGCAATGCAGGGGATCGTATATACTTCCATCCATTGCCGACCATGCAAGCGTCCCTTCCCCACACGCAGCGACCAGGAGCAGCCCATGGCGATACACCTCGAAGGCCGCCACTTCCTCAAGGAGCTGGACTTCACCGCCGAGGAGTTCCGCGGTCTCGTCGCGCTGGCCGCCGAGTTGAAGGCGGCCAAGCGGGCCGGCGTCGAGGAGCGGCGGCTGCGCGGGAAGCACATCGCGCTGATCTTCGAGAAGTCCTCCACGCGTACGCGCTGCGCCTTCGAGGTCGCCGCGGCCGACCAGGGCGCCGCGACGACGTACATCGGTCCGGCCGGATCCCACATCGGCAGCAAGGAGTCCACGAAGGACACCGCGCGCGTGCTCGGGCGGATGTTCGACGCCATCGAGTTCCGCGGGGACGCCCAGGCCAAGGTGGAGGAGCTGGCGGCGCACGCCGGCGTGCCGGTGTACAACGGCCTCACCGACGACTGGCACCCCACCCAGATGCTCGCCGACGTCCTCACCATGGTCGAGCACACGGTCAAGCCGCTGGAGCAGATCTCCTTCGCCTACCTCGGGGACGCCCGCTTCAACATGGGCAACTCCTATCTGATCACCGGCGCCATGCTCGGCATGGACGTGCGCATCGTCGCCCCCCGGGCGTACTGGCCGATCGAGGAGGTCCAGGCGAAGGCCCGGGCCATCGCCGAGGTCAGCGGCGCCCGGATCACCCTCACGGAGTCCGTCGCCGACGGCGTCCTGGGCGCGGACTTCGTCGCCACCGACGTGTGGGTGTCGATGGGCGAGGCCAAGGAGGTCTGGGACGAGCGGATCGAGGTCCTGCGTCCGTACGCCGTGACGATGGACGTGCTGCGGGCCACCGGCAATCCGGACGTGAAGTTCCTGCACTGCCTCCCCGCCTTCCACGACCTGGGCACCACCGTGGCGCGGGAGGTCCACGAGACCCACGGCCTCACCGAGCTGGAGGTCAGCGACGAGGTCTTCGAGTCGTCCCACTCCGTGGTCTTCGACGAGGCGGAGAACCGGCTCCACACGATCAAGGCCGTGCTCGTGGCGACGCTCGCACCCGCGCCGCTGGGAGTGGAGATCCCGGAGGTCCCCGTCGCCCGGGAAGCCTGAGGGGTCGTATCGAACGAGGGCGCGCGCTATCGCGCGCCCGTGACGGAAGTCACGGGCGGGTGATAGCTTCGTGAGAGGCAGCGGCGGACCGGCGCCGCCCGCCCTCGAAGGAGGCCGCCTCTCATGAGCCCCTTTACCGGATCCGCGCGAAGCACCGACCCCGAGGAATGGCGCCATCTACGGCTCGTCGTCGCCGACGGCGTCGCGACCGTGACCCTCGCCCGCCCGCAGAAGCTGAACGCCCTCACCTTCGGCGCGTACGCCGACCTCCGCGACCTGCTGGCCCAGCTGTCCCGCGAACGTTCCGTACGGGCGCTGGTGCTGGGCGGCGAGGGGCGCGGCTTCTGCTCCGGCGGCGACGTCGACGAGATCATCGGCGCCACCCTCGCCATGGACACCGCCCAGCTCCTCGACTTCAACCGGATGACGGGACAGACCGTACGGGCCGTCCGCGAATGCCCCTTCCCGGTGATCGCCGCGGTGCACGGCGTCGCCGCCGGCGCCGGCGCCGTCCTCGCCCTGGCCGCGGACTTCAGGATCGCCGACCCCAGCGCACGGTTCGCCTTCCTCTTCACCAAGGTCGGGCTGTCCGGCGGCGACATGGGCGCGGCCTATCTGCTGCCCAGGGTCGTCGGCCTCGGACACGCCACCCGACTGCTGATGCTCGGCGAGCCCGTCGGCGCCGCCGAGGCCGAGCGGATCGGCCTCCTCAGCGAACTCGTCCCCGAGGGCGGCGCGGACGCCCGGGCCGCGGAGTTGGCCCGACGCCTCGCGACCGGCCCCGCGCTCGCCCACGCCCAGACCAAGGCGCTGCTGACGGCCGAACTCGACATGCCGCTGGCTGCGGCCGTGGAGCTGGACGCCGCCACCCAGGCCCTGCTCATGAACGGCAGCGACTACGCGGAGTTCCACGCGGCGTTCACGGAGAAACGGGCGCCGAAGTGGCAGGGGCGATGACGGGGAGCGCCCCGTGAGTCCCCGCGTGAGCAACCGCAGCACCCCCGTGAACACCCGCCTGCGCGCCCCCTTGCGCGTCGCCGTCATCGGCGGCGGCCCCGGGGGTCTGTACGCCGCCGCCCTGCTCAAGCGGTTCGATCCACGGCGGGAGATCACCGTCTGGGAGCGCCGGGCGCCCGACGACACCTTCGGCTTCGGCGTGGTGCTCTCGGACGAGACCCTGGGCGGCATCGAAGCCGCCGACCCGACGGTCCACCGGGCCCTCAGCGACGAGTTCGTCCGCTGGGACGACATCGACATCGTCCACCGCGGGCGCACCCTCATCTCGTCGGGACACGGCTTCGCCGCGCTGGGGCGCCGCACGCTGCTGCGGATACTGCACCGCCGCTGCGAGGAGCTGGGCATACGGATCAGGTTCCGCACCGCGGCACCGCCCGTCGACGAGCTCACCGCCTCCCACGACCTGGTGATCGCGGCGGACGGCGCGGGCAGCACCACCAGAGGGGCCGACCCCGCGGCGTACGGGCCGCGCATCACGACCCACCGCTGCCGCTACATCTGGCTGGCCGCGCCCGTCGCCTTCGACTCCTTCCGCTTCGAGATCGCGGAGACCGAGCACGGGGTGATGCAGCTCCACGCCTATCCGTACGCCGCCGACGCGTCCACGGTCGTCGTCGAGATGCGCGAGGAGGTCTGGCGGGCCGCCGGATTCGACGCGGACGCCCCGGCCGCCGCGGGATCGCGGTCCGTCGAACGCTGCGCCGCGATCTTCGCCGACGCCCTGGGCGGCCGGCCGCTGCACGGCCGCGACTCCACCTGGACCGCGTTTCGCACCGTCGTCAACGAGCGCTGGTCCCACGGCCGTACGGTCCTGGTCGGCGACGCCGCCCACACGGCCCACTTCTCCATCGGCTCCGGCACCAAACTGGCCGTCGAGGACGCCGTGGCGCTGGCCGCGTGCGTGGCGGAGCAGACGACCCTGGACGACGCACTCGCCGCGTACGAGGCCGAGCGCCGGCCCGTCGTGGAGTCGACGCAGCGGGCGGCGACGGCCAGCCTGCGCTGGTTCGAGGAGCTGGGGACGTACGTGGGCCAGCCGCCCCGGCAGTTCGCGTTCAACCTGCTCACCCGCAGCCGCCGGGTCACCCACGACAACCTCCGGCTCCGCGACCGGGCCTTCACGGACGCGGTGGAGCGGGACTTCGACTGCCCGCCCGGCACGCCCCCGATGTTCACCCCCTTCCGACTGCGCGGACTGACCCTGCGCAACAGGGTCGTGGTGTCCCCGATGGACGTGTACGGGGCGCAGGACGGCGTCCCGGACGACTTCCACCTCGTCCACCTGGGCGCGCGGGCGCTGGGCGGCGCCGCCTTGGTGATGACGGAGATGGTCTGCGTCAGCGCCCGGGGTCGGATCACCCCCGGCTGCACCGGCCTCTACACCTCGGAGCAGGCCGTCGCCTGGCGGCGGATCACGGACTTCGTGCACGACCGGGCGCCGGGCACCGCCATCGGGGTGCAGCTCGGCCACTCCGGGCGCAAGGGCTCCACCCGGCGGATGTGGGAGGGCATGGACGACCCGCTGCCGCGGGGGAACTGGCCGCTGGTGGCCGCCTCGCCGCTGCCGTACCGGCCGGGCGTCAGCCAGGTGCCGCAGCAGTTGGACCGCTCGGGGCTCGACTCCGTGCGCACCGAGTTCGTCGAGGCGGCGCGGCGGGCCGCGGACGCCGGCTTCGACCTCCTCGAACTGCACTGCGCCCACGGCTACCTCCTCTCCGGCTTCCTGTCCCCGCTGACCAACAGGAGGACCGACGCCTACGGCGGCTCGCTGACGAACCGGCTCCGCTTCCCCCTGGAGGTCTTCGACGCGGTGCGCGGGGCGTGGCCCGCGGACCGGCCCGTGACGGTGCGGATCTCCGCGACCGACTGGGCTCCCGGGGGGACGACGGACGACGACGCCCTGGCGATCGCGCGCGCCTTCGTCGAGCACGGCGCGGACGCGATCGACGTGTCCACGGGCCAGGTCGTGCCCGGCGAGCGGCCCGAGTACGGCCGCTCGTACCAGACCCCGTACGCCGACCGGATCCGCAACGTGCTGGGGGTGCCGGTGATCGCGGTCGGGGCGATCTCGTCGTGGGACGACGTGAACTCGCTGGTCCTGGCGGGGCGGGCCGATCTGTGCGCGCTGGCCCGGCCGCATCTGTACGACCCGCACTGGACGCTGCACGCGGCGGCCGAGCAGGGCTATGCGGGGCCGGGTGCGCCGTGGCCCGACCCGTACCGCGCGGGCAGTCGCAAGCCGCCGACGGGCCGTACGGACGCACCGAACCCACCCCGGATCAGCCTGACGGGGCTGCTGGACCCCGCCGGCCCATGAGGGTGGTCAGGAGGCGGTGACGGGGGACGCGTCCTCGTCCCCCTCCTGATCGTCGTGGCCGTCCCGGCCGTCCGGACCGCCCTGGTCGGTGCCGTGCACGAACACCGCGCCCGCGTCCCGCAGCAGCTCGTGCAGCCGGCCGAAGACCTCCGCCGAGCGGGACCCGGGCCAGCCCACCGGGAGGAGTTCCAGCGGCAGCCCCGGATCCGCGTAGGGCAGCCGGCGCCAGGAGTCGAGGGCGAGGAGGTAGTCCCGGTAGGCGTCCTCGGGCGTGGCGATCCGCCCGCCCAGCCAGTCGCGCAGGACCGGCTCCTGCCCGTCCAGGAACTCCTGGTGCTGCTTGGCGATCGCCCCCAGGTCCCACCAGCTCGCGACCGCTTCCGCCGTCGCCGCGAAGCCCAGGTGCTCGCCGCGGAAGAGTTCGACGTACGGGTCGAGCTGGAGGCGGCGCAGGGTGTGCCGGGTCTCCTCGTACAGCCGGGCGGGTGCGACCCAGACCCCGGGGGCCGCCGAGCCGAAGCCGAGGTGGCCGAGGCGGGAGCGGAGCAGATGGCGCTTGCTCCGTTCGGCTTCCGGCACGGAGAAGACGGCGAGCACCCAGCCGTCGGCGAGCCGCGGCGTCCTGCGGTCGTAGATGCGGCGGTCGCCGTCTTCGAGGAGCTGGCGGGCGTCGGCGGACAGCTCGTAGCCGGCGGAGCCCTCAGGGGTGCGGGCGGAGATCAGCAGCCCGCGCCGTTTGAGGCGGGACACCGACGAACGGACGGACGGCGCGTCGACGTCGAGTGCGGCCATCAGCCGGATGAGTTCGGCGACCGGGAGCGGCCCGGTGCGCTCGCGCCCGTACGCGCCGTAGAGGGTGACGATCAGGGATCGGGGGGTGTGCTGGTCGGCCACGTGATCACTCTAAGGTGACTTCTCCGTGCGCAGGCGGAAGCGCTGGAGCTTGCCGGTCGGGGTGCGCGGGAGCGCGTCGAGGAAGACGACGGAACGCGGGCACTTGTACGGGCTCAGCCGGGCGCGCACCCACTCGATCAGGGCCGCGGCGGTGGCGTCGCCCGCGGGGACGCCGCCGCGCAGGACGACGTACGCCGCCACGACCTGGCCGCGCAGGGCGTCGTCCTCGCCGACGACCGCGGCTTCCTGGACGTCCGGATGGTGCAGCAGGGCCTCTTCCACCTCGGGGCCGGCTATGTTGTAGCCGGCCGAGACGATCATGTCGTCGGCGCGGGCGACGTAGCGGAACCAGCCGTCGCTCTGGCGCACGTAGGTGTCCCCGGTGAGGTTCCAGCCGTCCCTGACGTACTCGCGCTGGCGGGGGTCGGCGAGGTAGCGGCAGCCCACCGGGCCGCGGACGGCGAGCAGCCCCGGTTGGCCGTCGGGGACGGGGGCGCCGTGGTGGTCGACGACCCGGGCCTGCCAGCCGGGCACCGGGACGCCGGTGGTGCCGGGGCGGATGGAGTCGTCCGCCGCGGAGACGAAGATGTGCAGCAGTTCGGTCGCGCCGATGCCGTTGATGATGCGCAGGCCGGTGCGGTCCAGCCAGTCGTGCCAGGTGGCGGCCGGCAGGTTCTCGCCGGCGGAGACGCAGCGGCGCAGCGAGTCGACGTTCACGTGGCGCGGTTCGTTCAGCATCACGCGGTACGCGGTCGGCGCGGTGAACAGCACCGTGACGCGGTGCTCGGCGATCGCGGGCAGCAACTGCCGCGGCCCGGCCCGCTCCAGCAGCAGCGCCGAGGCCCCCGCGCGCAGCGGGAAGACGACCAGGCCGCCGAGCCCGAAGGTGAAGCCGAGCGGCGGGCTGCCGGCGAACAGGTCGTCCGGCACCGGCCGCAGCACCCGGGCGGAGAAGGTGTCCGCGACGGCGAGGACGTCGCGGTGGAAGTGGATGCACCCCTTGGGGCGGCCGGTGGTGCCGGAGGTGAAGGCGATCAGGGCGACGTCGTCGGCGGCCGTCGGCACCGCGGGGAAGGGGCGGGCCGGCGCGGCGGCGGCGAGGTGCAGCAGGTCGCCCTGGGAGGTGCCGCCGTACGGGGTGATCCGCAGGCCGCCGCGGTCGACCCGCAGCAGCTCGTCCAGGGTGCGGGCGTCGCACAGGGCGTGGCTGACCTCGGCGATCTCGCAGATGGTGGCGAGCTCTTCGGTGCGGTGCTGGGCGAGGACGGTGACCGCGACGGCGCCGACCTTCATCACGGCCAGCCAGCAGGCCGCGAGCCAGGGGGCGGTGGGGCCGCGCAGCAGGACGCGGTTGCCGGGGACGACGCCCAGGCGGGCGGTGAGGGCGTGCGCGATGCGGTCGACCCGTTCGTGCAGCTCGCCGTAGGTCCAGACGTCGCCGGTGGGGGTGCGGAAGACGGGGCGGTCCGGGCCGAACCGTTCGACGGTCTCGTCCAGCAGTGCGTGTCCGCAGTTCAGCCGGGTGGGATAGCGCAGCTCGGGCAACTCGAAGATCAGCTCGGGCCACAGGTCCGCGGGCGGCAGGTGGTCGCGTGCGAAGGTGTCGACGTGGGCCGAGGGTGTCAGCTCCATGGTGCGCCCCCTTGTCATGGTGGGGTCGTGAGAGGAGCGTATCGTGGTGGTGACGACAGTCAACGGTTCGCGATAGATGAGATATGTGAGGGCGTCAATGCCCGTATTCTCGCTCGATCCGGTACAGACCGCCTGGTGCGCGGAGCTGCGTGCGCTCGCCGTCGGGACCCTCGAACCGTTGGCCCGGCGGGGTGCGCCGGGCCGGGTGAACCGTCCGTTGCTCGCCGCCCTGGGTGAACTGGGCCTGTTGGCAAGGCTGTTCACCGGTGTGCCGGCGGACGGGCCCGGAGAAGAGGCGGGGCGGGCTCTTGGGGACGGGGGACCGGTCGCCCGCCCCGGCGCCTTGGACCTGTGCCTGCTGCGGGAGTCGCTCGCCCACGGCTGTACGGAGGCGGAGACGGCGCTCGCGCTCCAGGGCCTCGGCGCCCGGCCGATCGCCACGGCCGGCAGCGCGGAGCAGCGCCGGCGGTGGCTGCCCGAGGTGATGGCAGGGCGCGCTGTTGCGGCCTTCGCCCTCAGCGAGCCGGGCGCGGGCTCCGACGCCGCGGCCCTGGCGCTGGCCGCGGAGCCGGCGTCGAAGTCGGGCGGCGGTTGGCGCTTGACCGGCGAGAAGTGCTGGATCTCCAACGCTCCCGAGGCCGACTTCTACACCGTGTTCGCCCGGACGACCCGCGGCGCCGGCGCGCGCGGCGTCACGGCGTTCCTCGTCCCGGCCGATCGCCCCGGCCTGTCCGGCACGGCCCTGGAGATGCTCTCGCCGCACCCGATCGGCGCGCTGACCTTCGACGGGACGCCCGTGACCGGGGACGACGTGCTGGGCGAGGTCGACCGGGGCTTCCGGGTCGCCATGGACGCCTTGAACCTGTTCCGGCCCAGCGTCGGGGCGTTCGCGGTGGGGATGGCCCAGGCCGCGTTGGACGCGACCCTCGTGCACACCGCGCGGCGCACCGCCTTCGGCGGCCCCCTCAAGGACCTCCAGTCCGTCGCCCACCAGGTCGCCGAGATGGCCACCCGCACGGAGGCCGCCCGGCTGCTGGTGCACAGCGCGGCGGCGGCGTACGACGCGGGCTCCGCCGACGTGCCGAAGCGGTCGGCGATGGCGAAGCTGTTCGCGACGGAGGCGGCGCAGTACGTGGTGGACGCGGCCGTCCAACTGCACGGCGCACGGGCGCTGGAGCGCGGGCACCTGCTGGAGCACCTGTACCGCGAGGTGCGCGCGCCGCGGATCTACGAGGGCGCGACGGAGGTCCAGCGCTCGATCGTCGCCAAGGAGCTGTACGCACCCCGGGGAGCCGAAGGAGCGCCCGCATGAGTCTGCACCGCCTCAACCCCGCCGAGCTCTCCGCGCCGTCGGGGTTCTCGCACGCCGTCACCGCCACCGGCTCCCGCCTGGTCTTCCTCGCCGGGCAGACGGCGCTCGACGGCGCGGGCCACGTCGTGGGGGAGAGCCTGCCGGAGCAGTTCGAGGCGGCCCTCGCGAACCTCCTCGCCGCGCTCGCCGCCGCCGGCGGCGCCCCGCACGACCTCGCCCGGGTCACCGTCTACGCGACCGACGTCGCCGACTACCGCGCGCACGCGCCCGAACTGGGCCGGATCTGGCGACGGTTGGCGGGGCGGGACTATCCCGCGATGGCGGTCATCGGCGTCGTACGCCTGTGGGACGAGCAGGCGATGGTGGAGCTCGACGGAACGGCCGTCCTGCCCTGACCGGCCCCGCGACCTCTGGCATCCGGCCGGAAGGCGCAACGGAGCAGGGTCGGAGGGGGCGACGGGCCGCGGCCGGACGACGGTTGACAGCGGCGTCCAACCGTGCCGATACCTCCCCCGTCGTGTATCTTCGCGGTGAAGTTACTTCGCAGGGGCGGGGCCGTCATCTCCAGCGGTGGAACCCGTCGCCGTACAGGTCGGGAAGGGGAGCATGTCCAGCGAGAATCCGAAGCCCGGGGGCCTGGAGGCGCAGCGCGACCGCCTCATGGACGGGCTTCGAGCGTTCGGCGCCAACTACACCGAATTCACCCAGCGGTTCGCGGCCTGGCTGGGGCTCCACTCCACGGACGCCGCAGCACTCGCCGAGATCCTGTACGCGGAGGACCAAGGGGTGCCGCTCTCCCCGGCCCGGCTCAGCGAGCGCATCTCCCTGTCGTCCGGAGCGACGGCCACCCTGCTCAACCGACTGGAGACGGCCGGTCACATAGTCCGCACCCGCGAGCACACCGACCGCCGGATCGTGACGCTGCGCAGCAGCCCCGGGGTGAAGCCGCGGGCCGAGAAGTTCTTCTGGCCCTACGCCGAGCAGATGGCGGTGGCGATGTCGCACTACACCCCGGCGCAGCTCCAGGAGTTCGAAGCCTTCATCGACCGGTTGCGCGCGACCATGGATTCGCTGCTCGCCAACGAGTACCGCGGTCGGCAGCCGGGCACCTCGTCCGCCCGTGGCAGCAACGGCACCAGCAGCACCACCTGACGCGCCCGACGCACACGACCCGCCCGACGCACGCAACGCGACCGCGACCCGCAGCCGCCGCACCCACTCCTGCCCGGACGTCCGCGGGCGCGCCCGCGCGCCCCGACGCGCCCCGACGGAGCGCGGCCGGCGCCGCCGGGCCCACCACCCACCGCACGAGAACGGAAAGACTCAGTGAGCCCAGCGCACGCAGCAGCAGACGGCGGCGCCGCCGCGACCGACTTCGCCCAGGTGATCCGGGTGAGGGGAGCCCGTGAGAACAACCTGACCGGCATCGACATCGACATCCCCAAGCGAAAGCTGGTGGTCTTCACCGGGGTGTCGGGCTCGGGCAAGTCCTCGCTGGCCTTCGACACGATCGCCGCCGAGTCGCAGCGACTGATCAACGAGACCTACCCGGCCTTCCTCCAGTCCCAGATGCCCACGCTGCCGCGCCCGGACGTGGACAGCCTGGAGAACCTGAACGCGGCGATCGTGGTGGACCAGGAGCGGATCGGGGCGAACTCCCGTTCCACCGTGGGCACCGCCACCGACACCTGGACCATGCTCCGGATCGTCTTCGCCCGGGTCGGCGCACCGGCCGTGCCGAGCCCGAGCGCCCTGTCGTTCAACGATCCGGCCGGCATGTGCCAGGAGTGCGGGGGCGTGGGGCGCACCTCCACCATCGACATTGAGGGGATCTTCGACCGCAGTCGCTCCCTCAACGAGGGCGCGATCGTCTTCCCCAACTTCGCCGTCGGGTCGGTCTTCTGGAAGATCTACAGCGAGTCGGGGTTCTTCGACAACGACAAGCCGCTGGCGCAGTACACGCCGCAGGAGTGGGACCAGCTGCTGACCGGCACGGCCGACGAGGTCGTCAAGACCGGCGGCTACAACATGGCGTACGAGGGCGTGCTCGACAAGATCAAGCGGCTGTACCTCTCCAAGGAGGTCGAGACGCTGCGTCCGCACGTGCGCCGTGCGGTCGAGGCCATCGGCGTGATCGGCCCGTGCGAAGCCTGCGGCGGCAGCCGGCTCAACGAGGCCGCCCGCAACTGCCGGATCGACGGCGTGAGCATCGCCGACTGCAACGCCATGCAGATCACCGAGTTGAGCCGGTGGGCCGCCACCCTGCCGGAGGGCGGCATCGCCCCCCTCAAGGCCGGGCTGTGCTCCATCCTGGCCAACCTCGTGGAGATCGGCCTCGGCTATCTGAGCCTGGACCGCGCCGCGGGCACCCTCTCCGGCGGCGAGGCGCAGCGGATCAAGATGGTCCGCCACCTCGACTCCAGCCTCACCGAGATGACGTACGTCTTCGACGAGCCGACCGCGGGGCTGCACGCCCACGACACGGCCCAGATGATCGGCCTGCTGGAGCGGTTGCGGGACAAGGGCAACACCGTCCTCGTCGTCGAGCACAACCCGGACGTGATCGCCGCC
The DNA here is from genome assembly GCF_040643215.1 of Streptomyces sp. NPDC047315. NCBI lineage: Bacteria > Bacillati > Actinomycetota > Actinomycetes > Kitasatosporales > Streptomycetaceae > Streptomyces > Streptomyces sp. NPDC047315. Next base: position 16,538 of record NZ_JBEYTZ010000034.1, on the reverse strand, counting down.
GCCGACCACGTCGTCGACATCGGCCCGCGCGCGGGGCGGGGCGGCGGCCGGGTCGTCTACCAGGGCGACGTCGCCGGGCTGCGGAAGGCGGGCACGCCCACCGGCGACCACCTCGCGGTCCGTCAGCCCGTCAAGACCGAGGTGCGCGAACCGGTCGGCACGCTGGACGTCAAGTCGGCGAACCTGCACAACCTGCGCGACGTCAGCGTCAGCATTCCGCTCCAGGTGCTGACCGCGGTCACCGGGGTGGCCGGCGCCGGCAAGAGCTCGCTGATCATCGGCTCGCTGCCGAAGGACGCCGACGTCGCGGTCGTCGACCAGTCGCCCATCAAGGGCTCCCGCCGCTCGAACCCGGCCACCTACACAGGGATGCTCGACGGCATCCGGGAGGCGTTCGCCGCGGCCAACCGCGTCAAGGCGTCCCTCTTCAGCGCGAACTCCGACGGCGCCTGCCCGGTCTGCAAGGGGCTCGGGGTGACGTACACGGACCTCGGGTACATGACCGCGGTCCCCACCACCTGCGAGAAGTGCGAAGGACGCCGGTTCACCGACGAGGTGCTCGCCTACCGGCTGCGCGGCAGCAGCATCGCGGACGTGCTGGCGATGTCGATCGACACCGCGGCGGAGTTCTTCACGGAGAAGCCGGTGCTGTCCGTGCTGACCACCCTCCAGGACGTGGGGCTGGGGTACGTCAGCCTCGGCCAGCCGCTCACCACCCTGTCCGGCGGGGAGCGCCAACGCCTGCGCCTGGCCATCGAGATGCGCAAGGACGTCAGGACGTACGTCCTGGACGAGCCGTCGACGGGTCTGCACCTGGCCGACGTGGACAACCTGGTGCGGCTGCTCGACGGCCTGGTGGACCGGGGCGCGTCGGTCATCGTGATCGAGCACAACCTGGACATCGTCGCGCGGGCGGACTGGGTCGTGGACCTCGGGCCCGGCGCCGGTGACGAGGGCGGCCGGATCGTCTACGAGGGGCCGCCGGCCGGGATGCCCACGGCGGGGGAGTCGGTCACCGGCCGCTTCCTGCACGCCTCCCGGGGCTGATCCCCGTACGGTCCGCGGGGCCGGCGCACCTTCGGGGTGCGCCGGCCCCGCGGCCGTCCGAGGGTCGGCGCCCGAGCGCCCAACGGGATGTGACGCGTTCCACTCGTCGGTTTGACAACCACCCCGCGTCCTAATTACCTTTATGGTGAAGATACACCAGGGTGGAGGAATGAAATCGTGACAGAAGAAACCCCTTCCATGCGTCAGTGGCTAGGGCTGGTCGCCGTGTCCCTGGGCGTGGCCCTGATCGTGGTGGACATCACGATCGTCAATGTGATCCTCGCCCCGATCATCGAGGACCTGGACGTCACCTCGGTCGAGGCCCAGTGGGTCCAGGAGTCCTACGCGATCATCTTCGCGGCGCTCCTGCTGATCACCGGGCGCCTCTCGGACATCCAGGGCGCGCGCAAGATCTTCCTCATCGGTCTCGTCGTGTTCGGCGTGACGAGCCTGGTGGCGGCGGTGGCGCCGAACGGCGGCCTGCTGATCCTGGCCCGCTTCCTCCAGGGCATCGGCGGCGCGATGATCCTGCCCACCTCGCTGGCCCTGGTGAACGCCACGTTCACCGGCAAGGCGCGCGGTCAGGCGTTCGCCGTCTGGGGCTCGACCATCGGCGCCGCGGCGGCCGTCGGCCCGCTGCTCGGCGGCTGGCTGGCGGACATCTCGTGGCGCTGGGCCTTCGGCATCAACATCCCGATCATCACGCTGATCATCGTGGGTGCCCTGCTCTACCTGCCGGCTTCCCCCCGCACCGAAGGGAAGATCGACGTCTTCGGCGGCGTGCTCTCCGCCGTCGGCCTCGGCTTCCTGGCGTTCGGTCTGATCGAGGGCCGCTCCTACGGCTGGATCATGACCACGAAGACGCTGGAGATCGGCGGCATCGAGTGGAGCGGCGGGCTCTCCCCGGTCTTCGTCTCCTTCGTCGTCGCCATCGCGGTCCTGATCGCCTTCTGGCTGCGGCAGTCGGCGCTCAGCAAGCGGAACGAAGAGCCGCTGATGGACACCCGGCTGTTCTCCATCGCCTCGTTCCGCAACGGCAACGTGGTGACGCTGGTCGTGGGCCTCGGTGAGTTCGGCATCATCGCGGTGATGCCGCTGTGGCTCCAGTTCACCCTGGACTACAGCGCCTTCCAGGCGGGCCTCGCGCTGGTCGCGCTGGCCGCGGGCAGCTTCTGCGCGAGCGGCGCCAGCTTCTCGATGACGGCCACGCCGCTGAGCCTGGTCCGCATCGGTCTGCTGTTGGAGGCCGCCGGTCTGGTGATGCTGGGCCTGGTCGCCGCGACCGACACCTCCTGGTGGGCGATCGCGATCGCGCTCTTCATCTACGGCGTCGGCGTCGGCTTCGCCACGGCGCAGGTCACCAACATCGTCCTGGTGGACGTCCCGGTGGAGAGCGCCGGTCAGGGCTCCGGCATCCAGAGCGCATCGCGCGAACTGGGCGCCGCCCTCGGCATCGCGGTGCTGACGACGCTGTTCTTCAGCACGCTCACCACCAAGCTGAGCGACAGCCTCACGGGCTCCGGGATGCCGGAGAAGGAGGCCGAGGGGCTGAGCGGAGTGGTCACGGACAGCGCCGGCTCGGTCATCCCGTCCTTCGCGTCCAAGCCCGAGACCGCGTCCGTCGCGGACGCGGCGCGCGAGGCGATGTCCGACGCCATCCAGCTCTCCAGCTACATCTGCGCCGGCCTGCTGGCGCTGGCGCTGCTGGCGACGCTCACCGTCTCCAACCGCAAGGGCGGCGGAAAGGCGGACGACGCGGCGGGCAGCGAGCAGGACGCCGTGAAGGCGCAGCCGAGCGCGCACTGATCGGGCCGCGTCGATCCGAACCGTCCCGAAGTCCCGTACGGGCGGGGGGCGGACCGGATCGACGCGCACCCCCTGCACCGGACGAGCGCCGGTGCACCCTGACCGACCCGGTCGGAGAGTCAACATCCCCCGTACTCTCCGGCCGGGTCCACTCTTGTTCCGCCTCCCCTCCCGTGCGGTGACCGCCCCCGGCCCGCCGTCCTTGGCACGGACGGCGGGCCGGGGGCGTCCCGTTGGGCTACACGGTCGAACTGCCCATCCGACGGTCGGCGTCCGTCCCCTTTCCGTCCGTCCCCTTGCCGTCCGGGCCTTCACCGTTCGGTCCCGCGCCGTCCGACCCGTCGGGGCCCGGGCGTTCGGGGGAGTCCGGCGTCGCGGGCTGCGAACGGCCGCGGATGATCCGGGTCATGGGGACTTCGACGCACCGGTACAGGATCCAGGCGGCCACCCCGGCGACCAGCGCGTACACGACGAGGAGGGCGAGGACCCCCCAGGCCGGCACCGCCTGGTCGGGCCGGGAGAGCAGCCCGAGGTCGACCAGCCACGGCCGGATCCGCCCCAGGGTGTTGAGGATCAGCACCATGTGCACGGCGTAGAAGCAGAACGAGATCTTGCCCAGGAACACCATGCGCCGGCCCCGGAACGGGGTCCACCGCCCTTCCCGGTCCGCGTTCGCCAGCGCCGCGATCAGCAGCGCGAACGGAACGAGCATGCCGGCGGCCCGCTGGAGCGGCGCCGGCAGCTCCCGGTTCAGGATGAAGGCGGCCAGGCAGATCACCAGTGCGAGGTTGGCGCCCGGCCCCCGCCAGGCGCCCCTGCGCACCAGCAGCGCGACGACGATGCCCACCACGAACTCGGTCAGCCGCATCAGCGGGAAGACCTCGGTGAACCAGAGCATGAACTGGCTGTCGTAGCCCTCCATCGGCACGATCGGCGTCGGCTCCGGGGTCTTCAACGTGAAGACCCGCCCCACCAGCGTGGGCCCGACCAGCGTCAGGGCCACGCAGGCGGCGCCCGTGACGTACAGCGCCCGGGTGCTCGCCCTGACGAGCACCACCAGCAGCGCGGGGAAGCAGAAGTAGAAGAACGCCTCCGCGCTGAGCGACCACATCACCGGGTTGAGCCCGAAGACGTACGACTGGTCCGGAATCCACGCCTGGAGCAGGAAGGTGTGCGCCAGCGTGACGCGCCAACTCGGCCAGAGGTCCATGGAGACGAACGTCAGCACCACCGCGAGGAGGGACGCCGCGACGTACACCGGGAAGACCTTGGCGAACCGGTGTCGCCAGAACAGCAGCGCCGGACGGTCCGTGGGGGTGGACCAGGTGAGGACGAAGCCGCTGAGGACGAAGAAGAAGGAGACCCCGATGAAGCCGGTGCCGAAGACGTCGAGGATGCCTTGGTCGATCGCGGACGGGGCGGGGGCCCCGAACGGGGTGCCCAACTGCAGTGCCGTGAAGTGCAGTCCGAAAACCAGGAATGCGGCGACCCAGCGTAATCCGGTCAGGGAGGGTAGTGTTTCGCGCCCCTGGGAAGAGCCGGGAGATTCGCGTTCCATTCCGTGTGGTCCTTTCATGGAGCGGTGAAGTGCGCCGTGTCGAGCCGCGGTTGGGTGATGGCTGTCACGCGGTGGGCGCGGTGCAGCAAGGCCGTCCGGAACGCGGTGGAGACGGGCGCCGGACGTGCTGCGTCCACGGTCGGGGAGACCGCGGGTCGAAGGGGAGCGGCACGGCCGTGGTCGAACGCACCGACGCCCGCGCGGAGATGGCGGGCGAAGGGGCGGACCGGGGTGCCGGACAGATGTCCCCAGAATCCCTGTCATATTCTTCGGTACTGGTCAGAGTGTCAAGGCGGTCGACCCGGCCCGCCCTACGCTGCATTCGCGACCCTCCGTACTGCCTGGTAGGGGTGACGGGTGCCGCGTCGTCAAGATCACGGGGTGGGGCCGGAAAACGCCCACAAGGGAGTGATTCAGGCCATTGGGGGGCACGTCAAGGTCAAGCAAAGAAGGTAAATATTGGATTTAGTGTGGAGTTTATGGTCACTCGACGAGTTTCGTGGGCACTTTCATATGGCTGAAATGTGACGGTTCATTGACGCTTGCTGGGAGCAACCTTTCTGTGCTGTCGAACCGCAGGTGAAAGGGGGAGTGGATGGTGAGTCGGGGGGAGATCGGGGTCCTTCTCATATCCGAAGACCAGTTGGAGCGTGCCGGACTGCACGCGGTTTTGGGCAGGGATCCCGGAATTGTCATCGTGGGGGACGTGGATTCGCCGGGGGAGGCCCAGCGGGTCGCCTCCTTATGCAAGCCGGACGTGATCCTGTGCAGCGAGCGCATGCTGTCGCGCGAGACGCAGGTGCTCGCCGAGCGGCTTGCCGCCCAGTCCAACGACGCGCGGCCGGTCCATCTGATCGTGCTGGTGCCCTCGCCCGACGACCAGGCCATCAGCCTGCTGCGGATCGGCCGTTGCACCCTCTTGGGCCGGGGCGTCAGCCCGACCGACCTGATCGCGGCGATCAGGTTGACCGCGGCCGGGTACATGCCGATCAGGACCGACGTGGCGCGGAGCCTCGCCGCGGCCTCGGTCTCCCTCAAGGGGGCCGCGCCGGAGACCCTGGACCAGGTGCGGTCCCTGACCAAGCGCGAACGGCGGGTGTTCGAGCTCATGATCCAGGGGCTCTCCAATCCGGAGATCGCCACCGGACTCGGGGTCGCGGAGTCGACCGTCAAGTCCCACGTGCAGAACATCCTGGGCAAGCTCGACTTGAGGGACCGCGTCCAGGCGGTCATCTTCGCGTACGAGGCGGGGATCGTACGGCGCTCCGCTTCGCTGAGCGGACGGCTCGGCATGTCGGTCGCCTGAGGACCGACCGTCCGAGGACCGACCGTCCGACGGCCCGGCGAACGGCGGCACGCGGGGCCCGAGCGAAGCGTTCGCCCAGGCCCCGGTGCCGGTCACGTCACGTCACATCGCGTCACGACCGCTGTGCCAACTCGGCCGTGATGAACTCCGCGAGGTCGGCCAGGCTCTGGCCGCCGAGCATCTTCGCCATCGGCACCGTGACCTCGTACGCGCGCTGCACCTCGCTGCGCACCTCGGTCGCCATCAGGGAGTCCAACCCCTGACGGTTCAGCGGCTTGCGGGCGCTGAGCCGCTGCACCGGCAGCGCCAGCACCTTGGCGAGCCGCTCCGCCAGGAACGCGTACACCGACTCCGGGCCGGCCTCCCCGCCGCCGCCCGCGGCGGAAGCCGTGGCCGCGGCGGGACCCGGGGCAGGGGCCGCGTCCACAGGGCGCAGCGCCTCGGCCTGCTCGAACGGCATGCCCTGCACGGAGTCGTTCACGGGCGGGACGCCCACGGGCGCGGCCTTCACCGGCGCGGGCTGCACGGGCGCCGGCCGCGCCGGGATGACGTCGCCCACCACCTCCGTCAGCAAGGAGTCCCGCGCTGCGTCCGGATACGCGCTCCGCCACCGCTCCCAGTCCGCGGCGACGACCGTGACCTGTCCGACCGACTCCGTCAACAGGCCCTGGAGCAGCCCGATGCCCTCCCGGGGCGTGAAGCTCTCCATGCCCTGCGGCGCCAGGTCCCGGCCGTGCTCCTCGGCGTACCTGGCGACCATGCCGACGGACGACCAGAAGCCCCAGTTCACCGAGAGCGCCGGCAGGCCGAGGCTGCGCCGGTGGTGCGCCAGCGCGTCCAGCCCGGCGTTCGCGGCGGCGTACGCCCCGAGGCGCGGCGAGCCGAGCACCGACGAGGCCGACGAGAAGAGCGCGAAGAACTCCAACTCCACGCCTGCCAGGGCGCGGTGCAGCGCCCACGCGCCGGCGACCTTCGGCTGCACCATCGCGTCGAACCGGTCCGGTTCGAGCTCCGCCGCCGACGCCAGGTCGATCACCCCGGCCGCGTGCAGCACGCCCCGCACCGGCGGCCGGCCGGCCTGGGAGAGCTCCCGCAGCACCTCGCGCACCGCCGTCTCGTCGGCGACGTCCACCGGGTGGTACGTCACCCGGGCCCCGCTGCCGGCCAGTGCGTCGAGCACGTGTCCACGCCCGCCGAGCGGGCTGCGGCCCAGCAGCACCAGGTCCCGGGCGCCGCGTTCGACGAGCCAGGTCGCGAGCTCGACCCCGATGCCGCCGAGCCCGCCGGTGATCACGTACGTCCCCTCGGACGCCGTCCATCCCGCTTGTGCGGGGGCGCCGGCGTCGACGACCCGAAGCGCCTCGACGGGCTCGGCCGGCTCGACCGCGTCGACCGGCTCGGCCACCTCGTCGAAGCGGATCAGCACCTTGCCCACGTGCCGGGCCCGCGCCATCTGGCGGAACGCCGACTCGACGTCCTCGCCGTCGTACACCTCGTACGGCAGCGGTTCGATCGCCCGGCCGTCGACGAGTTCGAGCACCCGGTCGAAGAGCTCGCCCGCCCGCTGCGGGCGGGTGCGGAGCATGTCCACCAGGTCCATCGAGTGGAACGTCAAGTTCCGGGAGAACGGCAGCAGCCCGATCGAGCTGTTCTCGATGAGGTCCTTCTTGCTCAGCTCCACGTACCGCCCGTACGGCGCGAGCAGTTCCAGGTTCCGGGGGATCGCCTCGCCCGACAGCGAGTTCAGGACGACGTGCATCCCTTCGCCGCGGGTCGCGTCGGCGAACTGCCGCGCGAAGTCCGTGGTCCGCGAGTCCGCGACGTGCCGCACCCCGAGCGCCTTGAGCAGCGCCCGCTTCTGCGGACTGCCCGCCGTCGCGAAGACCTCCGCGCCCCGCCACCGGGCCAACTGCACCGCGGCGAGCCCCACGCCCCCGGTCGCGGCGTGGATCAGCACCCGCTCGCCGGGCCCGAGGCGCGCCAACTCGCACAGTCCGTAGTACGCGGTGAGGTACGCGGCCGGCAGCGTCAGGGCCTCCTCCACCGACAGCCGGGCCGGGATGCGGGCCACCAGGTGCGCGCTGGTCACGACGTGGCTGGCGAGCGCGCCCTCCGCCAGGGCCACCACCTCGTCGCCGACCGCGACCCCGGCCGCGCCCTCGCCGAGTGCGGTCACCACGCCCGCGCACTCCCAACCGAGCTTCGCCCCCTCCTCCAGGCCGGGGTAGGCCCCCATCGCCGTGAGGACGTCGCGGTAGTTCAGCGCCGAGTGCGTCACCCGGACCTCCACCTCGCCCGGCCCGGGGCGGCGCACCGGCACCGGCACGCGGCCGATCCCGTCCAGGAGGCCGATCGAGCGGTTGCGGATCTCGTACCGCTGCGGTGCCACGGCGTGCCGCGCCCCGGACCGGTGGCCGGCCGGCGTGCGGGGCACCAGCCGCGGCACGCACCGCTCGCCGTTGCGGAAGGCGAACTGTCCCTCGCCACCGCCGTCGCCGAGCAACGTCGCGGCCAGCAGCTCGACGTCCCGGTCACCGGCCCCGGCGGGCAGGTCCACCAGGGTGCACCGCCACCGCCGGTACTCCTGCGCCAGCGAGCGGCCCAGCCCCCACACCATCGCCTGACCGACCGAGACCGGGCCCGGGGCGTCCGGCAGGTGCTGCGCGCCCTCGGTCACCAGGGCGAGCCGGCCGACGGGCCAGTTCGCCTCGTCCAACGCCTGCACCAGGTGCAGCACGCTGAGGCAGCCGAGCCGTTCGGCCTGCGCCACCGCCTCGCCCACCGACCCCGCGTCGCCGGGATCGCGCACCTCGCGCGAGAACGCGTGCACGATCCCCTCGCACGCCGCGTCACCCACCCGCTCCCGCACGGCCGTCAGCAACCTGCGGTAGTCCGCCGCCGAGTCCACGTCGATCCGGTACCGGTCCGGGGCGACCTCGGCGAACGTCCCGCCGACCTCGCCCGCGGCCCGCGCCCCGCTCGCCTCCACGACGACGCAGCGCCCGCCGAGCCGCCGCACCAGCACGTCGGTCGCCCGCTGCCCGCCGCCGGCGAACACCAGCCAGTAGCCGTCGCCCCGCACCGGAGGGGCGAGGGCCGGCGCCGGCCGCCAGACGACCTCGTGCAGCCAGCCGCCGGTGTCCCGCGCCATCTGCCGGGGCACCAGGAAGCGCAGCCTGACCCCCTCCATCTCGGCGATCAAGGCGCCCTCCTCGTCGCGTATCTCCACGGTGCCGACGAAGGCTTCCGCGTCCTCGCCGGTGCGCACGGCATGGCTCCACACCGGGCCGCGCGGACGCCCGTACAGCCGCACCCGGCCGATGCCGCCGAGGACGAACGCGTCGTGCTCGCCGGGCCGGTCGAAGTCCGCCATCGCGGCGGCCAGCGTGTGCCCGCAGGCGTCCAGCAGCGCCGGGTGGAAGTGGTGGGGGTCGTCCGCGGCGGCGACGGAGTCCGGCGCCTCGATCCGCGCCAGTGCCTCGCCGTCCCGGCGCCACAGGGCGGTGACGCCCTGGAAGGCGCCCAGCCACTGGTTCCCCTTCTCGGCGAACCTGCGGTAGAACTCCTCGCCGGACAGCTCCTCGCAGCGCTGGCGCACCGACTGCCGGTCCTCACCGCCCGAAGCCGCGGTGGACGGGCCGGGCTCCGCGAACTCCAGGGCCCCGCTGACGTTGCGGGCGTACTCCCCTTCGTCGTCCGGGAAGCGGCTGCTGACCTCGAACGACCAGGAGCCGTCGGCGCCCGGGAGCAGCGCCACGCGCACCAGCGGCGGCTCGCTCGACGGCGGCAGATAGATCGCCCGGTGGTACGTCACGTCGCGCAGCGCCGGCATCGAGCCGAACGCGGCGTGTGCGGCAGCCGCCACCAACTCGACGTACGCCGTGCCCGGCACGATCACCACGCCCTGCACCTGGTGGTCGTTCAGATACGCGTTCGCCGCCAGGTCCACCGGACCCTCCCACACCCGGTCGGCGCCGGGCACCGGCGGACCGAGCAGCGGATGCCCCGCGGCGGGCACGGCGGCCGGTACGGGCGTCTCCTGCGGGAACCAGTAGCTCTGCCGCTCCCACGCGGGCCCGGGCAGCCGCACGTACGGCGCACCCGGCGCGAACAGCCGGTCGAAGTCCACCGGATGGCCGCTCAGGTGCACGGACGCCAGCGAGTCAAGCAGCCGCGCCGCCTCCGGCTCGTTGCGTCGCGTCGAGCCCACGACGAGTCCGGCGCCGCGCGCCGCGTCGGCGTACTCGCGCATCGCCGGGACCAGGATCGGATGCGGACTGATCTCCACGAACACCGTCGGCCCCTGCTCCAACAGCCGCTCGACCACCGGCCCGAAGAGCACCGGCTGACGGAGGTTGCGCGCCCAGTAGTCCGCGTCGAGGGCGGTCCCGTCGACGCTCTCCGCGTCGACCGTGGAGTACATCGGCACGTCACCGGCGCGCGGCCGGAGCGATGCCAGTGCCTTCAGCAGCGGCTTGCGCAACGGCTCCACCTGCGGCCCGTGGGAGGCGAAGTCCACCCGCACCAGCCGGCAGAACACCCCGCGCTTCTGCAGGGCGACCAGCACCTCCCGCATCGCGTCGCCGTCCCCGGACAGGATCGTCGAGGTGGGGCCGTTGACCGCGGCGACGCAGACCCGGTCCGCGTACGGCGCGAGCTCCCGCTCCGCCTCCGCGGCGCTCAGCTCCACCGAGGCCATCGCGCCCCGCCCGGACACCTCCTTCGCCAGCGCGCTGCGCCGGCAGATGACCGCGGCGCCGTCGGCGACGCTCAACGACCCGGCGACGACGGCCGCCGCCGCCTCGCCCATGCTGTGTCCCACGACGACGTCGGGCGCGAGCCCCCACGACCGCCACACCGCGGCCAGGGCGACCTCCATCGCCCACAGCGTGGGCTGGATGACGTCGACGCCCGTCAACTCGCCCTCGCCCTCGGTCAGCAGGTCGATCACCGACCAGCCGGCCTCGGCGCGGATCGCCGCGTCGCACTCCTTGAGCGCTTGTCGGAAGGCCGGCTCGGTGCGCAGGAGCTCGCGCCCCATGCCCACCCACTGCGACCCCTGCCCGGGGAAGACGAACACGACCCGGGCGCGCTCCTCGTACACGTCGTCCGCCGACTGCACGAAGGCGCTCGGCTCGTCGGCGAGGAAGGCGCCGAGCTTGTCCGCCAACTCCTTGTGGCTGGCGCCGACCAGGGTCAGTCGGCTCTCCCGGTGGTCACGGCGGGTCGCCGCGCTGGCGCAGACGTCCACCAGCGGCAGCGCGCCGCCCTCGTCCGCCCGCTCCAGATACCGCTGGTAGCCCTCGGCCACCCGGCGCAGGGTCGCCGGCTGGTGGGAGGAGAGCGTCAGCAGCCGCGGCCGTTCCGCGCCCGCGGGCTCCGCCGGCTGCGGGCGCTTCGACGCGGCCGGTGCGGGACGGTGCGCACCCAGCACCACGTGCACGTTGGTGCCGGAGATCCCGAACGAGCTGACGCCCGCGAGCCCCGGCCGTTCGCCCTGCGGCCACTCCTGTTCGTGCTGCGGCACCCGCAGCGCCAGCGACGACCAGTCGATCGCCCCGGTCAGCTCGGCGCTGTGCAGACTGGGCGGCACCACGCCGTGCTCCAACGCCAGTACGGCCTTGATCAGCCCCGCGACCCCGGCCGCGCCCTCGCTGTGACCGATGTTCGTCTTCGCCGAGCCGACGAGCAGCGGACGATCGGCCGGCCGGCCCTCGCCCAGCACGGCCGCCAGCGCACCCAACTCCACCGGGTCGCCCACCGGGGTCCCGGTGCCGTGCGCCTCCACGTAGTCGACCTGCGCCGGATCGACGCCCGCGTCCTCGTAGGCGGCGACCAGCGTCTCCCGCTGCCCCGACTCCGCCGGTGCCATCAGCGCGTTCCCGCCGTGGCCGTCGTTGACGACGGCGGAGCCCAGGATGACCGCGCGCACGGCGTCGCCGTCGGCGACCGCCTGCCGCAGCGGCTTGAGCACGACGACCCCTACGCCGTCGCTGCGCACGAAGCCGTCCGCGGACGCCGACGCGAACTTGCACCGGCCGTCGGGCGCCAGCATCCGCCCGTCGGAGAACGTGACGCTCTCCTCCGGCGACAGCACCAGATTGACACCGCCGACCACCGCCAGCGTCGACTCACCGCTGCGCAGGCTCCGACAGGCCATGTGCACCGCCGTCAGCGAAGACGAGCAGGCCGTGTCCACGGTGAGGCTGGGGCCGCGCAGGTCGAAGGCGTACGACAGCCGCCCGGACAGCATGCTGGGCGCCGTGCCCGCGTTGGCGTACACGTCCAGGACGCCCCGCCGGCTCATCGACTCCCAGTAGTTGCGGCCCATGGAGCCGACGAAGACGCCGGTGCGGCCCGCGGTCAGCTGCTGCCGGGTCAGGCCCGCGTCCTCCACCGCCACCGCGACGGTCTCCAACAGCAGCCGCTGCTGGGGGTCCATGTGCTGGGCCTCGCGGGGGGCGACCCCGAAGAAGTCGGCGTCGAACGCGTCGACGTCGTCGAGGAACCCCCCGTACCGCGTGACGATCTTCCCCGGGGTGCCCGGGCGTGGATCGTAGTACGCGTCGATGTCGAAGCGCGTCGGTGGCACCTCCGTGATGGAGTCCGCGCCGGAACGCAGCCGCGACCAGAACTCCGTCACGTCCGCGGCCCCGGGGAACCGGCACGCCATGCCCACGACGGCGATCGCGTGCTCGGGCGTGGACACCTTCGACGCCTTGCGGCCCTTGCGGTTCGTCATCGTCGTCCTCCTTGTCGGACTGTTCAGATGGCCCATGGGGCGTTCTCGCTGATCGTCAGGACGGCGCTGCTGACCACGAACCCGGGCGCCGCGCCCGCGAGCAGCACGTGGTCACCCGGGCCGACCTGTCCGGTCGTCACGAGGTGGTCCAGGGCCACCACGTGGTCGCTGGCGGCGAGGTGGCCGACGGTGCGGCCGAAGTCCCAGGTGGACTTCTCCTCCGGCAGGCCGAGGGGGTCGAGGAAGAACTGACCGACGAGGTACTGGCCCTGGTTCACGTAGATCGCCCTGGCGACGTCCCCGACGTCGATCCCGGCCTCCTTCAGGGACCGTCGGGCCACTTCCGCCTGCCGCTCCGCGATCACCTCGTTGACTTCGGCCAGCGGCCGGTGCGTACGGCCGAAGTGGCGGGCCCGCGCCACCATGTCGACGGTCTCCCGGCCGCTGGTGTCGAACAAAGGCTCGGCGCCCCGGTGCAGGCCCTCGAACTCGGGGACGACGGACTGGTTGACGGCGCGGACCTGCGCGATGCCGCCGGCGGTGGACAGCACCACGGCGCTGGCCGCGTCGCCGATGACCGTGCCGGGGCCGTAGCCCTGCCAGCGGTCGCCCAGCGGGGAGGAGAAGTTGTCGGCGGTGGTCAGCAGGGCCGTCGTGCGGTCGGGGTCCGCTGCGAACTGGCCGGCGGCCAGCTCCAGGGCGGCCAGCATGCCGTTGCAGCCCTGGCGCACCTCGAAGGCGGCGGCGTCCTCGCACCCCAGCTCCCGCAGGACGTACCCGCCCGGGTACCACATCGTCGGGCCCTGTTGGAGGACGCACGAGTGGATGAGGAAGTCCACCGCTGACGCCGCGCACCCGGCCCGACTCAGGGCGTCCCGGGCGGCGCGGACCGCCATGTCGACGGGCGGGGTGTCACCGGCCACGAGCGTGCCCGTGACGCCCGAGTCCAGCATCAACGTTTCTTCGTACAAGCCCAGTTCGATCGCGCGTCGGCTGCTCATCCGCTCCGGCAGATAAGCGCCCAACCCGCTGACGTAGAGATCGTTCGGCCGCATGTGACTCCCTCGCGTGGTGCGCCGGGGTGTGTGGGGGACGGTGGAGCAGGTGTTGCGGGCTTACGGGCTACGGGGTTACGGGCGGTTCGCCAGGTAGCGGGCGACGACGGCGCCGATGTCCCGCAGCGCCTTCGGCTCGGTCATCCGCAGGTGCTCGCAGTCGACGGGGTGCTCCTCCAGGGCGCCGTCGACGTGGGGCGCCCAGGCGCCGGCGTCCGGCGCGTCGTCCGCGCGCCCCTCGGTTGCGGTGAAGAACAGGACGTCGCCGTCGAAGGTCTCGGGCCGGTGGCCGTCCAGGAGGCGGAGGTTGTCGGCGGCGACGTCGACGAGCGCACGCACCTGCGCCGGCTCCAGGTGCGCCGACAGATTGCTCTCGGCCTCGACGAAGGCCAACAGTTCGGCGGGGTCGCCCGGGCTCGGATCGTTTGGATCGCCTGGACCCAGCCCGGCGCGCCCCAACAGCAGTGCACGGGCACTCTGTTCGCCCCCGGGCTCGTCCGCGCGGGCGAACGGGACGTCGGGGTAGGCGTCCAACAGCGCCAGCAGCCGCACGTCCTGTCCCTGGCGGCGCAGCTCGACCGCGACGGCGTGCGCGACCACGCCTCCGTAGGACCAGCCGAGCAGGTGGTACGGGCCGGCGGGCTGCACCGTGCGCAGCGCGGCTGCGTAGTCGGTCGCCATCTCCTTCAGCGTCGCCGGACGCGGCTCCGGCCGGGCGATGCCGCGGGCCTGGAGCCCGTAGACGGGGCGGTCCGCGCCGACGCCGCCGAGCAGCGCCGCGTAGCACCAGCTCAGACCGCTGGTGGGGTGGACGCAGAAGAGGGGCGGCTCGCTGCCCCGGGCGCGCAGCGGCAGCAACGTGCCCAGCGCGTCCGCCTCCGGGGCCTCGTCGCCCGCGTCGAGGTGCCGGGCCAGTTCGGCGACCGTCGGGTGCTCGAAGACGGCCCTGATGGTGTGCCGGGCGCCGAACGCCGACTGGATGCGGCTGGTGAGGCGGGTGGCGAGCAGGGAGTGTCCGCCGAGTGCGAAGAAGTCGTCGTCGACGCCGACCCGGGGCAGGTCCAGGACCTCGGCGAACAGGGCGGCGACGAACTGTTCGTGCGGGGTGCGGGGCGCGCGGTCGGTCACCTCGGCGGTGAAGTCGGGCGCGGGCAGCGCGCTGCGGTCGAGCTTGCCGTTCGGGCTCAGCGGCAGCGCGTCGAGGACGACGTAAGCGGCCGGCACCATGTGGTCGGGGAGCACGGCCTTGAGGTGGTCCCGTACGTCCGCGGTGTCGAGGTCACCGCCGGCCGCGGGCACCAGGTACGCCGTCAGATGCGTCTGGCCCGCCCGGTTGGTGTGGGTGTGCGCGGCGGCGTGGGCCACCTTGGGGTGCGTCGCCGCTGCGGCTTCGATCTCGCCGAGTTCGATGCGGAAGCCGCGGATCTTGACCTGGTGGTCGGAGCGGCCCAGGTGGTGCAGGGCGCCGTCGGCGCTCCAGCGACCGAGGTCGCCGGTGCGGTACATGCGGGTGCCGGCCGGCCCGTACGGATCGGCGACGAAGCGCCCGGCGGTCAGCGCCGACCGGTTGACGTAGCCGCGGGCCAGCCCGCCGCCGGCCAGGTAGATCTCCCCGGTGACGCCGGGCGGCACGGGACGCAGTGCCGAGTCGAGGACGCGGACGTGCGTGTTGGGGTTCGGGCGTCCGATGGGCGGCGGTGTCGCCGTGGCCGTGAGCGGGTCGGAGAGGGTGGCGCAGACGGTGGCTTCGGTCGGCCCGTACGCATTGACCATGCGCAGTCGCGGCGCCCACCGGGCGGTGAGCTGCGCGGGGCAGGGCTCGCCGCCGACGACGAGGGTGGTGAGGGTGGGGAGCTGCTGGTCGTCGGGGAGGGTGGCGAGGACGGTCGGGGGGATCAGCGCGTGGGTGATGCGCTGGTCGGTGAGGAGCTGGGCGAGGGGTTCACCGGTGAGCGGGCCGGGCGGCGGCACCACCAGGGTGGCGCCCGCTGCGAACGCCATCAGGCACTCCATGACGGTGGCGTCGAAGCTGGGGGAGGCGTTCTGGAGGACCCGGCTGTCGGAGGTCAGCCCGAAGCCCTCGACCTGGGCGACGGCCAGGGCGTTCAGCCCGCGGTGGGGGACGGCGACGGCCTTGGGGCGGCCGGTGGAGCCCGAGGTGTAGATGACGTACGCCGGGTTGTCGGGCCGTAGCAGCCGGGTGCGGTCTTCGTCGGTCGGATTCGTGGTGGGGCGCTCGGCGAGTTCCCGGTGTGCGGTGTCGAGGTGGAGGCGGGGGGTTTCGGTGTCGGGGAGACGGGCCGCGGTTTCGGTGGTGGTGATGAGGTGCGCCGGAGCGGCGTCGGTGAGCATGAAGGCGACGCGGTCGGCGGGGTAGCCCGGGTCGACGGGCAGATAGGCGGCGCCGGCCTTCAGGACGGCGAGCATGGCCGTGATCGTCTCCGGTGAACGGGGCAGGGCGAGGGCCACGACGTCCTCGGGGCCGATGCCCCGGGCGATGAGCTGGTGCGCCAGCCGATTGGCGCGCTCGTTCAGCTCGCCGTAGGTCAGGGTCGTGGCGCCGTGGCTGAGCGCCGGCGCCTGAGGAGTCGCGGCGGCATGGAATTCGACGATGTCGGGCCAGCGCAGCGGTTCGATGTCACGGGCCGTGTCGTTCCACCGTGCGAGGCAACGCTCTTCTTCCGGAATGAGGGTCTTGATTTCACTGATACGGGCGTGCGGGTTCTCGGCGATGGCGTCGAAGAACTGGATGAGGCGGGCGGCGATGTTGTCGACGGTTTCGCGGTCGAGGAGATCGGGGCGGTATCCGAATTTCAGCCCGATGCTCTCCCCCGGCACGGCCGTGAGGCTCAGCGCGTAGTGCGTGGCGTCATGGGCTTGGACGTCGACGATGCGCAGGTCGCCGATGGTCTGGCCCAGTCCGGCAGGGTCCAGGGGGTAGTTTTCGAAGACGGTGGTGGTGTTGAAGAGTTGGGTGTGGTTGGTGGTGTTGTGGATGTGGGTGAGGGAGAGGTGTTGGTGGTC
>NZ_JBEYTZ010000033.1:0-97363 GCF_040643215.1 Streptomyces sp. NPDC047315 | reverse complement strand
CACAAACAGCACTGGCTGCCGAGGATGGCGGCGGGCGAGGTCATCGGCTGCTTCGGCCTCACCGAACCCGACCACGGCTCGGACCCGGGAGCCCTGCGCGCCTCCGTCACCAGCGAACTGGTCCCCGACGACGTACGCCTGCCCGCCGACGCGGTCCTTCCGCAGGCGCAAGGTCTGCGCGGGCCCCTGTCCTGCCTCAACCAGGCCCGGTACGGCATCGTCCGGGGCGCGCTCGGCGCGGCCCGGACCTGCCTGGAGACGGCTCGCACCTACAGCACGACCCGCGAACAGTCCGGCCGGCCCATCGGAGGCTTCCAGCTCCCAACGGGCCCGGCCCACGTGGCCGGGGTTCCCATGATTACCGGAAGGCGTCCCAGGCCGCCCCCTGTCGCCTCGGTCAGTCCTTCGCCGCGATCCGGACGAGCTTCGCGGCGTCGCGGTCAGGGCTGGTGAGGAAGAGCGCCGCGGTGGCGGCGACGGTCATCACGGCGCCGAGAAGCATGAATCCGTCGCCGTAACCCGCCGCCGCGGTCTCGCCGGACGCGACGAGCCGCCCGATCACCACGGGGGCGATGACTCCGCCGAGGCTGTAGACGGCGGTGAGGATGCCGAAGGCCATACTGCGCTGTTTGGCCGGTATGACGTCGGCGAGGCCGGCGAAGGCGGCACCGTAGCCGGCGGAGTTGAGGCAGGAACTTAGGATCAGGAGTGCCATCTGCCAGTGGCCACGTTCCAGGGCCGAGAACGCCATGGTGCACAAGCCCGAGGCGATCACCATCGCGGAGGGGAGAATTCCCCGTGTGACCCGGTTGCTCATACCGCGTTTCGTCATCGACCGGGAGAGCAGCCCCACCGAAATTATCGCGAGTGCGCTGCCCAGATAGGGCAGGGCCACGAGATTGCCGGCCGTTGTGTCGTCATAGCCGAGGCCCTCCTCAAGGTAGAGCGGCAACCAGCTGACCTTGACTGATGTACACGCGTAGGCGACGAAGAAGAGCAGCATCATCCCGATCAGGGTCTTGGTGCCGAACAGCCGTCCCAACGGCACCCGGTCCGGGAGGGTGGGCTGGTGGACGGCGCCGTCGCCGGACCCCGTGCCGGGTTCCCCCTCGGGGCCGGAGTCACCCAGGAGGAGCCAGACAACGACGATCACCATGCCGAAAGCGGCCAGGACGCCGAAGGCGGCGTGCCAGGAGTACTCGGTGATCACCCAGGTGAGCACTGGCGCAGCGATCAGGGGCCCCACGCCCGCGCCCGCGACCACGATCGAACTGGGCACGGCACGCTTGTGCGCCGGGAACCAAGAGTGCGCGACCTGCATCGCGAGCGCGGTCGTGGGGCCCTCGGCGAAGCCGAGCAGGACCCGGCAGGCGACGATGGTGGTGAAGCCGACCTGCGCGGCCATCGGGGCGAGGCTGATCGCCCAGAGGGTGGCGATGCCGGCGAACAACCAGCGCGCCCTGATCTTCCCGCCGAGCCAGCCACCGAGGATGGAGCCCACGGCGAAGAGCCAGAAGAAGCTGCTCTGGATAATGCCGAACTGGGCGTCGTCCAGGCCCAGCTCGCTCTTCATCTCCACTCCGGACAGGCCCACGATGACCTTGTCCGCGAAGTTGATGAGCACCAGACAGAAGAGCAGGGCGAGAACGATCCACGCCCTGCCTCGCGAGCGGGTGCTGGAGGGACTGGCATCGGGGCGGGGGGTGGTATCGGAGGGTGGCGACTGCTGACCGACGGGCATACGGGTCTCCCGATATGGCGGTTTGCGGGCAGGGCGGAAGGCAGGTACAGGAGGCCGCACCGAGGAAATCGGCGTACGCGGGCGGAGACGGAACGCGTCGACGGCCCAGGAGCATGGCGGGGCGCGTGGCGCGTGGTAGGCGGCACACGTCCACCGCGTTCACCGTTGGGTTCCCACGGCCGCGGGGCACGTCCGGCCCCCGGAAGGTGCCGTAGACCGAGAGGCGGGTTGCTGTCTCCCTATCGGTGCGCGGGTCATCCGATCCTGGTGGCCCGGCGGCGCTTCCGGGCGGGTGAGAGCCGCCGCGTGCAGACGGACAAAGGCTTCGATCAGGCTCGGCGGTTCACGGGTGCGCCGAATGGAAACGTGTCACCACCCGCTTCCGTTCGCGGGTGAAAAGCCGAACCCTCCCCATTCAGTCGGCGCTCGTACCGTGTACGACCGGGCGGACTTGTGGACCGGTCCGGTCGACCACCGGCAGCGCCCGGGTCGGTCCGCGTCGCGGCGACGGTGACAGGACCACATCGCCGCCGGCCGCCGGGCGGATCGCGCTCCAGACGTCCGGCGCCGAGGATCGGACCGTTCCCCGCGGGGGCCCTGGGCCGGTCACCAGCATGGCTGCCTCCTGTGTGACGACGAGCCGACCGACCCTCGAAGCACGACCCCGGGGCGTGCCGGGGCCGAGGGCGGTGCCGATGTCCCGCCCGTGAGCTTCGTTCGGAAGCTCACGGTCTGAATGGTGCATCGCGTGTACACAATCAGCAAGGGGCTGAAAGAAGGTATCTAGACGTGTCTAAGTAAAAACCCGTTCACAGATTCTGCCCCTGTCGACTGCGCTCTGAGGGCGCGGAGGGGTACGCTGACGCTGCTCCGTTGGTAGTTCGGAAGGAACAGATGCGTTGGCACGCAGACCGCCCAATCGGAAGGTGCTCATCCGTGCCACCGCCGCCGAGTTGTTCCGGGAGCACGGCTACCACAACGTCTCGGTGACCGACGTGGCCGATGCTCTGGGCTTCACGCCCTCCGCGTTGTACCACCACTACCGCAGCAAGCAGGATCTGCTCTTCCACACCATCCTCGACAGCCTCGATGTGGTGGACACACCGATCCGAGAGGCCGGGGACCTGGACGAGGCGCTACGGTCGCTGGCCACTCTGGTCGCCTCCCCCGAGCGGCTACTGGCCGTCTGGGAGCGTCAGTCGCGCTATTTGGACGACACCCAGCGCGAGGCCGTTCGCGCGCGTGAGGTCAAGGTGGTCGCCGACCTCGCACTGCTCCTGCGGGCCGCCCGCCCGGACCTCACCGAAGCCGACGGGGAGCTGACGGCCCGGGCGGCGCTGGGAGTGCTCGGCAGCCCCCTGAAGCGACGGCTCCGCCTCTCCAGGCGCCGTCATGAGCAGTTGATTCTCCGGTTGGCCTCCGCCGTCGCCTCCTGCGAGTTCTCCTCGGTCCCGGGACCCGACTCACCGGCCGTACCGGTCGGCCCGCCGTCGCCGCCTGTTCCCGGGCTGAGGGTCCCGCGCAGGGACCAACTGCTCAACGAGGCGATCCGGCTGTTCGACGAACGCGGCTACCAGACCGTGACCATGGCCGATATCGGCGAGGCCACGGGGATAGTCGCCTCGGGGGTCTACCGTCACTTCCCCGGCAAGACCGATCTCCTGGTCGCCGCGACCAATCGTGGCGGCGAGTGCCTGCGCGCCGGTGCGGAACGCGCGCTGGCCCTCGGCGGCGACCCGCGCGGCGCACTCGATCTGCTGCTCCGCTCCTATATTTCGGTCGCTGTGGAGAATCTGCACCTGATCGGCATCCTGACGGCTGAACGCGATCAACTGCCAGACAAGGAACGCATCGCGCTACGCCGGTTCCAGGCCGCTTACCTCGACATGTGGCTCCAGGCATTGGACGCGGCCACACCGGGCCGGGACGCGACCGAGTTGAGAGCCGCCGTGCAGGCCACCTACGCGATGATCCACTTCGTGGCCCGTGCAAGTCGGCAGGAGCCATGGCCGGACGTACAAGGCCGACTCGCCGAACTGGGCACGGCCGTGCTACTCGGACCCTGACGCCCCGGCGCTCCCGCGGTCCGGCAGCGCGGCGGCGAGGACGATGCGTACCGCATCCCTCACCCGACCCCGCTCCGCTGCCCGAGGCACACCTCGCCTTCCTTTCCCTCCTGGACCAAGGCGTCGGCACCCGCGCGTCACCGCCGCTCGTCGCCGACGAGTCGTGTGCTGCGCCGTCGGCTGACGCGGACGCCGCAAGCCCCCTCGACCGGTGGCACGGCGCGCCTGCCTTGCATGTGCCGTGGCCGGTGTGCGCCGAGCAGGGGAGCCGTCTGCCAGGGAACGCGTCGACGGCGCCTGCGGTCGTACGTCCTCGGTGCGTCGTCCGGCGCACGACGCCCGGCGAGCTGAGCCGTGGCCGGCCCGGTCAGACGGCGCGATGCGCGACCGATGGAGCCGACCGCGCCGACCCGTAGGCTGACGGTTGACTCAACGGAGCTTGGCGGACACGAACGTGGACAACGTCAACCGGCAGGTTCGGTTGAGCCTTCTCGGCTGATCAAAACCATCCTGGGAGCGGCTGTCGTGTCGGGGACGGCGTGCCGGCCGACGGGTTCGACAGCGGGTCCGGCGCCGGGCGCCGGGCCGTGGAGCAGCCGGTGCGAGGCCCGCGCTGGTAAGGTCGAGGTCACGCTCACAGTCATCCTGGGCCCGTGCCGGACAAGGTACGGGCCCCGGTCCGTTCAGGGGCGCCGAAACGAGGAAGGACCCCATGAAGGCGAAGCAGTCCGCCTCCGGCCGCTCCGGACCAGGCAGGTCTGACCAGGGGAGGGCCCCGCGGGGCGAGCTCTCGGTGCCGGGGGCAGCGGCGCCCGGTCTCCCGCCGGCCGGGTCCTTCGCGGCGCTGGAACTGCCGGTCGAGCTGATGGAGGTGCTGGCGGAGCTCGGGGTGCGGGAGCCGTTCCCGATCCAGGCGGCCACCCTGCCGAGCGCCCTGGCCGGCCGGGACGTCCTCGGCCGCGCGCGCACCGGATCGGGAAAGACCCTCGCCTTCGGGCTGGCCCTCCTCACACGTACGGCGGGCCGGCGCGCCGAACCGAAACGCCCCCTCGCGCTGGTCCTGGTGCCGACGAGGGAACTCGCGCAGCAGGTGAGCGAGGCACTGGCGCCCTACGCGAAGGCGCTCGGGCTACGCTCGGCGACCGTGGTGGGCGGGCTGGCGATCAGCCGGCAGACGGCGTTGCTCCGGGAGGGCGTCGAGGTCGTGGTGGCGACGCCGGGACGGCTGACCGATCTCGTCGCCCGGCGGGACTGCCACCTGGACCGGGTGCGGATCGCGGTTCTGGACGAGGCTGACCAGATGTGCGACATGGGATTCCTGCCGCAGGTCTCGGAGACCCTGGACCGGATGCCCCCCGGCGGGCAGCGGATGCTGTTCTCCGCGACGCTCGACCGCAACGTCGACCAACTGGTCAGGCACTACCTGAGCGAGCCGGTGCTCGCCACGGTCGATCGGGCGGAGTGCTCGGTCGCGACGATGGAGCACCACGTACTGAACGTCCATCCCGCCGACAAGTACGCGACGGCCACCGAGATCGCGGCCCGGGACGGGCGGGTGCTGATGTTCCTGGACACCAAGCACGGTGTGGACCAGTTCACCCGCCACCTGCGGAGCAGCGGCGTACAGGCGGGTGCTCTGCACAGCGGGAAGTCACAGCCGCAGCGCACGCACACGCTGGCCCAGTTCAAGGACGGCAGGATCACGGTGCTGGTGGCCACCAACGTCGCTGCCCGTGGCATCCACGTCGAGCACCTGGACCTCGTCGTCAACGTGGATCCGCCCTCCGACCCCAAGGACTACCTCCACCGCGGCGGGCGCACCGCGCGCGCCGGGGAGTCCGGCAGGGTGGTCACGCTGGTCACGCCCGGCCAGCGCCGGGACGTGAACCGGATGATGTCGGACGCCGGCATCCGGCCCACGGTCACCCAGGTTCGCTCCGGCGAGGAGCGGCTGACCAGCATCACCGGCGCGAAGCGCCCGCCGGTGCAGGACAGGACGAAGAGCGGGAACGCGGCGTTCTTGGGTCTGGGCACCCGCGCGGGCCGCCCCCCGAAGGAATCCCGGAAGGCCGCGGAGGCCCGCATGATGGCGGAGGCCCGCAAGGCCGGCCGAGTGCGCAGGGCCCACTGACGGGCGGTGCGCGCAGCCGCGGTCGGAAACACCATGAGGCATCCGCTGCCTCGCATCGAGTGGAGCGTCGAGGAGTGCCGATGGCGAACAGGGTCCATCAACCCCGGGAGGAAGCCGAGTTCGAGTTCATCCTGGCGAGGGCGGACGTTCCGGTGCTCGCGTACTTCCACGGGGTGTGGCCCAAGGCCGCGGCAGCATGCAAGGAAATGGATCCCCTGGTCAGCGAGGTGGCCGACGCCCACCAGGGCCGGCTGATCGTCGTGCGGGCCGACATCGCGAGGTGCCCCGGCCCCGTACGGCGGTACGTTGTCACCGGCGCGCCCTCCCTCGTGCTGATCGACCGGGGCGAGGCGATCGCGGCCACGAGCGGTCCGATGACCAGGACTGCGCTCGGGGAGTTCCTGCAAGCGCACCTGTGACCAGGCCGCATGCCGGCCGGCGAGATGGTGCCCGCGGCGACGGCCCGGCGCCATCCTTGTCCGCCCAGCATGGAAGTGCCGTGTTAGATGCTGCCGATGAGTTCGATGAGGCGTGTGGCTCGTTGCCATCCGCCTGCGGGGATTCCGCCGATGATCGCGCCGAACAGGACGCAGATCGTGCTCCTAACAAGTACATGACCGTATGCGTCCAAGCGAGGGACCCCGGGAAGGCGAGGAAGCCGAAGACGTACGTAAGTGTTTCTTCGAGAACGCCTTCCTCGGCTTCTTTGATGGCTGCTTGGGTGAGTGGAACTTCTTCTTCGGCCAGGGAGAATCGTCTGAGTGCTGATGCGAAGTCGGCGGTTGTTCGTGCTTCTTCTGCGGCTTTTCGTTCCGCTTCTACAAGTTGGGCACCGTCGACGACCTGAGGACCGCCCTCCCGCACACCTGCGCCGGTGAGACGCGCGGTTCGGCGGCCCGCCTCACGCCCTTCCGTTCGCGCCTGCCCGATGTGACGCATGGGGGAACGGGAGTTCGATGCGGGAGGTGCAGCGCTGGCCGGGGGCGGTGGTGAGGGAGAGTCGGCCGTGGTGGGCGTGGGCGTGGGCGAGGCCGAGGCCGGAGCCGGAGCCGCCGGTGGTGCGGGTGCGGGAGTCGTCGGTGCGGTAGAAGCGCTCGAAGACGCGGTCGCGTTCGGCGGGGGCGAGGCCGGGGCCCTCGTCGGCGACTTCGAGTACGGCCCGGTCGTCGACGGTACCGACGCCGACGCGGATCAGGTGCCGGGAGGCGTGTGGGCCACGGCGTTGCCGATGAGGTTGGTGACGACCTGTCGTATCCGGGCCTCGTCGGCGACGGCGGGAGCGGTGGCGGGTCTTCCGCCGCCTGGGCCGGTCGGGGTCACGGGGCGGGTCGAGTCCAGAACAGGGGGAGCCGGCTGCGAGCAGCGAGCCGAGGGTGATCACGAGCACCACCGCCGCCACGGCGAGCCCCAGGGCCTCCGAGGAATGCCCGCCGGCCACCGCGGTGACGGCGTTGCCGCCCACCTCGACCGTCAACTCCTGCGAACCCGCCTGCTCGACCGTCTCCAGGAGCGCGGCGCGTGTGCCTTCCCCCAGTTGCGACGAGGGCACCTCGTAGGAGACCTGAGCGTAGGCGGTGGAGCCGTCCCCGCTCACCGAACCGGTCGCGTACGGATCGGTGACCCGCGCGACCTGCGGATCGTTCCCCAGCGCCCGGACCGTCTCCTGAACGGCCCCCTTCGCCCCGGGGTCGGTGACCGAACGCCTGGACCAGTGGGGCGACCGGAACGTCAGCGGAGACGATCTGGGAGCCGAAGCGGACGGACGGTGGACTCGTCGTTGCCCCAGCGGTGCTCGGCGTCGCGCTGGGCCAGTCAGTTGACGAACGGCGCGGTGTCCTTGGTGTCGTTCGCCTCCAAGTCGCCGTCCACCGTGGGCATGTGGCGCGTCGGAGGCACGGGCGAGTCCAGCCACATGCGTGTCGTGCGGTGGTCGAACAGGGAACGGTAGGTCATTTCGACGGCGGTGCCGAAGGTGGACGCGTAGAAGTTGAACTTCTCCGCGCCGGCGGCCCGGACCCGGTCGATGTCGCGAGCGGTGTTCTCCGGGGTGATCTGGCGTACGAACTCCGGATCGGAGGAAACCTCCGTGCGAAGCGAAGGCACGGAGCCCACGGCGTCCGCGGACCCTCCCACTGTGGGCGGCCTGTGTAGCCGCCAGGCACGGATGCGACATCGGTCGTCCTTCGGTTTCGGCATCACCTACGCAACCGCGACACGGTGTGGCTGAACGCCCGTCAGATGCTGGCCCGAGGTCAGGAGCCCGGGGCTCGTCCCGGAAGCCCCCGGCGGGCGCATGTGGCCGATACCCGGTTGATACAGAGCCGCGCGACCGCTGAAGCACGCCGTTGACCAGGCAGAAGTCCATCTCTCCGAGGCTGGGGGCGTACCCGATCCCGGGTGGACACCAGATGGGGAGACACCGCACGTGCCGAGCGCTCCGACCGCCCTTGAACCCGCTACCGACCCGGCGCCGGAGCAGCGGGGCGCCACCATCCGGCCCCGCGGGCGGGTGCTCGCCGCCGTCGGGCTGTTCTGGGCGGGGCTGATGGCGCTGCACGGCCTGATCCCCAACGGGTTCGGCAACCTCGGCAGCCTCTTCCAGACGCTGCTGCCCTGGACGGGGATCGCCGTACCCGTACTGCTCGGGCTGGCCGCCGTACGCCGCTCCCGACTCGCGGCCGTCACGGCCCTCGTGCCCGCCGCGGTCTGGGCGGTGCTCTTCGGCGGCACCCTCACCGACAAGAGCGCGGGCGGCGCCGATCTGACCGTGGTGAGCCACAACGTGGACGAGGGCAACCCGGACCCGGCGGGTACCGCGCGCGCCCTGGCGGCGTTGGACGCACACGTACTGGCGCTGGAGGAGCTGCCCACGGACTCCGTGGAGGTGTACGAACGTGCGCTGAACGGTGCCTACCCGCACCACGCGGTACGCGGCGGCGTCGGCCTGTGGAGCCGCTATCCGCTCAAGGACGTGGCGACGGTGCCGATCATGCCGTGGACCCGCGCGGTGCGGGCCACGGCCGACACCCCGCGGGGACCCGTCGCGCTCTACGTCGCCCATCTCGCCTCGGTACGGGTCCATCCCGCCGCCGGCTTCACCACCGAGCGCCGCAACGAGGCCGCCCGGGTCCTGGCCGCAGCGCTCCGCTCCGAGCCCCTGCCCAGGATCGTGCTGATGGGCGACTTCAACGGCACGTCCCGGGACGCGGCGCTCGCCCCCGTCTTCTCGGGACTCCGCTCGGTCCAGCGAGAGGCCGGCGACGGCTTCGGATTCACCTGGCCCGCCGCCTTCCCCGTGGTCCGGATCGACGACATCCACGTGAAGGGGATCACCCCGCGCTCGTCCCGGACCCTGCCCGCCACCGGCAGCGACCATCTGCCCGTCGCCGCGTCCCTGAAGCTGTGACCATCGTTCCCGGGGCCGGGGCCGGGGCCGGTCGGGCGACTGTTTACGATACGAGGGTCGGATGAACGAAGGCGGCCAGGTGAGCGGTGTGTCGGAACCACGGGTCCCGGACCCCCTCAAGGTCCTTCTCGTCGAGGACGACGACGCCATCCGGCGCTCCGTCCAGCTCGCCCTGGAGCGCTACGGATACCAGGTCACGGTGGCCGCCGACGGCCTCGGCGGCCTTGAGGCGTTCCGGGACGGCGGCCACGATCTGCTGATCCTCGACGTCATGCTGCCCGAACTCGACGGCATCGGCCTGTGCTGCCGGATCCGCGAGCAGAGCCAGGTACCCGTGCTGATGATGTCGGCCCGCGGCGACGCCCTCGACGTGGTCGCCGGTCTGGAGGCGGGCGCCGACGACTACGTGGTGAAGCCCGTCGACACCGCGGTCATGGTCGCCCGCATCCGCGCCCTGCTGCGCCGCGCCACCTTCCGCCCGCCCGGGCCGTCCGCCCCGCCCGTCCGCTCCGCGGGGCGCGACGGCGCCGGACACCTGGTCTTCGGCGACCTCAGCGTCGACACCCTGGGCATGGAGGTGCGCCTGGCCGGCGAACTCGTCCCCCTGACGCCCACCGAACTGCGCCTGCTGCTGGAGTTCGCCGCCACCCCCGGTGTGGTCCTCGACCGCCGCAAGCTGCTGCGCGACGTCTGGGACTACGGCTGGGAGGGCGACACCCGTGTCGTGGACCTCTGCGTCCTGCGGCTGCGGAAGAAGATCGGCAGCGGCCGGATCGAGACCGTCCGCGGCTTCGGCTACAAACTCGTCCGCGGCTGATCGCCGTGGGCCTCTTCAACCCCCGCGCCCTGCGCTGGAAGATCGCCGCGCTGACCGCCCTCGCATGCTGTGCCGTCGCCGTCATGATCGCCCTCCTGGTCCGGGACGCCAACCGGGACCGCATGCACAGGGTGGGACGCGAACGCGCCACCACCCAGCTGGAGACGGCGACGCAGCAGTACGAACGGCTGGGGAGACGATCGGCGGGCATCGATCTCCGCACCCCGGCGGAGATGCCCGCGCCCCTCCTGCGCGACCTGGCCGAACAGCGCGGCCGGGGCGGGGACGTCGGCCTCTGGTACCAGGTCGAAGAGCCCGATGTGCACTGGATGTGGGCGGCGACCGCCATCGACGACGGCAGATTCCTGATCACCAGGACCGACATGTCCTTCGAGGTGCGCAGCCTCCAGCTCCAGGACCGCTCCACCGTCACCTCAGTCCTCGCCGCCCTCGCCGTCGTCGTCCCGCTCGCCGCGCTGGCCACGGAGCCGATCGCCCGACGCCTCGGCCACGGCGCCCGTACCGCCCGGGCGATCGCCGACGGTGACCTCGACGCCAGGATCGGCAGCCCCGGACGCGCCCGCGACGAGGTCACGGAGATGTCGGCCGCGGTCGACGAGATGGCCGCGGCGCTCCAGCGCAGACTGGAGAACGAGCGGCGGTTCACCGCCGACGTCGCGCACGAACTGCGCACCCCGCTGATGGGCCTGGTCACCACCGCCGGACTGCTGCCCGACGACGACGAGGTGGCCCTCCTGCTCCGGGACCGGGTGCGGGCGCTGAACGCCCTGGTCGAGGACCTGCTGGAGATCTCCCGCCTCGACGCGGGCATCGAACGGGCCGATCGCGACGCCGTGCCGCTCGGCGAGTTCGTCACCGATGTCGTACGGCGCCTGGACGCGGGCCCCGGGGTCGCGGTCACGGTCCCGGACGGCGACGACGTCCTGGTGGAGACCGATCCGCGCCGGGTGGAACGGATCGTGGTGAACCTCGTCGCCAACGCCCAGCGGCACGGCGCCGAGCCCGTCCGGATCACCGTCAACGGGAACCGGATCACGGTCCGCGACCACGGCCCCGGCTTCCCCGCCGCGCTGCTCGACGAGGGCCCGCAGCGGTTCCGCACCGGCGCGAGCGAACGGGGGAGCGGGCACGGGCTCGGGCTGACCGTCGCCCAGGGGCAGGCCGGGGTCCTCGGTGCCCGACTGGCCTTCGCGAACGCCCCGGACGGCGGCGCCGTCGCCACCCTCGACCTGTAGCTCGTAACCGGGTTAGTCCCGTGTGCCCCGCCCGACCGCACGAGCGTCGGCGCGGCATGAAACCAAACGGCAACGCAGCTACGCGGCGGTGGAACCGGCGCCGGGCCGGTACCGAAGAACGACTTCCCGAAGGTGGTTCCGGGTGCCTGCCCGCACCCGGAACCACCGGAGGTGTCCTTCATGTCCGCCGTACGCAGCCACACCCGACCGGGCCCCGGAGCCCGGCCCGCCGCGCTCATCGCCCGCCGTCCGTACCTCGTCCTCGTCCTCCTCGTCGTCGGCGCGCTGCTCGCCGGAGCGTGCTCCCGGCCCGCCGCCGACGAAGGGTCTCCCGACTCCGACGCCGCCGTGTCCATGGACCTGGCCTGGCCGGACGAGGGCCAGGCCAGCGTGGCCGTCGAGGGCATCGGCAGCCTCGGCACCAAGGGCAGGCAGACCCCCGTCCCGATCGCCAGCGTCACCAAGGTGATGACCGCCCACGTGATCCTCAAGGACCACCCGATGAAGGCCGGCGGGGCCGGCGCGAGCATCGTCGCCGACCAGCAGGCGGCCGACGAGGCGTTCTCCTCCGTCGAATCGGCCGCCCCCGTCCTGGCCGGACGCTCCTACACCCAGCGTGAACTGCTGGAGATCATGATGGTGTCCTCCGCCAACAACGTGGCCCGGCTGCTGGCCCGCTGGGACGCGGGCGGCCAGGAGGCGTTCGTCGCCAAGATGAACCGGACCGCAGCCGCACTCGGGATGGACCGCACCACCTACACCGGGGTGAGCGGCATCGAGTCCGACACCCGCAGCACCGCCGACGACCAGATGAAACTGGCCCGCGCCGCCATGAAGGACCCGGCCTTCCGCGAGATCGTCGCCACGCCCGCCGTGACGCCGCCCGGCGGTGTACGGCTCACCAACACCAACAAGCTGCTGGGCCGGGACGGCGTCGTCGGGCTGAAGACCGGCTCCTCCACCCCGGCGGGCGGCAACCTCGTCTGGGCCGCCACCCAGGAGGTCGCCGGCACCCCCCGGCTCGTCATCGGCGTCGTTCTGGGCCAGCGCGCGGGCAGCGCACCCGTCGAGGGCAGCGCCGCCGCGCGCGATGCGAGCCTGGCCCTGATCACCTCGGTCCGCGAGGGCCTCCCGGCCGCGGTCACCCGGGCCGCCGGCCAGGGAGGCCGACCCGGCTCCCACTCCCGGTAGTGACGGTGCCGGCCGGTGCCGGGCGCGTCCTCCGGCTCAGTCGCCCACCGCGTCGGTGAGCGGGGCGAGGAAGGTCTCGATGTGGGCGAGGAGGGCGAGCGGGGTCTCGTCGATGGCGTAGTGCCCGGCGTCGGGGAGCACGGTGAGGGTGGCGTGGGGGTAGTGCTGGAGCCAGGTGGCGCGCATGGCGTCGGGGGAGAGGGCAGGGTCGTGGGCCCCGGCGATGGCGAGGGCGGGTACGGAGTTGCCCTGGACGAGCTGGGTCAGGTCCGTTCCGGACCAGTCGGGGAAGTACGCGGCGAAGGCGTCGCGGGTGGAGTTGGCGAGGGACTGGCGCACCATGTGGTCCAGCCAGGGGCCCGGCAGTCGGTCGCCGGTGGTGGTGTTGATGATCGCGCGCCGGACGGCAGGGTCGTCGGCGGCGGAGGAGAAGAACTGCTGGGTGGCGTCGTCGAGTCCGGCGCCCGAGGCGGGGACGGGGGAGATGCCGACCAGTGCCCGTACTCGGTCCGGGGCGAGGGCGAGGGCGTGTTGGGCAGCCTTGCCGCCCATGGAGTGTCCGATCAGGGAGAAGGTGGTCCAGCCCAGGTGGTCGGCGAGGGCGAGGGCGTCGCGGGCGATTCGTTCGGTGGTGTACGGGCCGGGCACCTCACGGGCCTCGCCGTAGCCGCGCTGGTCCATCGCCGCCCAGGTGAAGCGGTCGGTGTCCACGTACGGGAAGAGCGGCAGGTAACTGCTGCGGTCGGAGAACCAGCCGTGCAGTGCGAGGATGTTGTGCGGCCCGGAGCCGTGGAGCGTGTGCGGTGGGGCGACGGTGCCCATGACGTACTCCTGAAGCGTGGGGAGTCAGTTGCCGTGCAGCAGAACGGGTTTGACGGTATCGCCCCGACGGCGCTTGGCGGTGTCGATCAGGTGCAGACCGCTTCATCTGCTTTCGCCCGGCCTCGATGGCCGCGGCCCTCCCTCTCGCCGGTACGGGCGTGGGGCGGGCCCCACCGCGTCGGTGTCGCCCGCCCCATTCTCTCCGTACTGCCCCCGCGGCTCGGACGCGCCGGCGCTCAGGCGATCTTCATCGTGGCCATCATGCCCATCGCGGAATGGTCGAGCATGTGGCAGTGGTACACGAACTCCCCCGCGTAGGTGTCGAAGGTCGCCTGGAGCTTCACGGTCTCGCCCGGCATCAGCGCCACGGTGTCCTTCAGCCCCGCCTCGGCCGGCCCCGGGGCCACCCCGTTCCGCTCGATCACCCGGAACTGGACGAGGTGCATGTGGAAGTTGTGCGGGGCCCTCGTGTTGGCGTTGGTGACCGTCCAGATCTCGCTGGCGCCGAAGCGGACGTGTTGGTCGATGCGGTTGTGGTCGTAGACCTTGTCGTCCAAGTACGCCTGGGGGTTGGGCCTGCCGTCCTCGTCCATCCGCATCACGATGGTGCGGTGGGCGGTGGGCGTGGGCAGGGGCGGAAGGGTGCGCAGCACGTTGGGGACGGAGCTGGGGTCGCTGGCGGTACGGGTCACGTCGAAGCGCAGGACCTGTTCGGCCGTGCCGTTGCCGGCGACGCTCTCCAGGAAGACCTGGGAGCCGATCGGGAAGGCCGAGAAGTCGATGACGACGTCGGCCCGCTCGCCGGAGGTGATGAAGAGGGACCGCGTGGTGTGCGGGGCGGGCAGGAGGCCGCCGTCCGAACCGATCTGGATCATGCTGGCGTTGCCGGAGAGGCGGAGGGTGAAGAAGCGCTGGTTGGAGGTGTTGGCGAGGCGGAAGCGGTACTTGCGGGCGGCGACCTCGAAGTACGGGTAGGGCACCCCGTTGGCCAGCACGGTGGTCCTGGTGCGGTCGCCCATCGTGTAGACGAGTTGGCCCGCGGAGTCGAAGCGCGCGTCCCGAAGTTGGACCACCACGTCGTACGCGTCCTTGGGCAGCGGCAGGGCGTCCTCGACGTCGTCGCCGATGAGGTAGCTGCCCTGGAGCCCGCGGTAGACGTTCTCCGACTCCAGGTGGTGGGCGTGGTCGTGGTACCAGAGCGAGGCGTGCGGCTGCTGGTTGGGATAGGTGTACACCCGGGTGTTGTTGGGCGCGATGATGTCCATGGGGCCGCCGTCGCTGTACGGCTCCACCGACGCGCCGTGCAGATGGCGCGCTACGGGTACGGTGAGGCCGTTGTGCTGGTGGATGACGACGGGGCGGTTCTTCCGCGCCTTGATCGTGGCACCGGGGAACTGCCCGCCGTAGGTGAGCAGTTGGGTGTTCAGGCCCGGCAGTATCTGCTTCGTGGCGGTGATCACGCTGATGTCGTACCGGTCCACCCCGCCGGTGGTGGACGTCGGCTGCGCCACGGGTATCAGCGGCATGGCCGTCTGGAACGGCACGATGGGCGGGGGTGCGGCGGCCTTGGCGGCCGTGTCGGTCGGTCCCTTGTGGGTGACCACGGGGATCAGCGCGGCCCCCGTCGAACTGACGGCAGCGGTGGCGAGCCCTGCTCCGAGCAGACGTCGTCTGGTGACCATGATGTGTCCTTAAGGAGGCTGTTGGTCCGGGAGGAACGG
Source organism: Streptomyces sp. NPDC047315 (assembly GCF_040643215.1). Lineage (NCBI taxonomy): Bacteria > Bacillati > Actinomycetota > Actinomycetes > Kitasatosporales > Streptomycetaceae > Streptomyces > Streptomyces sp. NPDC047315. Next base: position 82,212 of record NZ_JBEYTZ010000033.1, on the reverse strand, counting down.
CCAAGAACGGCCAAGGAACTGCTGGGGAAGGGGAAGGGGAAGGGAACCGGCGATCGCGGGCCGCCCTCTTTCAGGTGGGGATCCCCGCCCGCTTGACCTCGGGGACGGGAATGCCGAGCGCCCGCATCTGCTCCAGCGGATTCATGAACTCGCGGTTGCGTACGATCTTTCCGTCGTCGAGTTCGAACGAGTGCAGGAAGTGGTTCTCGTAGAAGCCGTCCGCATAGCCCGGGAACTTGATCTGCCCGTGGCCGTCGCACTCCACCCAGAAGAAATTCGGATCCTGCGTCTCGAAGATCCGGATGTTGTACCACTCCCAGTCGGGGAAGCACGCGAGTGACCACACCCCGTGCTCGCCCAGCCGGTCCCGGCCCTGGATGACGATGGGCGCCCCGGTGTCGTTCGTCCACAGGCCACCGCTGCCGTTCTCGACGAAGAGTTCGTGCCGGCGGAGCCGGGCCTCCCCCTTGGTGTCCGCCAGGTACTTCTCAACGGTGGCTCGGTTCTTTCGGCGCAGTGCGACGTCAGCGCTGAAAGCCTGCGGTGTTGCGTCTGACATGGAATCCCCCCGGCAGGGTTCACGTGGAAGCGCGGAAGTGTGGAAGAGCGGAAACGCAAAGGTGTGGAAGCGCAAAGGTGTGGACGTGCGGCGTGCGGCCGTGACTGCGGTGGCACGGACATGGGCACGGGGATCATGACCGCCGCCGTTTGACGCCGAATTGAGGATCGATCGAGAGCGCCCCCCTGCCGTCGCGGTCGGCATCGACACCGCGGTGCTGGCCTCACCCTCGAACGGCCCCCGAGGGACCCCCGTCAGACTGCGGGCGCCGGTTCCGGGTCACCCGCTGACCCATGACCGGCGCAGGTCAGAGAAATCGGCGAAAGGGGAGATCACCCATGGCAGGCACCCTCCGTGAGACCGCGGCCCCGGGGCGCGCGGACGACACCCCGCACGGCGCGGACGTCGGGCACGACTCCGGCTCCGCCGCCGCGGCGGCAGAGGCCACGGACGAGCTGCTCGAACTCTCGCTGGGCTATCTCTACTCGGCCGCCCTGAACACCGCCGCCCGCTTCCGCATGGCCGACCACCTGACGGGCGGTCCGCGCACGGCCGGGGAGCTCGCCGCGGCAGCGGGCGTGGACGACTCGTACCTCTACCGGGTCCTCAGGCTGCTCGCCACCAAAGGGGTGTTCCGGGAGGACGAGCAGGGCCGGTTCCACCTGACGCCGTCCGCGCGACTGCTGCGCACGGACGCCGAACAGTCGCTGCGGGACTACGTCCTGGTCCGCGGTGAGCCGGTGTTCTGGCAGTCAGCGGCTCAACTGCACGAGGCGGTGCGCACCGGCACCAACGCGTTCGAGTCCATCCGAGGTGTCCCCTTCTACGACCACGTCGCCGCCGACCCGCAACTCGCCAGGGCGTTCAACTCCAGCATGGCCGCCTTCTCGCAGGTGCTCAGCAACAAGGTGGTCGATGCCTTCGACTTCTCCGGGTGCAGGAGCGCCGTGGACGTCGGCGGCGGGCGCGGCGGCCTGCTGCGTACGGTGCTGCTGCGCAACCCCCACATGACGGGGACCCTCGTCGACCTGGAATCCGTGGTCGCCGGACACGAGCTCGACCTGCCCGAGCTGGCCGGCCGGTGGACCGCCGTGGCCGGTGACTTCTTCGCCTCCGTGCCGTCCGGCGCCGACGTCTATCTCCTCAAGCACGTACTGGCCAGTTGGCGGGACGACGAGTGCGTGCGCATCCTGCGGACGTGCCGCGCGGCCGTGCCCGCGCACGGCCGCCTGCTGGTCGTCAACGCGCTGATCCCGCCGGGCAACGAGCCCCACGCGGGCAAGACCGGGGACGTGTTGATGATGACGGTCCTCAACGGGCGGGGCCGCACGCGTGAGGAGTACGAGGCGCTGCTGGCGGCATCGGGGTTCACGGTCGTCGGGGTGTCGGACACCTCCTCGCACGCCTCGGTGATCGAGGCGGTACCCGCCGGCTGAGTACGAGCCCTCCCGGAAGGCCGGGAGGGCTCGTACGCCTCGGGGCGCTGCGTGTGCGAGGGCTTCACGGCTGGAGCCGGTCGGCCCTCCAGCCGTCGGCCGTGCGCTCGTAGCGCAGCCGCTCGTGCAGCCGGTCGGTGCCGTTGGCCCAGAACTCCACGACGGCGGGGGCGAGCCGGTAGGCGGCGAACGTCTCAGGACACGCAAGCGCCCGCCGTGACGCGCCTAAGACACCTGCTCTGGCGCGTAGTTCGGCCACGTCGGCGGGGCTCTCCAACGGCCGGCTCTGCCGGGACGCCGTGCTCATCGCGTGGGTGAAGACGGGCCGTGCCTCCCACAGGGCCCGGGCATCGGAGTGCGGCAGCCGGTGCACCGGGCCGGCGAGCGTGATCTGCTGGCTGGTCTCCCGCCAGTACAGGACGCCCGACGCCCAGGGGTTCTCGGCCAGCTCCCGCCCCTTTTGGCTGTCGGCGTGGGTGACGAAGCCGATGCCGTCCTCGGTCACCGAGCCGAGGACGACGACGCGGGACGAGGTGCGGCCCCGGGCGTCGGCGGTGGCCAACGACAGCGCGCGCGGCTCTCGAACACCGAGGGACACACTGCGTTCGAGCCAGGCGGCCAGCAGGCCCATCGGTTCGACCGGTGGCGCGAGGTACTCGGGAAAGGGCACCTCTTGGGTCCCGGTGAGCGACTCCGACCGTGTTGTGTACGGACGGCTGCCCGCTTCGTCCGAGCACTCTGGGACCTTGGGTGACAGGTCGGGGTCAGACATGGAGCACCCCCTCGGCGGTGATCACTCCGTGGCCGCTGACCTCGACGGACTCGACCTGGTCGCCCTGCCCCTGCACCAGTGCCTCCATGAGCGAGGGGCGGCCGATCTCGACGCCCTGGGTGATGCGGGTGACCTGCCCGTAAGGGCTGAGGCCCTGCCGTGCGAGGTGGATGGCGATGGGGCCGGCAGCGGACCCGGTGGCCGCGTCCTCCACCACCCCGTAGGAGGGCGAGAACATGCGGTTGCGCCAGGTGCTCCCGCTGCCGGCGTAGCAGTTGACCGCCAGGTCGGAGAAGGACGACAGGGCGCGGTGATCGGGGCTGAGCTGCGACAGGGCCGCCACGCTGTCGAGTCCGACGAGGACGTGCCGCGGGCCGTTCACGTAGATCTCGACGGGGAGGGCCGACGCGCCGATGTGCAGCGCGTCGAGCAGTTCGTCGGTGCGGTCGAACGGCTTCCACCAGGGCACCGGTTGGCGCATGCTCGCCCGGGTCACCCGTTCGCCGACGTGTTCCAGGGTGAAGGGAATGACGCCCGCGTCGGTCTCCAGCCGCAGCCGGTCCGTCCCGGTACGGCTGGCCAGGGCCACGGCGGTGCCCAGGAGCGGGTGTCCGGCGAAGGGGAGTTCGTTGACGGGGGTGAAGATCCGTACCCGGGCGTCACAGTCAAGGCCGCGGGGGTGCAGCACGAACGTGGTCTCCGAGAGGTTCATCTCCCGGGCGATCCGTTGCATCTGCTCGGCGGTCAGGTCGTCGCCCGCCAGGACGACGGCCAGCGGGTTGCCGCTCAGGGGGCGGGCGGAGAAGGCGTCGACGACGACGTACTGGTGCATGGGCTCCTCACTCGTCACGGGGTGCAGGGCGCGCCGAGGGCGGCGGGGGCGGCGGGACGCCCGGTCAGCCCGCCATGACGGATGCTCGATTCGAGCGCGTCGGCCAGGGCCGTGCCCACGATGCGCGGACCGCCGTGGGTGAGCACGGACTCCGGGTGGAACTGCACGGAGGCGAAGCCCGGGCCGCGCAGCGCGTGGACCTCCCCGCTGACGGCGTCCCTGCTCACCTCGACGGCGCCCACCCCGGCCGCGGCGAACACGTCGTGCGCACAGGTGAGCGCGAAGGTGTTGTAGAAGCCGACGTGCTCGGCGGCACCGAACAGGTCGATCACCTTGTGCACCCCCTGGCTGGGTGTCGCCTTGCGGCGCACGGGCAGTCCGAGCCGCAGACCGAGGACCTGGTGGCTGAGGCAGACCGCGAGGAACGGGCGGCGGCTGCGCAGCAACGTGTCCACCGTCGCGTGCAGTTGCCGCATCCTCGGCTCCGTCGTCGCGTCCCGGGGGTCGCCGGGCCCGGGGCCCAGCACGACGAGGTCGTGGTCCTCCAGCGAGGCGCGCTCGTCGAAGCGGCGGACCGTCACTTCCAGGCCCAGGGAGACGAGTTGCTGTCGGAGCATCGAGGTGAAGGAGTCCTCCGCGTCCAGCAGGAGGGCACGGAGCCCGGCCAGCCGGGGGTGCGGACCGGCGTGCCCGGTGTCGCCGGAGAGCCAGAAGGCACCGATCGCCTCGTTGCGCAGCTCCAGCGCTTCGCGGACGCTGGGGTGGCCCGCGAAGCGCCGCGGTTCCGTGTTGAGCGCGGCCAGGAGCCCGGCGGCCTTGGCCCGCGTCTCGGCCGCTTCGGACGCGGGATCGGAGTGCCGCACGATCGTGGCGCCCACGGAGATGCCGACCCGGCCGGTGGCGGAGATGTCCGCCGTACGGATCAGGATCGTGGAGTCCATCACCCGGGCGCCGTACGCGTCCCGTCCGATGAGCGCCGCAGCGCCGCTGTAGTAGCCGCGGCCCTCCGGTTCGTACCGGCGGATGGTGCGGCAGGCGCTCTCCAGCGGGCTCCCGGTCACGGCGGGCGAGAACATCGTCTCGCGCAGGATGTCCCGGACGTCGTGGTCGGTCCTGCCCTCGATCAGGTACTCGGTGTGCGCCACCCGGGCCATTTCCCGCAGCCGCGGGCCGACGACCCGGCCGCCCCCGGCGCAGATGCGGCCCATCATCTTCAGTTCCTCGTCCAGGACCATGTACAGCTCGTCGGTCTCCTTGCCGTCGCGCAGGAACTCCAACACGCCTTCCAACGTGGGACCCGACGGGGGATAGCGGTAGGTGCCGCTGATCGGGTTCATCACGGCGGTGCCGAGATCGAGGCTCACGTGCCGCTCGGGTGAAGCGCCGACGAGGGTCCGGGTGCCGGTGTGGATCAGGAAGGTCCAGTGCGCCCCGGACTCCCGTTCGACGAGACGGCGGAAGAGCGCGGGGGCGACGTGCGGGCCGTGGTCCGTGATGTCCGCGACGTACGTGCGCTTGATGACGAAGTTCGCCCCCTGCCCCGTACCGATCATCTCCTCGACGACGCTGCGCACCACGTCCTCGTACGCCTGGTCGTCCACGTCGAAATCGCCGTCCGACAGTCGGGTCGGCACCTGGGGGAGGCGCGTCAGCGCTTCGGTCAGCGGCAGCCGCTGCTGGTCGGCGATGTCCATGGCCACCAGGGGCGTTCCGTCGTCGACACAGGCGAAACCGCGCTCGACGAGCTGTCGGTAGGGGACGAGCACCAGTACGTCGTGGTGCGGCTCCGCGGCTGCGTCGGAGCCGGGGGCGGGGGCCGGCGGCAGGGCAATGTCCGCGAGCGCGGCGGGGAAGGCCACCGCACCCTCGACGACCTCCACGACGTCCGGGCCGGTGACGCCGGGCCGGTGCAGTAGCGCGAAGGCGTCCGCCTGCCCGTCCAGCACCCGCTGGAGCAGATCCGGGTCCCGGTGGCCGTCGTGCCCCGGACGGCCGTCCGGCTCGCCGCCCGTCATGTCAGGACCCGCTTGACCGTGGTGACCCGGGCACAGCGCTCGGCTGCGTAGTCGAGCGCGAGACGGTGGTACTCCTGCGAGAAGTCCGCCGTGGCGTCCGCGACCAGGAACGGTTGTACGTCGTGGGCGAAGGCGTCGAGCGCGGTGGCGAGGATGCCGACGTGGGCGTAGACGCCGCACAGGATCAGCTGGTCGCGGCCTGCGGCGCGCATCCGTTCCAGGAGGTCGGACCTGAAGAAGGCGCTGTAGCGCCGCTTGGTGAACATCCAGTCGGCATCGGTCGGTGCGAGGGCGTCGACGATCTGACGGTCCTCGGGAGCCGTGCTCATCCCCGGGCCCCAGAAGTCCTGGAGCAGACCGCGTTCGGCCTTGCCCATTCCGCCCGGCTGGGCGGTGTAGGCGACGGGGACGCCGAGAGCGGTGCAACGGTCGCGCAGTTGCGCCGCGTGGGATACGAGCGGATCACTCAGACTGCCGGGCAACGGCCTGAGGAAGTACCGCTGCATGTCGTGGACGAGCAAGACCGATCGCTCGGGGGCGAGGCTCCAGTCCACTGCGTGCGAAGGGAGATCGCCGTCGGTGGGCAGCGGGTATGCGGTCACAGGGGGTATGCCGGTCATCGGTCCATTTCCTTGTTCCACACAGGTGCGTCAGGGGTGCGGTGCTGAGCGGGCCGTCGATCCCCGCCGATCGCGTTGTCATTTCTCTCTTTGAGGTCTCGTCAAATGTGCACCTTCGCCTTCGATGCCGAATCGACGCCGAATCGACGCGGCGAGTGGGCGCGCACCGAACGGGCACCCGGCCGTACCCGCCGAGTCGGCGACCCCGATGACGATCCGGATGGCGCCGGCGTTGCACAGGATGCTCTTTTGTCCAGAGTTTGAGATGAACGCCAGCGGCATGTACACGACTATCGTTCGGATGCCGAAGGTTGGGGTGCGCAATCTCAAACAATCTATGGCCAGAAAGGAACTGCGCATGCCCCGGAGGGCCGGCTGCGGCGGGCGCAACCGCATCGATGTCGCCATCATCTTGAGTGTCTTGAATTCTCCTCCGGAACGCACTGTTCCAGCCTTGCAGCAGGGCGGACTGAGGATGGTCGCCGGGTACTTCGTGGCTGAACTTCGGCGTTCTCCCCCGGATGTTGCGCGGCAGTACCTCCCTGTTTGGGGGGTACCGCCAGGGGCAGTGTTACGACGTGATCACTCCACGTCGATCTTGTCAGGAGCCTCGGCGGCGGACTACGGTAAGTCACATGCCAGCCAACATGTGATATGGGGGATCAATGGCAGAATCTGTGGCGGCGTGGAGTATTTCCTTACGGGCGGGGGCCGGCCATGCGGCCTGACCATAAAGGCCGGCTACGGATCGTCCTGATCGACGGTCACACACTGCTGCGCGAAGTGATGCGCGAAGTGCTCGAAATGGAACCGGATATGGCCGTTGTTGGCGAAGCCGACAACGGTGCATGCGGCATCTTGTATTGCAAAATGGAGCAACCCGACGTCGTGTTGCTGGATGTGAACGTTCCCGGCGAGCCGATCGCCGACATTGTGAATTCAATCCACTCGATATCTCCGAACTCCAGAGTGCTGGTCGTCAGCATGGATGAAGTTCCGGTGCAGGTGCGCCAGCTGCTTGACTGCGGTGTTCGTGGCTATCTGAACAAGTGGGTGAGTCGGGCCGATCTGGTGGCCAGTATCCGCGCGGTGTGTGCAGACGACATCCGGATCGTGCTGCACGTGTCTGCAGAGGTGCTGACCTCCATTGCCTCGGCGTCGAACTACCTGGAGGTGCTCACCAGGCGGGAGTTGGAGATTCTCACCCTGGTGAGCGAGGCCATGAGCAATCGCCAGATCTCCCGGCGGCTGACCATCGCCGAGGGCACGGTGAAGCGCCATCTGGGGGCCATATTCACCAAGCTGGGTGCTCGTTCCCGGCTCGATGCGGTCAACAAGGCAATCTCCATAGGGCTCATCGCCCGTGCTGGATAGGAACGTTGCCCGAGAGGTGCAGTAGACATCTGTGGGCATCCGTGCGATCGAGGATCGTTCCCCGGCGATCCCCGATCCAGCACCGCGGCCTGTCAGCAGAGCAGGTCCTAGGGCCTCCCCGACACCGCCCAGTCCGACCAGGAGTCACGTCCCGCCAGGACCTCTTGGTGCAACTCCCTCAGCACGTCCGACGGTTCGAGCCCGAGCTCGGTCGACAGCGTTCTGCGAAGGTGCTGGTACGCGATCAGCGATTCGTTCCGTCGGCCGCTGGAGGCCAGCGCCTTGATCAACTGAGCGTGATACCACTCGTTGAGCGGGTCGGCCAAGAGGATGGCCTTCAGCTCCCCGACGAGTTCCCGGTGTCGACCCAGCATCGCGTCGGCCTGGATGCGCAGTTCGACGGCGTGCGCCCGCTGCTCCGTGAGTTGGACGACGTGCGCTCGGATCGACGGCCCGGCCGTCACGTCGGCGAGCGGCGGCCCCGACCACAGACTGAGCGCCTGCCGCAGCAGCCGCCCCGCCGTGGCCGCGTCACCGGCGTCCAGCGCGGTGCGCCCGTGCTTGGTCAGCCGGAGGAACGCCGCCAAGTCGAGCCGGTCCGGGGCCACCCGGAGCATGTAGCCGGCACCGCACGTGGCGAGGACGTCTTCGACCCTGTCCTTCGCCACCCACGGCTCGAACTGGCGTCTGAGCTGGTAGATGTACGTCTGCGCGGTGGGGACGGCGCTCTTCGGCGGCTTGTCGCCCCACAACTCGTCGATGATCGCGTCGAGCATGACGACGTTGTTGGCGCGCAGGAGCAGTTGCGCCAGCACACGCCGTGCCATGGGCGCGGTCGGTGTGCAGTCGCTCAACTCGCTGGTGACGGATAGACGGCCGAGTACCTGGAATCGCAGCACGGGCGAATGCCTCCACACGCTGATCGTTGGAACGGGCCCGAAGCAGACTCTGCCGACCACTTCGCTCGCCAAGCAATGCTTCGGGGCGAAGGTCCCACACCGGTGACCGGGTCAGGTCGTGTCGACTACAACCTTCGTCGCATTGCCGTGCACGGGAGGTTTGCCCGCGGTGAGAACGGCGCACTCCGCGCCGGCGCGGCGGAGGTTGACGTACAGCAATGTCGACGACGTCGAGCGTCGGGTCACCACACGTTGATGACCGGGGTGTGGGGTTCGTGCTGGCGCCAGGTCTCGTTGAGGCGGGTGAGTCGGTCCGTGGCGGCGATGCCGTGCAGGGCTGCGATCCTTCCTTCCCGGACGTCGAACGTCACGATGCCGACGATCCGGTGGTCGATGACGGCGATGACGGCCGGGGAGCGGTTGATCCGGCCCAGGTGGAAGACGGGGGAGCCGCCGGCCAGTCGTCGTTTCGCCGGTGTGGGGGTGAAGCCGGCTCGGACGTAGGTGGCGACCCGTTCGCGCGTCTCGTACCGCAGTGTGCGTCTTGCCAGGCCGGCGCCGTCGGAGATCGCCGTCACGTCTTCGGTGAGCAGTGCCACCAGTCGTTCGGTTCGTCCTGAGGTGGCGGCGGCGATGAACTCCTCGACGATGCGGCGCGCGGACGCGGGGTCGGCTTGGCCGTCGCGGCGGCGTTCGGCGGTGAGGCGGGTGCGGGCGCGGTGGGCGTGTTGTTGGCTCGCGGAGCTGCTGATGTCGAGGATCTCGGCGATCTCGGCGTGGGGGTAGGAGAAGGCTTCGCGCAGCACGTAGACGGCCCGCTGGACCGGTGAGAGGTGTTCCAGGAGGGTCAGTACGGCCAGGGACACCGATTCGCGCTGCTCGAAGGTGTCGGCCGGGTCGAGCATCGGGTCGCCCTCCAGGAGGGGCTCGGGCAGCCAGGCTCCGGCTGTTCGTTCGTGGCGGGCGCGGGCCGAGCGGAGTCGGTCGATGCAGAGGTGGGTGATGACCTTGGTCAGCCAGGCTTCCGGGGTGTCGACGCGTTCCCGGTCGGCGGCCAACCAGCGGAGGAAGGTGTCCTGCACGGCGTCCTCGGCGTCGGCGGCCGAGCCGAGCAGACGGTATGCGAGGGAGGCCAGCCGGGCCCGGCTGGCCTCGAACCGTTCGATGGCTGCCTCGTCCATGCTCGGCAGCCTATGCGGCAGTCCTCGCGTCGGTCGGGTCGGGCGCGGTGGCCAGGCGGCGCCGGCGCTTCGGCAGGCCGAAGGTGGGGTGCGCAATGCCCGCCCCGGCTCCCTTGAGCACGCCGGACTTGAGCAGTGCGGCGGTCTTGCCGCCCAGGTACCAGGACTTCGGCCGGACGTCCGCGTCCACGAACTGGAAGATCGCGTCCCGTCGCCCGAGGCTGATGTGGTTGCCGCGGTACTTCAGCCCGGTGGTGGCGACGTCGTTGCCCGTCAGGCGCGCGATGATCGCGGCCGTGGCCTGCATGTTGGTCAAGCCGGCCGATGCGCAGGACATCGGCAGGGGGTGGCCGTTGTCACCGATCGCGTAGGCGCAGTCGCCGGCGGCGTAGACGTCGGGGTGCGAGATCGAGCGCATGGTGCGGTCGACGAGGATCTGGCCGGTCCCGGCGACCTCCAGGCCGCTGGCCGCCGCGATGGGGTGCACGGCGAACCCGGCCGCCCACACGGTCACCTCGACTGGGATGGACGTGCCGTCGGCGGCGACCGCACGCGTCGGCTCGACGGCTTCGACGACGGTGTGCTCGTGGACGTGGATGCCGAGCCGGTCGAAGGCCCGGTGCAGGTGGTGGCGGGCCTTCGGGGAGAGCCAGGCGCCCGGCTCCCCGCGGGCGGCGAGCGCGACCGAGAGGTCGGGGCGGGACTCGGCGAACTCGGTCACGGTCTCGATGCCGGTCAGCCCCTCGCCGACGACCAGCACCCTGCCGCCCTCGCCCAGACCGGCCAGGCGCTCGCGCAGTCGCAGCGCCGAGGGGCGGCCGGTCACGTCGAAGGCGTGCTCGGCCACGCCGGGGACGCCGTGGTGGGCCACGGAGCTGCCGAGGGCGTAGAGGAGGGTGTCGTACGCGATCTCGGCGGCCCCGTCATCACCGGTGACGGCGACGGTCTTCCGTTCGGGGTCGACACCGGTGACGCGGGCCAGCCGCAGCCGCACCCCGGTACCGGCGAACACGTCGGCGAGCTTGCGGAACGCGAGGTTCTGACCGCTGGCGAACTGGTGGAGCCGCATCCGCTCGACGAAGTCGGACTCGGCGTTGACGACGGTGATCTCGACGTCGGCGGCGGAGAGCCGGCGGGCCAGATTGCCGGCGGCGAAGGCCCCGGCGTACCCGGCGCCGAGGACGACGATGCGGTGCTTCATGGGGCTGCTCCTGTCTCGTTCGCGTACCCCTTGAACGAGACGGCGCCCCGATCCCTGACGGGGTCCGCATGTGATGCGGGTCACGAGTCCCGTGCGCGTTTCTGCGTCTCTTGACGTAGCCGCCGTTTCCCTGGGGGAGCGTTGGTCTCTGCGGCCCGGTGGCGGGCTTGTCGCACGGCGCCAGCGCGCCAGCCAAGGCGCGGCACTGCCGCACGGGGCCGCGCGGGACTTTGCGGACACGAACTAGCGGACGATGACGTCTTCGTCGGTTTGCTGCCAGCCGTTTCGGCGGTACTCGCGCGGTGGCATCCCGTGGGCGCGGGTGAAGACGCGGGGCAGGGCGGAGGCGTCCGCGTAGCCGAGTGTCCGTGCGGCCCGTCCGACCGTCATGCCCTCTTCTCGGTACTGGCGTGCCAGGGTCATGCGGAGCTGGGCCCGCCTCTGCGCGTACGTCTGACCGGTGGTTTCGACGAAGTCGTGACCGAGGGTCCTGGCGTCCACCCCGAGTTCCGAGGCCCACCGGGCGAGCGTGCGGCGGCTCGCAGGGTTGCGTCGGAGCTCCTCGGCGATCCGGTTGACGGCGGAGGAGGCCGATCCGTCGGCGGCCGTGAGGAGGTGCGGAGCGGCGAAGAGTTCGATGAAGCTCCGCGTGATGCCGTTGGGGTCGTGTCCCTCCGGGCGGATGAAGCCGTAGTTCGCGACGGCCGTGTGCAGGAGGAAGCCTTCGGCCTGCGGCGGGAAGCCGTGGACGAGGGCGTCCTTCGGCGCGGTCGCCGAGGGGCCGGGGCGGGAGCCGAGCGGAAGCAGGAGCGCGCCGCGCGGGAGCGTGATGCTGTTGCGCATTCCCGCCGTCAGCCAGGCGACGTCGCCCTGCCGCAGCCGGCGCTTTCGTCCTCCGACGACGAGTTGCGGTTCCGCGGTAGGCCCAGACGAGCACATGGAAGTCGTTCAGCCCAAGGAGGACTGGTCCACCCAACTGCGTCAGGCCGCCATCACCGACGTCTACGAGGTGCGGCTGCTCGTCGAGGTGGAGGCCGCGCAACTGGCCGCGCGGCGCAGGACGGAGGACGACGTCACGGCCCTCCAAGAAGCCCTGGCCAGGCGTCGCGAGGCCGCGAACGCCGACGACCCCGAGTTCGTCGCGGCCGACATCGCGCTGCACCGGACCGTGGTCGCCGCGGCCCGCGACCCGGTGCTCACCGGCCTGTTCACCGAGTTCGTCCCCGTGTTGGAGCAGCGACTGCTCGACCTGGTCGAATTGCTCGGCCTCCGCTCCGACGACCCGAACCACGGTGACGAGGGGCACGCCGCACTGGTGGACGCCGTCGTACGGGGAGACGCGGACGCGGCCGGACGGGCGCTGCGGGACGAACTCCGGCAGACCCTCGCCCTGCTCCACTCCTTCTGATCCCTCTGATCCCTCTGATCCCTCTGATCCCTCTGATCCCTCTGAGTCGATCGCCGCGCCCTGCCGCGCCCCACGCGCGTGGTCGATGATGCCGACCACGGCCACGGCGTTGAGATGATCGTTCGAGACCTGTGGGTCCACCAGATCCTGAGATCCTGGAAGGAACCGGCGAGATCATGCGTGCCATCGTGACCAGCGGCCCGACGGAGGCGTTCGGATGACCGACACCGCACCGACGACCGGTGGCGAGGAGACCGTCCTCCTCACCACCGGGCGGGCCGCCCACATCGTCCTCAACCGCCCCCGCGCCCTGAACGCGCTCACCCACGAGATGGTCCGGCGCATCGACCGCGCCCTGGACGACTGGGAGCGCGACCCGACCGTCGAGACCGTCGTCATCACCGGCGCGGGGGAGCGGGGCCTGTGCGCGGGCGGCGACATCCGCGCCATCCACGACGACGTCCGCAGCGGCGGCGGCGCCGCGTCGGCCGCCTTCTGGCGGGACGAGTACCACCTCAACGCCCGCATCGCCCGCTTCCCGAAGCCCTACGTCGCCGTGATGGACGGGATCGTGATGGGCGGCGGCGTCGGCGTCTCCGCGCACGGCAGCGTCCGGATCGTCACCGAACGCTCCCGGGTCGCCATGCCCGAGACCGGGATCGGCTTCGTCCCCGACGTCGGCGGCAGCCACCTCCTCGCGCTCGCCCCCGGAGAGCTGGGCACCCACCTGGCGCTGAGCGGGGCGCAGATCGGGCCCGGCGACGCCCTGCTGTGCGGGCTCGCCGACCATTACGTGCACTCCGACTCGCTCCCGACGCTCCTCGCAGACCTCGCCGAGCTGCCCGTACGCGACGCCCTCACCCGACACGTCCAGTCGGCGCCCCCGGGCGAGTTGGCCGCCCGGCGCGGGTGGATCGACGCCTGCTACGCCGCGGACACCGTCGAGGAGGTCGTCGGTCGACTCCAGGCCCACGGCGACCTCGCCGCCAAGGAGGCGGCAGACACCCTGCTCGCCAAGTCACCCACCGCGCTCAAGGTCACCCTGGCCGCCGTGCGGCGCGCCCGCCGGCTCGGCTCCTTGGAGGCCGTCCTCGACCAGGAGTACCGGGTGTCCTGCGCCGCGCTGTCCACCCCCGACCTGGTCGAAGGCGTCCGCGCCCAGGTCATCGACAAGGACCGCAACCCCCGTTGGTCCCCGGCCGCCCTCGCCGAGGTGTCGGATGCGGACGTGGAGCGGTTCTTCACCCCGCTCGGCGAGGACGAACTCGGCCTCGCCGACCACGGCACGTCACGGGCCGGGTGCCCCGGCCCGTGACCGCCCTGGTTCAGGAGACGGGCAGCTCGCCGCGGACGGCGCGGGCCGCGGCGACGAGGTTCTCCAAGGAGGAACGCGTCTCGGGCCAACCACGGGTCTTCAGACCGCAGTCGGGGTTGACCCACAGGCGTTCGGCGGGGATCGCCTTCAGCCCGGTGCGCAGCAGCGCGGCGGCTTCCTCGGCGCTCGGCACTCGGGGGGAGTGGATGTCCCAGACGCCGGGGCCGGCCTCCCGCGGATAGCCGTGGGAGGCGAGTTCCCGGGCCACCTGCATGTGGGAGCGGGTGGCTTCGAGGCTGATGACGTCGGCGTCGAGGTCGTCGATGGCCTGGACGATGTCCCCGAACTCGGCGTAGCACATGTGGGTGTGGATCTGGGTGCCCGGGGTGACGCCGCTGGTGGTGAGCCGGAACGCCTCGGTGGCCCAGGCCAGGTAGGCGTGCCGGTCCTCGGCGCGCAGCGGCAGGGTCTCGCGCAGCGCCGGCTCGTCGACCTGGATGACGGACGTCCCCGCCGCTTCGAGGTCGTCGACCTCGTCGCGCAGCGCGAGCGCGACCTGTCGGGCGGTGTCGCCGAGCGGCTGGTCGTCGCGGACGAAGGACCAGGCGAGCATCGTCACCGGGCCCGTCAGCATCCCCTTGACGGGGCGGTCGGTGAGCGACTGGGCGTACGTCGTCCAGCGCACGGTCATCGGGTCGGGGCGGGAGACGTCACCGGCGAGGATCGGCGGCCGGACGTAACGGGTGCCGTACGACTGCACCCAGCCGTGCTGGGTGGCCAGATAGCCGGTGAGCTGCTCGGCGAAGTACTGGACCATGTCGTTGCGCTCGGGTTCGCCGTGGACCAGGACGTCGAGCCCGGTCTTCTCCTGGAAGGAGAGCACCTCGCGGATCTCGTTGCGGATGCGCTCCTCGTAACCGGCGGTGTCGATCCGGCCGGCCCGCAGGTCGGCCCGGGCCAACCGCAGTTCGTCGGTCTGCGGGAACGAGCCGATGGTGGTGGTCGGCAGCAGCGGCAGCCCGAGGCGTTCGCGCTGCGCCACCGTCCGCTCGCCGTAGGGCCGGGAGCGTCGGGCGTCCGCGTCGGTGACGGCTTCGGCGCGGGCGCGGACGTCGGGGTCGCGGGTGATGGGCGAGGTGGCGCGGGAGGAGCGGGCGGCGCGGTTGGCGGAGAGTTCGCCTTCGATGGCCGCGGTGCCGCGGGTCAGGCCCTTGGTGAGGGTGACGATCTCGGTGGTCTTCTGCCGGGCGAAGGAGAGCCAGCGCAGGATCTGCGGATCGACGTCCCGCTCCAGAGCGGCGTCCAAGGGGACGTGCAGCAGGGAGGAGGACGCGCCAACGTCCACCCGGTCCGCCAGCCCGAGCAACGTGCCCAGCGTGGCCAGGGACTTGGAGAGGTCGTTGACCCAGATGTTGCGGCCGTTGACGACGCCGGCGATCAGGCGCTTGCCGGGCAGGCCGCCGGCGGCGGCGAGGGCGTCGAGGTTGGCCGCGGCGTTCTCGGTGAAGTCGAGGGCGAGTCCGTCGATCGGTGCCTTGGCGAGGACGGGCAGGGCGTCGCCGAGCTGGTCGAAGTAGGAGGCGACCAGCAGCTTCGGGCGGTCGGTCAGCGTGCCGAGGACCCGATAGGCGCGGCTCGCCGCGTTCAGCTCGGCCGGGGAGCGGTCCTCGACGAGCGCCGGCTCGTCGAGCTGCACCCACTCGGCGCCGGCCGCCTTCAGCTCCGCGAGGACCTGTGCGTAGACGGGCAGGAGCCGGTCGAGGAGGGTGAGGGGTTCGAAGTCCGCGGCCACCCCGGGGGCGGGCTTGGCGAGCAGCAGATAGGTGACGGGTCCGACGAGGACGGGCCGGGCCGTGAGCCCGAGCGTGAGGGCCTCCGTGAGCTCACCGACCTGCTTGGTCGCGTCGGTGGTGAAGACGGTGTCCGGTCCCAGCTCCGGGACCAGGTAGTGGTAGTTGGTGTCGAACCACTTCGTCATCTCCAGCGGGGCGACGTCCTGGGTGCCCCGGGCCATCGCGAAGTACCCGTCGAGCGCGCTCTGAGCGACGGCCGCCCGGTGGCGTTCGGGGACGGCGCCGACCATGACGGTGGTGTCGAGGACGTGGTCGTAGTACGAGAAGTCCCCGGTGGGGACCTCGTCGATGCCGGCTTGCGCCAGCTCCTGCCAGTTGCTGCGGCGCACCTCGGCGGCGGTGGCCCGGAGGGCTTCGGCGGTGACGCGGCCCTTCCAGTAGCCCTCGATCGCCTTCTTCAACTCCCGGCCCCGGCCCTGGCGGGGGTAGCCGTACACGGTGGCCCGTGCTGCCGCGGCTGCGGACTTCGCTGTCACGGAGATCTCCTTCGCGAGATGAATCCCTGAGTTCCCGGTGACCGGGTACGGGGACGCGAAGGGTGACACCAGCGGCGGACGGTCCACGCGCGACATGTGCGCGGTCGTTCGCTTCAGCTGTGTACGCCGACCCGCCCACGAGGTCACCGAGATGGCCGCATGCGGAACCGGTCCGCGTACGGGCAACGGGCAGGTCTTCGGACTCGCGGGCACGCCTGCCGGAACCTCCGGCGGACACCTACTGGCCGTCGCTTCCCAGACCCCTCGGGCCCAGTGCGTATGACGGCGGTCGTTCCCGCTCACCGCTGCGGGGCAGTCCCGGATTCCCACCGGGTTCCCTCTTGCGACGCACCCGCCTGGCGGACGGGACGAACCAGCTGCACCGGTCACCCTAAGCGGCAATTCCCGAAGGGGTCCGCATGTCGTCCATCATCCGGACAGTGGGATGAGACACGCGGTCGAGGTGTGTGAAGGGGCAGGGGGCGGGGTAGCCCGTGGTCGCACACGCGCGGCCCGGGCCGCTGCGACGGTGGGGCCGAGGCGGCCCGGCATCGGGGCGAGGGCGTGCCCGGGCGCTTCCGCGGCTCCCCGCGGGCTGAAATCCGGGTGACGCCAGGAGCGGTCGTCTGGGATAACAGCCGCAGATGCCGGCTACTCCGTGAGGCTTCCCGTGACGATCACCTGGCGCAGACTCGACGAATCCGACTTCCCTCGGCTCCGGCAATGGCTCCTGCAGCCGCACGTCGCGCGCTGGTGGAACCACGAGACGTCGCCGGAAGCGGTCGCACGCGACTTCGGGCCGGCGGCCCGGGGCGAGGAGCCGTCGGAGGACCTCCTCGTCGCCGTCGACGGAACCCCGGTCGCTCTGGTGCAGCGGTGCTGGGTCGCGGACTATCCGCAGTACCTCGGCGACCTGGCGTCCCAGGCCGAGGTGCCCGAGCAGGCGATGACCCTGGACTATCTGATCGGTGACCTTGAGCTGACCGGCCGGGGGCTCGGTACGCGGATCGTCCGGGCCGTCGTCGCGGCCACCTGGACGGATCACCCGGACGCGAAGAGCATCGTCGTGCCCGTCCACGCGGCCAACCGGGCCTCCTGGCGCATGTTGGAGAAGGCCGGGCTCCACCGCTACGCCGAAGCGTTGTTGGAGCCCGACAATCCCGCCGACGACCGCGAGCACTTCGTCTATCGAATCGACCGACCGACCGGCTGAACCGCCCTGGCGTCATTTCGCGCGACGCCCCCTGCGACCGGTCGGATTACGCGTGGTGTGGCTCTTGAGCAACCCGTCAGTGCTGCTTCATGCTCCGGACGATCCATTTCCGGTACTGCGCCACGTCGGTGAAGGAGGAGAGGGCGTACGTGCTGGTGCGGCCACCGGACGACACGACCCCGGCGAGCCGCCAGCCGTCGCCGGACTTGATGACCAGCGGGCCGCCGGAATCACCGGGCCCGCTTCCGCGGAACCTGTCGTCCTCGAAGCGGAGTTTGTCGGTGACCTTCTGGCGCAGGGGCAATTGGAGTTCCTGAAGCTTCTCCGGTTCGCAGAAGTCGACCTCACACGCGTTTCCCCAGCCCAAGAGCCGTGCCGGTGTACCGGTCGGCGGCGTCTTCGCGTTGAGCTTGGCGGGCCGGTTGGGCACCGGCTTGTCCAGCTTGAGCAGGGCGAGGTCGGGCCCCGCGAACGCGCCGTCGGGCGTGATGTTGGCGTCGGGGTGCTTGATGACCTGCTGGACCTTGGCGACCGTGCCACCCGTGCCGGTGGTGAGGCTGCCGATCCGAATCCGTATGTCGTCCTTCGCGATGCCGCTTCCGACGCAGTGAAATGCCGTCAGGACCCATGCGCTGTCGATCAGCGTGCCGCCGCAGAACGCGCCGTCCTTCGTCTGGAGGGAGGCCATCCAGGATTCTGGCGCGGGAGCGTCGGACCCTCCGACGACGGCCTGCGCCGGAGTCGCGAGGGCTACCACCCCGGCAAGTGCCGCAAGGGAGCCGACGATTGCAGGACGCCGGCCCGTCCGGTTCTCGATGAGCTTCATGCAAACCCTTCTCTCTGGTGACGCACAGGGCCCTTCCGCGGGTGCGTTGGATGCGCGGTCGGGCCGGTCTCCGTTCTATCCGGGACGGGGATTTCGTCGCCTTATCCGATCGTGCAAACGCTGCGGAAATGCGCGCTGCGATAGGAAGGAGCCATGCGGGTACTGGTGGTGGAGGACGAGGAGTTCCTGGCGCGGATGGTCGCCGAGGGGCTGCGGCGCGACGCGATCGCGGTGGACGTGGCGCACGACGGGACGCAGGCGCTGGCGAAGCTCGACTCCGGCGGCTACGAAGTGGTGGTCCTGGACCGCGACCTGCCCGGGGTCCACGGGGACGACGTGTGCCGATGGGTGGTCGAGCGTCGGCTGCTGACCCGTGTGCTGATGCTCACTGCCTCCGGCGCCGTGCACGAGCGGATCGCGGGACTGGCGCTCGGGGCCGACGACTACCTGCCCAAGCCCTTCGACCACGCCGAGCTGTTGGCCCGGGTCCTCGCCCTGGGGCGCCGTGCGCACCCCGCTCTGCCGCCGGTGATCGAGCACCGCGGCCTCGTCCTGGACACCGCCCGCCGCCAGGCCAGCCGGCACGGACGGCTCCTCTCCCTGACCCGCAAGGAGTTCGGCGTGCTGGAGGTGCTGCTTCAGGCGAGCGGCGCCGTGGTGAGCAACGAAGACCTGATCGAGCAGGTCTGGGAGGAGAGGACCAGCTACCGCACCAACGCGATACGGATCACCGTCAGCAAGCTCCGCGCCAAACTCGGCGCCCCGACGGTCATCGACACCGTCCCCGGCCTCGGCTACCGCATCTCCCGCGGGCCCCGGGGAGGGCAGGCCCAGTGATCGTACGCCTGCCGTGACGGTTGCCGCGGTGGTCGCCGCGTACGCTCCGCGGCCCGACCGCCTCGGCCGTGCCGCCCCCTTCGTCGGCGGCGGCTTCGGCGCCGGTCTGCGCGTGTGGCCGCACGTCGTCCTCGCCGTGCTGGCCGCCCGGGAGGTCAGGCGCCCGGTCAAGCTCGTCCTGACCCGACCCGAGATGATCACCTCGGTGGGACACCGACCCGACAGCGTCCAGCGGATCAAGATCGGCGCCACGCGCGCCGGCGACCTCGTCGCCATCGAGCACCACGGCACGTCCTCCGCGGCCATGGAGGACGCGGACTACGAACCCGTATCCCACGGATCCGCCGTCTCCTACGCCTGCCCCAACGTGCTCACCCGCGACCGACATCGGCACCGGCACGTACACCGTGATGACCCAACTCGTCGTTGAACTGCTGGGCCTGGGCGTCGACCGGGTCCGCTTCGACCTCGGCGACTCCGACATGCCGTACGCGCCCCAGGCGGGCGGTTCGGGTCTCACCGGCGCCCTGGGCAACGCCGTCGACACCGCCTGTCGCCGACTGGTGCAGGAGTTCTTGGACGTGGCCGCCGCCGATGCCGACTCTCCGCTGCGCGGCGCGGCGCTCGACGACGTCACCGTCGCCGACGGACGCATCCACCGCGTCCGGGACCCGGCGCAGGGGGAGTCCTTCGCGGACGTCCTGGCCCGCCACGGACTGGAGGAGCTCAGCGCCGACGGCCGGAGCACGCCTCCGCAGCCGGAAGGGCTCGGCATGGCCGCCGCGGGCGCCTTCGGGGCGAAGTTCGTCGAGGTGCGCATCGACCCCGCCCTCGGCCTGCTGCGCGTGGCGCGGGTGGTGTCCGCGATCGACGGCGGACGGATCCTCAACGAGAAGACCGCCACCAGCCAGATCGTCGGCGGCACGGTGGGCGGCATCAGCCAGGCCCTGTTCGAGGAGACCGTCACCGACCGGGGACCGGACGCATCGCCAACGCCACCTTCGGTGACTACCTCATGCCCGTCAACGCGGAC
Source organism: Streptomyces sp. NPDC047315 (assembly GCF_040643215.1). Classification (NCBI taxonomy): domain Bacteria; kingdom Bacillati; phylum Actinomycetota; class Actinomycetes; order Kitasatosporales; family Streptomycetaceae; genus Streptomyces; species Streptomyces sp. NPDC047315. The sequence goes on along the minus strand of NZ_JBEYTZ010000033.1, from coordinate 62,362 downwards.
GTCCCCGACATGGACGTGATCTTCGTCGGCGGGCCCGACCGTGCGACTGCCGTCGGCACCAAGGGCGTCGGCGAGGTCGGGCTGGTCGGGCTCGCCGCGGCCATCGGCAACGCCGTCCGCCACGCCACGGGCCGACGCGTCCGCTCCCTGCCCATCACGATCGAACAGCTCATGTTCTGACCGCTGACCGCTGACCGCTGACCGCTGACCGCTGACCGCTGACCGCTGAACGCCGAACGCCGAACGCCGAACTCTGTACGACGAGGGACCGTCGCCGCGGTGCAACAGCCCCACGGAGAATCCCATGTTGGACATGGCCGACGACCTGCACCGCTGGGTCGGGCAGGGCCACGACTTCGCCGTGGAGACCGTGGTGCAGGTCAGCGGTAGCGCGCCCCGTGATCCCGGCGCAGGCCTAGCCGTGAACGGCGAGGCCACGGCCGTCGGCTCGATCTCCGGCGGGTGCGTCGCAGGGGCGGTGTACGAGCTGTGCCAACGGGCACTCAAGGACGGCCGGCCCGTGCTGGAGCGCTTCGGCTACAGCGACGAGAGCGTGTTCGCCGCCGGCCGACCTGCGGAGGCGTCATCGACGTGCTCGTGGCGCCGGTACGGGCCGGTGAACCGGTGCGAGCCGTACTCACCGCGGCGCGCTCCCGCGTGCACTCGGGCGAACCGGTCGCACTGGCCGCGTCGTCGCCTGCCCGCCCGAACTGATGGGGCACGGCCTGCTCGTACGGCCCGACGGATCGTTCGAGGGCACCCTGGGCGAGTTGGCCCCGCTCACCCGCACCGCGGCGGCGAAGGCGCGGGCCATGCTCGACGCGGGGCGCACCGGCACGCTCGTGGTGGAGGGCGAGGGGGCGTACCGCGGCCGGCCGCTCACGCTGCTCGTCGAGTCCAGCGCACCGCCGCCCCGTCTGATCGTCTTCGGCGCCGTCGACGTCGCAGCGGCGTTGGCGCGATTGGGCAAGTGCCTCGGATTCCACGTCACCGTGTGCGACGCACGGCCGGTGTTCGCGACTCGGGCCCGCTTCCCGGCGGCGGACGAGGTCGTCACCGCCTGGCCGCACCGCTATCTGGAGACCACCGAGGTGGACGCCCGCACGGTGTTGTGCGTCCTCACGCACGACGCCAAGTTCGACGTGCCGCTGCTGGAGCGCGCGCTGCGGCTGCCGGTCGCGTACGTCGGGGCCATGGGGTCGCGGCGCACCCACCGGGACCGCCTCAAGCGGCTGCGCGAGATCGGGATGACGGACCGTGAGGTGGGCCGACTGCACTCGCCGATCGGGCTGCACCTCGGCGCCCGCACCCCCGAGGAGACGGCCGTGTCGATAGTGGCGGAGGTCGTCGCCTAACGCCACGGGGGCACGGGCCTGCCGCTGACCGGCACGCGCCTGCCCATCCACGGCACGGGGAGTGCGCCGCCGGCCGTCTCCCGGACCGCGCTGAGGGTCGGCGCGGGGCGACCCCGAGCAGGTCGATCGCCCTCAGGCAGTGGCCCTCGGCCGCCGCTCCCGCGCTGAGGACGGCACGCGAGCCCAGCAAGATCCGTCAGAAGCCCCCTGGGGCTCCCCGAGCCGTGGTGATCGCTCCGGAGGCCCGATTTTCGGCACATTTCACGCTCCGGGTTGCCGATACCGGCAACCCGGGAGTGGTTTCGTCGTCGCAGGTCACCCGGTGTGCCATCGCCTCAGGGCGCCCGTGAGGCGTGACCGATCGGTGGATCCGTTTTCAAATCTTGAGCACAAATTGCACACATCCCCTCTCCATGCTGGCTGCGATGGTCTAGATTGACCGTGCTTCCGACGTCGGGGACGGCCAACAGTCGCGTTCCCCGGCACCGGACGTGGGGGTGATCAATTCAGGAAGCCCGAGCGGGGGCCTGGGGTGCGGGGAGCGTCCGAGGCTTCGACGGGCTTTCGTGCACCGCGCTGGCAGGACGTGCGTGTCCGCTGTCGCCAGCGCGGGTCGTTCAAGTAGCGCTGCAAGAGCGGAATCGTCATGCGCGGGGGAGCGGGGGCCTCCCGAGGGGAGCAACAGCGCGGTGCGGGGGGGGCGGGGGCCTCCCGGGGGGAGGAACAGTGTCGGGCGAACACGTCGAACTGCTGATGGCCTGGGGGGGTCTGTGGAGCAGGGGGGATTAGTCAACCCGTTCACGTCGGCGCACGGGCGGCTGGCGAACGGGGCAATCAGTCAGGGCGCGATCGACTGGGAGGAGCGGTACCGCCGTACCGTGATCGCCAGCGATACCGTCACCACCGCCTTCGTGGTGGCCGCGATAGGCAACTTCTTCGGGGCCCGCGATGCGGCCAACTGGCACGAGAAGTGGGGGATCCTCGCCTTCGGCACCGAGTTACTGGTGCTGGGAGCGCTGGCCGTGAGCCGGTCGTGGGGACCGGCGGTGCTCGGGCAGGGCGCCGAGGAGTTCCGTCGCCTCGGACGCGCCCTGTTCGCGGCGGCCGTCGTGCTCGCGCTCGGCGGGATCGCCCTCACCTCGCGCAACATCAAACTCTGGATCTTCGTCGCGATTCCCGCGATCGCGCTGGTCACCATGACCGGGCGGTATCTGCTCCGCCTCTGGCTGCACAAACAGCGGAACGAGGGGCGGTGCCTAAGACCGGTGCTCGCGGCCGGCAGCCTCGCCACCGTGAGCGACCTGATCACCCGGGCCCGCAAGTTCCCGCACCTCGGCTGGCGCGTGGACGCCGTGTGCACGACGGACGGCCTCGGACTCGACGGTGACCGACTGGACGGAGTGCCGGTCGTCGGCCGACTCGCCGACGTCGCCGACCACGTCCGCCGCGACGGCTACCGCGTCGTCGCGGTGACACCGGATCCGCACTGGTCACCGGACCGGCTGCAACGGCTGGCCTGGAACCTCGAAGGCAGCGACGCCGAGATGGTCGTGGCCCCGGTCCTGATGGAGGTCGCCGGCCCGCGGCTGCACGTCGACGCGGTGCTGGGGATCCCCCTGCTGAGGGTCAGCATGCCGACCTTCACCGGGGGCCGCCGGGCGGTCAAGGAAGTCGTGGACCGCATGGGCGCGGCGATCTTGCTGATGGTGTTCGCGCCGCTGATGGCGCTCGTCGGGCTGCTCGTGCTGCTGGACAGCCGCGGCGGGGCGTTCTACCGCCAGCGCAGGGTCGGCAAGGACGGCCGCGAGTTCACCATCCTGAAGTTCCGCACCATGGTCGCCGGGGCCGACCGGGCACGAGCCGCGCTGGCCGACCTCAACGAGGGCGCCGGCCTGTTGTTCAAGCTCCGCCGGGACCCACGGGTCACCCGGGTGGGCGCGGTGCTGCGCCGGTACTCGCTCGACGAGCTCCCGCAACTCTTCAACGTGCTCACCGGATCGATGTCGCTGGTCGGCCCGCGGCCCCCGCTGCCGGAGGAGTCGGCGGCGTACGGACCCGACATCCGACGGCGGCTGCTGGTCAAGCCCGGACTCACCGGCCTGTGGCAGATCAGCGGACGCAGCGACCTGCCGTGGGAGGAGGCGATCCGGCTGGACCTGCGGTACGTGGAGGACTGGTCGCTCGCCCTGGACACGGTGATCTTGTGGAAGACACTGCGGGCCGTGGTCCACGGCCAGGGGGCCTACTGATGCGCGGTGAACGTCGTCGGACCGGTGTGCGGACGGCGGACCACAAGGGTCTGCCCGGGCGGAGGGACGGAGCATGAAGGTCAGCGTTTTCGGGCTCGGCTACGTGGGCTGCGTATCAGCCGCGTGCCTGGCCAGCATGGGGCACGAGGTCATCGGGGTGGACGTGAACCAGGTCAAGGTCGACCTGGTCAACGACGGCAAGGCCCCCGTGGTCGAAGAGCGGATCGGCGAACTCATCGCCGAAGTCGTACGGACCGGAGCGTTACGCGCCACCCGCGACGTGCGGGAAGCGATCGCGGCCAGCGAGGTGTCGCTGATCTGCGTGGGCACGCCGTCGGAGCCCAACGGCAGCCTGTGCACCACGTACCTGGAGCGGGTCACCGAACAGATCGGCGCCGCACTGGCCGAGCGGGGCGGCCGGCAGACCGTCGTGTTCCGCAGCACCATGCTCCCGGGCACCTGCACGAACCTGCTCGTGCCGATCCTGGAGAAGAGCGCCGGCGGCACGGCCGGGGTGGACTTCGGAGTCGCCGTCAACCCGGAGTTCCTGCGCGAGGGCACGAGCGTGCGGGACTTCTTCGACCCGCCGAAGACCGTCGTCGGCGAACTCGACGAGGCGAGCGGCGACGCGGTCCTCGCGCTCTACGACGGCCTGCCCGGCGAAGTGTTCCGGGTGCCGATCCCCACCGCCGAGGCCATCAAGTACGCGGACAACGCCTTCCACGGCCTCAAGGTCGGCTTCGCGAACGAACTGGGCGCGGTGTGCCAGGCGCTGGGGGTCGACTCCCACCAGGTGATGGACGTCTTCCTGGCCGACCGCAAGCTGAACATCAGCCCCGCCTACCTGCGGCCCGGCTTCGCCTTCGGCGGCTCCTGCCTGCCCAAGGACTTACGCAGCCTGGTCCACGCCGCACAGCGCGCCGACGTCTCCGTGCCCATCCTCTCCCACGTACTGCCCTCCAACTCCGCGCACCTGCAACGCGCGGTGGAGCTGGTGGAGCGCACCGGAAAGCGCCGGGCGGGCCTGTTCGGCCTCTCCTTCAAACCGGGCACCGACGACCTCCGCGAAAGCCCCCTCGTCGAACTCGCCGAACGGCTCTTCGGCAAGGGGTACGACCTCAAGATCTACGACGCCAACGTGAGCCTGTCGCGGCTGCTCGGCGCGAACCGCGAGTACATCGAGACGCGGCTGCCGCACCTCGCGCAACTGCTCGCGGACTCCGTCGACGAAGTGCTCGACCACGCCGAGGTGTGCCTGGTCGGCACCCGGGACCCGGCCGTGCTGTCGGCCCTGCCCCACGGCGACGGTCCGGTGCTCATCGATCTCATCCGCCTTCCCGACGCCGAAGCGCGCCGGACCGAACCGGGGTACATGGGCCTTGCTTGGTGACGCAAGAAGCGGCGACCGACCGAACCGGCGCGCGCTGATCCTGGTGGAGAACCTGTCGGTGCCGTTCGACCGCCGGGTGTGGCAGGAGTGCACGACACTGCGCGACGCGGGTTGGAAGGTGCACGTCATCTGTCCGCAGGGGCGCACCCGCGACACGGAGCCGGAGGCGGAGATCGACGGGGTGCGGATCCACCGCTACCCCCTACGGGCGGCCACCGGAGGGCCGGCCGGCTACCTGCGGGAGTACGGATCCGCGCTGTGGCACACCGCCCGGCTCGCCCGAAAGGTCGGCCCGGTCCACGTCGTCCACGCCTGCAACCCGCCGGACCTGCTGTTCCTACCGGCGCTGTGGCTGAAGCGGCGCGGCGCGCGGTTCGTCTTCGACCAGCACGACCTGGTGCCCGAGCTGTACCTCTCCCGGTTCGACCGCGGAAAGGACCTGCTCTACCGCGCCGTGTGCGCGCTGGAACGCATGACCTACCGGACCGCGGACGTCGTGCTCGCCACGAACGAGAGCTACCGGGACGTCGCGGTGCGCCGCGGCGGCCGGCGGCCGGACGACGTCTTCGTGGTGCGCAGCGCACCCCAGATCGACCGCTTCCAACCCGTCGAGCCCGAACCGGAGTTGAAGCGCGGCAAGCCCCATCTGCTGTGCTACCTCGGTGTGATGGGCCCCCAGGACGGCGTCGACTACGCCCTGCGGGCGCTGGCGAAGCTGCGCGACGAACTCGGCCGGACCGACTGGCACGCCGTGTTCGTCGGCTCCGGCGACGCCTTCGACGCGATGGTGGAGCTGTCTGAAAGACTCGGCCTCGGAGACCAGGTCCAGTTCACCGGGCGCATCCCGGACGTCGACCTGGTGCGGTACCTGTCCACCGCGGATGTGTGCCTGTCCCCGGACCCGCGCAATCCGCTCAACGACGTGTCGACCATGAACAAGGTCCTTGAGTACATGGCGATGGGCCGGCCGATCGTCTCCTTCGACCTCAGGGAGGCCCGGGTCTCCGCCGGAGACGCCGCCGTCTACGCACCCGCCAACGACGAGACCGCCTTCGCCGAACTCACCGCGGAGCTGCTGGACGACCCGGACCGGCGGGCCCGGATGGGCAAGATCGGCCAGGAGCGGATCAGCGGGGAGCTGTCCTGGCGGAACTCGCAGACGTCGCTGCTCGCCGCCTACGCCGCCGCCTGCCGCGTCCACGTTCCGGTGGCGCCGGGCCGCCCCGTCAGGATCGGGAAGTGGCCGCGTCGTTGAGCGAAGACACCATACGGCTGGTCATGATCGGACTGATCCTCCGTCGGCGCTGGCGGCTCCTCGCCACCCTCGCCGTGCTGGGCGCCCTCGTCGGCTACGGCACCTCGCTGCTCTTCCCACCGCGCTACACCGCATCGGCGTCGGTACTGCTGCCGGGGCAGTGGGACGAGCGCGAGTTGCTGACCCAGGTGGAGATCGCGACCAGCTCGGCGGTGGTCGACCGCACGGCCCGAGCCCTCGGCTGGCAGGACGTCAGTCCGGCGGAGCTACGGAACCGGGTGAGCGCCAAGACCACCGACGGGAACATCATCAAGATCTCGGGGACGGCCGACACCCCGGAGCGCGCGCAGCAGCTCTGCGACCGGACGGCCCAGCAGTTCGTCGCCTTCGCCGCGCGGATCGCCGGCGACGGCACGGACCCCGAAGCACCCACGGGCCCCGATGCGCTGCGGCAGAAGGTGCTGGAGACCAGCCGCCGCATCACCGACCTGGCCAATGCCGCCGACCCGGGACAGACCGTGGAGAGCGTCCAGGCCCGCACCGCGCTGGAGAAGCTGCGCACCTCGCTGGAGGAGGCCATGAAGAAGTTGGACGAGGCCGAATCGGCGACGAACAAGGCCGGCCTGGTCGTCATGGGGCCGGCGGAGCGGCCGACCGGCGAAGCGCCGCCGACGCGGATGCAGCTCGTCGCCGCAGGCGCGCTGGTCTTCCTCCTGCTCGGCGTCGTCGGGCACCTCGCCGCGGCCCGGATGAACCGCCGGCTGCGCACCGAACCGGAGATCGCCGCTGCGCTGGGCTCGGAGCTGCTCGGCACCGTCGACGTGCCGGGCGAACGGCGCGCGAACCGGCCGCAGGGCGGGGGCCCGCGGGCCCGCATCCGCCACCTGCTGGGCATCGACACCCGGTGGGACGTACCGACCCCGCAGGCGTCCGGCGACGAGACCAGCCGACGGCTGCGTTACCAGCGCGTCTGTGCTCGCCTCAGGGACCGGCTGCCGCAGGCCCGGCACCTGCTGCTCGTCGTACCGGACGGAGACGGCGCCGCCCGCCGGGCCGCCGCGCAACTCGTCGCCGAGGCCGGGAACGACCCTGCTGCGAACCCCGCGAGCGGGGGAGGGGACCCCGTGCTGCGGGTCGTGGACGTCTCGGTGTCCCGGCCGATCGTGCCGGACCGCGACACCGAGTCCGGCGCCCTCGTCGTGCTCAGCGCGGGGAGTTGGACCGCGGGGGAGCTCGCCGGCATCGCCGGGGCGTGCGCGGACGGCGGGCACGAAGTCGTCGGCGTCGTCGTCGCCGGCACGGTCCGCGCCCTCGCGACGGAATCCGCCGGCCCCCCGCCGGACGAGGCCGCTCCGGCGGTTGCCGCCCGCGGTCACGCGACGGGAGAGCCGGTGTGACGACGAGCACGACTTCGGAGCCGTCGACCGCCGCTCCGCTGCTGGACCTCCAGGCGCTCGTGGTGGCGGTGCGCCGACGTCGGCGCCTGTGGAGCTCGGTGGCGCTGCTGGGACTGCTGATCGGCGTGGCGGTCGCCGTCCTGCTGCCGCCACCGCCGAGCGCGGTCACCAAGGTGCTCGTTGCGCACCAGGAGGACCAGCCGAACGACACCGGAACCCTGATCCGTACCGACGTCGCCCTGCTGGGGACCACCCGGATCGCGGCAACGGCCCTGAAATCCCTCAAGTCCCCACAAGACCCCGAAGAGTTCATGCAGGAGTACCGGGGCACCGGCCTGACCAACAACCTGCTCCAGATCGACGTCACGGGCGACAGCGACGCGCACGCGGTCGCCCGCGCCAAAGCACTGGCCGACGCGTTCGTCGCGGACCACGTGCGACGGATGCGGGAAGCCGCCGAAGCCGAGGCGAAGGCCCTGCTCGACCAGCGCGACCGGATGCGCACCGAACTAGCAGAGGTGAACAAGGCGATCGGCGCACGCTCACCGGACAGCGACACGAAGGGGTCGGCGAGCATCGAATCCCTCTTCGCCCGCCGCGCCGAACTCAACTCACGCATCGCCGACTTCGACCAGCGCGCGGCGGAGGCCCGCACCGGCACCCCCCGGCTCGTCGCCGGCACGCAGATCGTCGACGGTCCCCGCGCGGTGCCGCACTCCCTGCCCAAAGCCGCCGTCACCAACGGCGCGATCGGAACCGCCCTCGGGCTCGTCATCGGACTGGTGCTCGCCGCGGTCGGCACCGTCGTGGCCGACCGGCCCGTACTGCGCCGGGAGATCGCCGCGAACCTGGGCGCCTCGGTCATCGCCGAGCTGCGTCGCGTACCGCGCCGATCGCCCCGGCTGTGGCAGCGCCGACGGACCCGGACGGAACGCGAACGCCTCACCGCGACCCTGGCCCGCGCCGTGCGCGGCTCCGCGGATCCCGTGTCACTGCTGGCACTGGGGTGCGTCCGCAGCACCACCGCCATCGCCCTGGACGTCGCCGGGGCGCTGGCCGACGAGGGGCCGGTGGTCGTCGTCGACGGACTGCCGGGCCCGACACTCGCCGACGGCCGCCGACCGCCGGGCGGCCCCACCGTCGTCAGCGGTGACGCCGCCGCGGGCGTGCCGCACGGCACGCGCCGGCTCGGCGTCGGCTCCGTCGCACCCGGCACGGCCTGGACCGACCTCCACTACCTCGGGGGCCAGACCGTGCTCGTGGTACGCGCCGGGCACGCCAGCGCCGCCTGGCTGCACACCGTGGCACGACAACTCGCGGACCAGCGCGTCCCGGTGATCGGCGTGGTGCTGATCGACCCCGATCCGCGGGACCGGACCGACGGCACGCTGTGGGACGGACAGCACACCGCGCTGCGCGGCCACCACGAGCGGTCGGCCCGGCAGAACGGGACCGGCCAACTGCCGACGGAGCTGTTGGCACGGCAGAACGGAACGGGTCAGCTGCGGACGGAGCGGCCGTCGATGCCGGCCGCACGGACTTCGGACAGCGACCAGGAGGCGCGGTAGACCATGTGTGGCATCGCAGGCACGTACCGATGGCCGGACGGGCGGGTCGTCGTCGACCGGCTCACCGACGTCCTCGCCCACCGAGGCCCGGACGGGGCCGGCCGATACGGCCACCCGGCCGGCGACGGCGAGGTGCACCTCGGGCACCGCAGGCTGGCGATCGTCGACCTGTCCGAGACCGGCGCCCAGCCGATGGTCTCCGGCGGCCTGGCCCTCACCTACAACGGCGAGCTGTACAACGCGCCCGAACTGCGCGTCGAACTGGCCGCCGCCGGGGTGCGCTTTCGCGGCACCTCCGACACCGAGGTGCTGCTGGAGGCGTGGCGGCGCTGGGGCACGGACTGCCTGCCCCGGCTGCGCGGCATGTTCGCCTTCGCGGTCTTCGACGAGCGGACCGGCGAACTGGTGCTCGCCCGCGACCAACTCGGCATCAAGCCGCTGTTCCTGCTGCGGCGCGGCACGGGCCTGGTGTTCGCCTCCGAACTCAAGGCGCTCGCCGCCGTGACCGGCGGCTCGCTCCAGGTCGACCACGCGGCACTGGTCGCCTCGCTGCTCTACTACTGGGTGCCCGACTCGCGCTGCGCGTTCCGCGAGGCGGAGAAGCTGCCGCCGGGCAGCTGGCTGCGGTGCCGGCCCGACGGGCGGGTGGAGCGCGGCCGGTACTGGAACCTGAAGGACGTCGCGAGCGAGGCCAGGGAGCGGGCCCGAAGCGGCTGGCAGCCGGACCTCGCCGCCGTCGTCGAGGAGTCGAGCCGACGGCACCTGCTCTCCGACGTCCCCGTGGCGACCTTCCTCTCCGGCGGGCTCGACTCCAGCTATCTGACCGCGCTGGCGGCCCGCCACCGCCCCGGGATCTCCGCGTACACCATCGGGTTCCGCGCCGAGGACGCCAAGTTCGAGGCGATGCCCGACGACCTGCGCTACGCGCGGCGGGTGGCCGAGCGCTTCGGCGTCGACCTGCACGAGATCGAGATCGCCCCGAACGTGCTCGACCTGCTGCCGCAGATGACGTACCACCTGGACGAGCCGATCGGCGACCCGGCCGCGATCAACACCTTCCTGATCTGCTCGGCCGCCCGGGAGGCCGGCGTCAAGGTGATGCTCTCGGGGATGGGCGCCGACGAGCTGTTCGCCGGGTACCGCAAGCACCTGGCCAACCTGCTCGCGCTGCGCTACCAGCGCGTGCCGCGGCCCCTGCGGCGCACAGTGCACCGGGCCGTGGACCGGCTGCCGGTCGCCACGTCCCGCCGGGGGTACCGGTCGGTGCGCTTCGCGAAGCGGTTCCTCTCCTTCGCCGAACTGCCGGAGGAGACCGCGTTCCGCCGCAGCTACACCATGTACGACCAGGAAGAACTGCTCGCCCTTCTCGACCCGGACCTGGCCGGGACGGTCGACGACGTGCTGACCGAGCACGCCGACGTCTACCGGGACAACGACCTCGACGACTTCGTCAACCGCATGTGCCTGGGCGACGCCCGGATGTTCCTGCCGGGTCTGAACCTCGCCTACACGGACCGCTCCAGCATGGCCGCTTCGACGGAGGTGCGGGTGCCGTACGTGGACGTCGAGGTGGTCAAGGCGGCGTTCGCGGTCCCCGGCGACCGCAAGATCGTCGGACGGCAGGGCAAGGCCGTGCTCAAGGAGGCGGCCACCTCGATCCTGCCGCGGGAGATCGTCTACCGGCCCAAGGGCCTGTTCAGCGCGCCGCTGCGGGCCTGGATGAGCCGGGACCTGGCACCGCTGGTGCGCGAGGTGGTGCACGACGGAGTGCTCGTACGGTCCGGCTTCCTGCGCCGCGAGGCGCTCCAGCGGCTCGTCGCCGAGGACGCCGCCGGACAGCGGGACTTCTCCAAGCACCTGTGGCACGTGCTGACCCTGGAGTACTGGTACCGCAGCGCGACCGCCGACTCCAGTCGCAGCGCAGCGGCCTGACGGAGTGCGAGACGGCACGGAAGACGGCGTGCGAGACGGCGTGCACAACGGTGCGGAAGACGGCGTAGAAACAAGAGGAGCTCGGGTGAAACAGGTCGTGCAGAACTACAAGAGCGGCGAGCTGGCGCTGCTCGACGTGCCGGTGCCGGGGTGCAAGCCGGACGGCGTGCTGGTCCGCAGCGCCTACTCGCTGATCTCCACCGGCACCGAGCTCATGAAGGTGTCAGAGGCCGGCATGTCGATGCTGGGCAAGGCCCGCTCCCGCCCCGACCAGGTGGCCAAGGTCATGCAGAGCGTGGCCACCAACGGACTGCCCGCCACCTACCGCAAGGTGATGGGCAAGCTGGACTCGTACACCCCGCTCGGCTACTCGCTGTGCGGCGTGGTCGAGCAGGTAGGCACCGGGATCGACGACGTCTCCGTGGGCGACCTCGTCGCCTGCGCCGGCAACGAGCACGCGCTGCACGCCGAGCTGAACTGGGTGCCGAAGAACCTCTACTCCCGGGTCCCCGACGGCCTCGCGCCGCGGCACGCGGCCTTCGGCACCGTCGGTTCGATCGCAATGCAGGGCGTGCGCCAGGGCGAACCGCAACTCGGCGACGTGGCACTGGTCATCGGCCTCGGGCTGATCGGACAGCTGGTGGTGCAACTGCTCGTCGCCTCCGGCGCCACCGTCGTCGGGGTCGACCCCGACCCGGCGCGCTGCGAGCTGGCCGAGCGCCTGGGCGCCGCGGCCTGCGGCGATCCCGCGTCCGCCGCCGTGGTGAACTCCGTCGCCGAACTCACCGGCGGACACGGCGTGGACCAGGTGTACCTGGCCGCCGGCGGCTCCAGCAACCAGCCCGTCGAGCTGGCCGCCCGACTGAGCCGGGACCGCGGCCGGGTCGTCGACATCGGCAAGTGCCGGCTGGACCTGCCGTGGAACGCGTACTACGAGAAGGAGCTCGACGTACGGTTCTCCCGCAGCTACGGACCGGGGCGCTACGACCCCGAGTACGAACTCCAGGGGCGGGACTACCCGATCGGCTACGTGCGCTGGACCGAGCGCCGCAACCTGGCGTGCTTCCTCGACCTCCTGGCCCGCGACCGGATCGACGTCGAGCCCCTGATCTCCCACGTCGCCGACTTCGACGACGCCGTGGAGACCTACCGAAGCCTGAAGGACGGCGAGCTGAGGGCCGTGGCCGTGCTCTTCCGCTACCCCGAACGCACCGGGGAGGCGCACGAGACGGCCCCCGCGACGGCCGTGCCCGCGGTGCGCCGCGCCAGCAAGGCGCCCGCCGCCGTCCGGCCCGCCAAGGCGACGGTGCGGCTGGCATTCGCCGGCGCCGGCAACTACGCGACGTCGATGCTGCTGCCGCACCTGGCCCGCCGCGACGGCGTCGAGCTGGCCAAGGTCGTCACCACGACGGCGCTGTCCGCGGCCAACGCCAAGCAGAAGTTCGGCTTCGCCGAAGCGACCACCGACCTCGACGCCGTCCTCGACGATCCGTCCATCGACGCGGTGTTCGTGGTCACCCGGCACAGCTCGCACGCCGAACTGACCCGCAGGGCGCTGCTGGCGGGCAAGACGGTGTTCGTGGAGAAGCCGCTGGCGCTCGACCAGGACGAACTGGCCGGCGTGCTCGCGGCCGTGGAGGAGTCCGGCAACGATCGGCTCCAGGTCGGCTTCAACCGCCGCTTCGCACCGCTGCTGAAGGAGGCCAGCGAGCGCTTCGGCACCCGGACCGGGCCGGCGAGCGTGCGCTACCTCGTCAACGCGGGCCGGCTGGCGGCCGGCAGCTGGTACCTCCAACAGAACACCGAGGGCACGCGGTTCGCCGGCGAGGGCGGGCACTTCATCGACACCGCGAGCTGGCTGCTCGCCGCCGACCCCGTCTCCGTGTACGCGCTCGCCACGCCCGGCAACGAGGACCTCCAGGTCGTGCTGCGCTACCCGGGCGGCTCCACCGCCACCATCAGCTACGTCACCACCGGCCCGGCCGGCTTCCCCAAGGAGACCCTGGACCTGGTCGCCGACGGCCGTGCGCTACGGCTCGACGACTTCGTCCGCGCCAGCGTCCACGGCCGCAAGCGGTGGGTGAGCTCCCGGCTGCCCAAGGCCCGGGACAAGGGCCAGCGCGCCGAGTTGGACGCGTTCCTGGAAGCCGTACGCACCGGCGGACCGATGCCGGTGCCGTTGGAGTCGCTGGTCGCCACCACGACCGCCACCCTCGCCGTACGGACCAGCCTGGCCAGCGGCGCCCCCGTGACGTTGGCGGCGGCGCGATGAGCGCGAGTTCGGGGAGCGCGGGCTGGTACCTGCGGCGGCTGTCGAGGATGGGGCCGCGGGAGGTCGGCGGCCGGGTGGGCGACGCGGTCCGCAGACGGCGGTGGCGATCGGCGGTGCCCGCCGCCCCGACCCCGACCGGCGCCCGGTTCACCGCGGCGCTGCCCGCCGAGGTGGTCGACGCCGTCCCGCCGGACGCCGTCAAGCGCCTCGTGGCCGATGCGGACCGGCTGATGGCCGGGCAAGCCGAGTACTTCGGGGTGCGCCGCGACGACCTGGCCGACCCCGACTGGCAGTACGACCCGAAGACCGGCCGCCGCGCCCCGGAGGGCTACGCCTTCGACGTCCCCTACCGCGACGAGGACGCGATCGGCGACGTCAAGCAGATCTGGGAGCTGTCCCGGCACCACCACCTCACCGTGCTCGCCGCCGCGTACGCGACCACCGGGAACGAGGCGTACGCCGAGCGCGTCGCCGCGCACCTGCGGTCCTGGTGGGCCACGAACGAGCCGCTGCGCGGGGTGCACTGGACCAGCGGTATCGAGCTGGGCATCCGGCTGCTGTCCTGGGTTTGGGTGCGCCGACTGCTCGACGGCTGGCCGGGCGCGGCCGGGCTGTTCGAGGACAACCCGGTGGCGCTGCACCAGATCTGGCACCACCAGCGCTGGCTCGCCGCCTTCCCCAGCCGGGGGTCGTCGGCGAACAACCACGTCATCGCCGAGGCAGCCGGACAGCTCGCCACGGCCTGCGCGTTCGGCTGGTTCCCCGAATCAGCGCGGTGGCGCGCGGACGCGCTGCGGTCGCTGGACGAGCACCTGCGCGGCAACACCTTCCCCTCCGGTCTCAACCGGGAACTGGCCAGCGAGTACCACGGGCTCGTGCTGGAACTCGGCCTCGCCGCGGTCGCCGAGGCGGACGCCGCCGGCGTGCCCGTCCCCCAGACCGTGCGGCTGGTGCTGCTGCGGATGACCGACGCGCTCGCCGCCGTCGTCGACGGCCGATTACGGCCGCCGCGCCAGGGCGACGCGGACGACGGGCACGGCCTGGTCGTGGACGGCGCCGGCACCGACCGCTGGGCCTCGCTGCTCGCCACCGGGGACGCCGTCTTCGGCCGGCTCGCCTGGTGGCCCGAGGTGACCGGCACCGATGTGCGCACCCCGCTGCTGGCCGCGCTCGTGCGACCCGCGGCACCGACCGCGACCCGACCGGACAGCCGACCGGCCCACTTCGCCGACGCAGGGCTCACCGTCCTGCGCGGCCCGGGCGGGATCTGGTGCCGCTGCGACGGCGGCCCGCACGGCTTCTTGTCCATTGCCGCACACGCCCACGCGGACGCGCTGTCCGTGGAGGTCCGGCACGACGGCGTCGACGTGCTCGCCGACCCCGGCACGTACTGCTACCACGGACAGCCCGAGTGGCGGCGGTACTTCCGATCCACCCTCGGCCACAACACCCTGGAACTCGACGGCGACGACCAGTCCGGCTCCGGCGGGCCGTTCCTGTGGACCCGGCACGCCCGCAGCCGCGTCCTGGTCGCGGACCCCGACCCGACCGACGAAAAGCCCGCCCGCTGGTGCGCCGAACACGACGGCTACCAGGGCGCCGTACACCGACGCCGAGTGGAACTGGCATCCACGAGCCGGGAGTTACGGGTCGTCGACGAAGTGCGCGGCCCGCGTCGCGCCGCACGCCTGGCCTTCCACCTCGGGCCCACGATCGCCGCGGACCTCGACGAGAGCCGGGCCGTGCTCACCTGGACCCGGGACGGCGAGGACCGCTCCGCCGTGCTCGAACTGCCCGGGCAACTGCGCTGGCGGGCGCACCGCGGCGAGACGGCCCCGCCGCTCGGCTGGTACTCCGCCGGCTTCGGCCGCAAGGAACCCGCCACGACGCTCGTCGGCACCGGCCACGTCGACGGCGCGCAGGAGTTCACCACCGTACTCAGGTTCCGCGGCTAGGGGGCGCGGTGATCAAGTGGCGGAACTGGGCGCTGCCGGTCGCGGCACCGGCCCTGCTGGCGAGCGCCTGCGTGGACACGCAGGGCGCCCCGGCGGGGCCGACCGGCGCGCCGTCCGCGGCCAGGGCCGTGGCCCGAGTGTGCGCCGACCCCGCGCCCGGGCCCACGAAGGCGCCGGAGGGCGCGGTGCCGGTCGACCCCGCGGTCGTCGGCGACCTGGCGGCGAAGACCCGCGCCAACCCCCCGAACACCACGTTCTGGCTTCGACCGGGCCAGCACCGGCTTCCACCGGACCGCTACTCCCAGGTGATCCCCAAGCAGGGCAACCGCTACCTGGGCGCGCCGGGCGCGGTGCTCGACGGCCGCAAGACCAACCAGTACGCGTTCGGCGGCTCGGCCCCCGACGTCACCATCAGCCATCTGACCGTGCAGGGCTTCGTCGCACCGCACAACGAGGGTGTGGTCAACCACGACTCGGCCGACGGCTGGGTGATCGAGCACGCCACCGTCCAGTACAACTCCGGCGCCGGGCTGATGGCCGGCGCCCGCCAGCGGGTCAGCGCCAGCTGTCTGCGCGGCAACGGCCAGTACGGAATGAACGCGTACAAGGCCGGCGGCCCCGTCAACGGCCTGGTGGTCGAGGGCAACGAGATCACCGCCAACAACACCGACGACTGGGAGCGGCGCCGACCGGGCTGCGGCTGCACCGCCGGCGTCAAGTTCTGGGCCGTCAACAAGGCCGACGTACGCGGCAACTGGGTCCACGACAACCGCGGCGCCGGACTGTGGGCGGACACCAACAACAACGACTTCCGCATCGAGGACAACGTCCTCGAATCCAACGACGGCGCCGCCCTGATCTACGAGACCAGCTACAACGCGGTCATTAGGAAGAACACGATCCGGCGGAACAACTGGGTCGAGGGCCGCAAGCACGCCGACCGCGGCGACAGCTTCCCCTTCGCCACCGTCTACCTGTCCGAGTCCGGCGGCGAACCACGTATCGACGCCCGCACGGACAAGATCGAGATCTCCCGCAACGTGCTGGAGAACAACTGGTCCGGCATCACCCTGTGGGAGAACGCCGACCGGTTCTGCAACAGCCCGGCCAACACCTCCTCCGGCCACTGCACCCTGCTGGTGCCGCGCGCCGAGCGCTGCGCACGGCCGGGGATCGCCACCGCGCCGCTGTACGCCGACTGCCGGTGGAAGACGCAGCGGGTGGACGTCCACGGCAACCGCTTCGTCCTCGACAAGTCCGTCCTCCAGTGCACGGTCAAGTGCGACCGCATGGCGGTGCTGGCCAACTACGGCACCTTCCCCGACTGGTCGCCGTACCAGGGCGAGCAGGTGGCGAAGGCGATCACCCACCGGCAGCACAACCGCTGGTACGACAACGACTACCTCGGACCGTGGACCTTCGTCGCCCACGACCCGAGCCGGGTGCTCGACTTCGGGCAGTGGCAGGGCACGCCGTACGAGCAGGACGCGGGCAGCACCCTCGACCCGCGGTCCGGTGGTTGAGATGGGCGACGACCCGCGGCGCGACGCGCTGCCGGGCGGACCGCACGCGGCGGACACCGGGCCCGGCGCAGGAGCGCGCCCCGCCCGTACGCCGAAGACCGTCGGCCTCGCCTGGGGTCTGCTGGTCCTCAACACCCTCGGCTCCGCCGGGGCGAAGACCGTCGTCCCGCTGCCCCGCTCCCTCATCCAGATGGTCACCATGGGCGCGTTGGTCGCCGCGTTCGCCCTGGCGCTCGCGCTCAACCTGCGACTGCGCGTGCGGGCCAGCGCCTTCCTGCTGCTGCTCACCCTGCTGCTGGTGCCGAGCGTGATCTCCAGCATGCAACTGGAGTCCGGGCTCGGCGCGCTGTTCCGCTGTGCCCGACTGGGCCTCTTCATCGGCACGCTGTGGCTGCTCAGCCGCTGGTGGGACGGGCAACTGACCTTCGTACGGCACCACATACGGATGTACTTCGCGGTGCTCGGGTCGGTCGCCGCCGGCGCCGCGATCTCACCGGGCGCCGCCGTGCCGGAACTGTACGGCGGGCGGCTGGTCGGTGCGCTGTGGCCGCTGACCCCGCCGCAGATCGGCCAGTACGCCGCGGTGATCATCGGGCTGACCGCGCTGCTCGTCCTGGGCCGTCGCGTCGACCGGACGAGCGCGGTGCTGGTCATCGTGCCCTCCCTCGTCATGCTCGCGCTCACCCACACCCGGACGGCCACGCTCGGCCTGCTCATCGGACTCGCGCTGGCGATCGGCTCGCTCGTGCTGACCAGCGCCGCCGCCCGCCGGTTCTTCGCCTGGACGGTGGTGTGCGCCGCGGTGGCCGCGGTCGGGTTCGCCCCGGCGCTGCGGGCGTGGTTCCTGCGCGGCCAGAGCCAGGAGAACTTCACCAGCCTCACCGGCCGGGCCAAGGTCTGGGACGCCCTGCTGGCGCAGCCCCGTTCAACGCTGAAGGAAGCGTTCGGCGTGGGCCTGGGGGACAAGTCGTTCGGCGGGCTGCCGATCGACAACAGTTGGCTGGCCGTCTACCACGAACAGGGCCTGACCGGCGTCGTCCTGGTCGCGGCGGTCTTCGTCGTGCTGGGCGGCGTCGCACTGCTGCGGCCACCGTCGCTGCACCGGGCGTGCGCCGTCTTCCTCATCAGCTACTGCGCGATCGCGTCGTACACCGAAGCAGGGCTGGGTGACGCCTCGCCGTATCTGCTGCACCTGGCCGTGGCCGCGTCCCTGCTCGCCGCACCCGCCGCAGCCGCGTCGCTTCCGACGCCGAAGCCCCATCGACCAGCCGTCCCGCAACGGGACCAGGACCGGAGGCGTCCTTGAGCATGCACGTCCTCGTGGTGCACAACCGCTACTCCTCGGCGCAGCCGAGCGGCGAGAACAACGTCGTCGACCAGGAGGTGGCGCTGCTGCGCGCGGCCGGCCACCGGGTCGGGGTGTTCGAGCGGCGCAGCGACGACATCGCCGCCCTCTCCTTGCGGGGCAAGGCCGCGGTGCCGCTGCTGGTGCCGTGGAACCCGGCGGTCCGCGCCGAACTCGCCGCCCGGCTGCGGGCGGAGCGGCCGGACGTGGTGCACGTCCACAACGTCTTTCCGCTGCTGTCGCCCGCGGTGCTGGCCGCCTGCGCCGACGCCGGCGTGCCCGTCGTCGCCACGCTGCACAACTACACCCAGGTCTGTCCGCCCGGCACGCTGCAACGGGACGGTCGGCCGTGCTCCGAGTGCGTCGGGTCGACGCCGCTGCCCGCCGTCCGGCACGGCTGCTACCGCGGCTCCAAGCTGGCGACGGTGCCGCTCGCGGTGAGCCTGGCGGTCAACCGGCGCCGGTGGTGGTCCGGCGTGGAGCGGTTCTTCTGCATCTCCGCGGCGCAGCGCGACGTCCTGGTGCGGGCCGGCATGCCGGCCGAGCGGCTGGCGGTCAAGCACAACTTCGTGCCCGACCCCGCGCCCGACGCCCGCCGGCTCGGCGCCGGCGAGCACCTGCTCTACCTCGGCCGGCTCGCCGAGGCCAAGGGCGTACGCATGCTGATGGCCGCGTGGGACGAGATCGCCGCGGGCGGCGGGGCGGGCGTACCGCTCGTGATCGCCGGCGCGGGGCCGCTGGAGGGCGAGGTGACGGCCTGGGCGGCGGGCCGGGACGACGTGCGCCACGTCGGCCTGTACGACCCGGAGCAGTGCCGGCGGGCGATCGCGAAGTCGGTCGCCGTGGTGGCCCCCTCGACGTGGCTGGAGGCGTTCGGCCTGGTGGTCGTGGAGGCGATGGCGGCCGGTGTCCCGGCCGTCGCCGCCGGACACGGCGCCTTCGTCGAACTCGTCGACGACGGGGTGACCGGGCTGCTGCACCGGCCGGGCGAGCCCGCCTCGCTCGCGGCCTGCCTGCGCCGGGTCACGGCCGAGCAGGACCGCAACGGGGAGATGGGCCGGGCGGCCCGGCGCCGCTACGAGCAGGGCTTCAGCCCGACCGTCGGGCTGAAGCGCCTGGTGGACGGGTACCGCACCGCGATCGCGGGGCGCACCGGCGGCGGGGACGGCCCGCCGCCGGGTGAGGACAAGAGCACTGGCTCGCCGCGGGCAAGCCGCGCGAGCAGGGATGGGGACAGCAGATGACACGATGCCGACTGTGCGGCTCGACGGCGACGGCGAGCGTGGTCGACCTGGGCGCGACCCCGCCGTGCGAGAGCTTTCTCGCCGCGGACCAACTGGACCGGCCCGAGCCGACGTACCCGCTGCACCTGCGGGTCTGCACCGACTGCTGGCTCGCGCAGATCCCGCCGCTGATCTCCCCGGAGGAGACGTTCAGCGAGTACGCGTACTTCTCCTCGTACTCGACGTCCTGGGTGGAGCACGCGCGCACGTTCGTCGACGACGCCGCGGCGCGGGTCGGCCTTCGCCCGGACGCCTTCGTCGTCGAAGTCGCCAGCAACGACGGCTACCTGCTCAAGCACGTGGTGGACCGCGGCGTCCGCTGCCTGGGCATCGAACCGTCGGTGAACGTCGGCGCCGCCGCGCGGGACGCGGGCGTGCCCACGCTCACCGCGTTCCTCGACCCGGCGACCGGCGCGGACGTCCGCGCCGAACACGGCCCTGCGGACCTGGTCGTGGCCAACAACGTGTACGCCCACATCCCCGACGTCATCGGGTTCACCCGGGGCCTGCGCGCCCTGGTCGCCGACGACGGCTGGGTCTCCGTCGAGGTGCAGCACCTGCTGACGCTGATCGAGCAGAACCAGTACGACACCATCTACCACGAGCACTTCCAGTACTACACGGTCGCCGCCGCGATCCGGGCGCTGGCCAGCGGCGGACTCGCGCTCGTCGACGTCGAACTGCTGCCCACGCACGGCGGCTCCATCCGGCTGTGGGCCCGGCCCGCCGAGACGGCCGGCGAGCCGACCCGGCGCGTGGCCGACGTCCTGGAGCGGGAGAAGGCCGCCGGGCTCCAGGAGCTGTCCGGGTACACCGAGTTCTCCGCCCGGGTGGCCAAGGTGCGCCGGGACCTGCTGCGGTTCCTCATCGACGCGGCCGAGCGCGGCGAGACAGTCGTCGGCTACGGCGCCCCCGGCAAGGGCAACACCCTGCTCAACCACTGCGGCATCCGGCCCGACCTGCTCCCGTACACGGTCGACCGCAACCCCTACAAGCACGGCAGGTTCACCCCGGGCACCCGCATCCCGATCCTGCCGCCCGAACAGATCAGCACCGACGAGCCCGACTACGTCCTCGTCCTGCCCTGGAACCTGCGGGCCGAGTTGGTCGAGCAACTGTCCTTCGTGCACGCCTGGGGCGGCCGGCTGGTCTTCCCCATCCCGGAACTGAGCATCGTCGAGGTCACGTCGTGAAAGAGGTTGCAGCATGAAGGTCGTACTGTTCTGCGGCGGCTACGGGCTGCGGATGCGCAGCGGCGGGGACGACGACGTGCCCAAGCCGATGGCGATGGTCGGCCCGCGACCGCTGATCTGGCACGTCATGCGCTACTACGCGCACTTCGGGCACACCGAGTTCATCCTCTGCCTCGGCTACGGGGACCGCCACATCAAGAACTTCTTCCTCACCTACGAGGAGACGATGTCCAACGACTTCGTGCTCTCCAACGGGCGGACCGAACTGCTCTCCACCGACATCGCCTCCTGGAAGATCACGTTCGTGCAGACCGGCATCGAGTCCCCAATCGGGGAGCGGCTGCGCCGGGTGCGCCACCACCTCGAAGGCGACGAGATGTTCCTCGCCAACTACGCCGACGTGCTCACCGACGCCCCGCTGCCCCAGATGATCGACCAGTTCGCCCGGCGCGACGCCGGCGCGTCGATGATGGTGGTGCCGCCGCAGTCCTCCTTCCACTGCGTGGACCTGGGCGAGGACGGACTGGTGGGCGGCATCACCGCGGTCAGCGAACTGCCGCTGTGGGAGAACGGCGGCTACTTCGTGCTGCGGCAGGAGGTCTTCGACCACATCCCCGAGGGCGGGGACCTGGTCGCCGACGGCTGCGCCGGGCTCGCCAAGCGCGGCCGGCTGGTGGCCCACCGCCACCGCGGCTTCTGGAAGCCGACCGACACCGTCAAGGAACGGGCCGCGCTGGACGCCGCCTACGCCCGGGGCGAGCGCCCGTGGGCCGTGTGGGAACGCGACGGCGCCAGGACGGGGGCCGCGTGATCCGGCTCCAAACCGGGCGCCTGGACCGGCTCGTCGCCCTGGGAGCGCACTGCGACGACATCGCCATCGGCGCCGGCGGCACCCTGCTGACCGCGTGCCTGGCCCGGCCCGGCATCCGCGTCGACGCCCTGGTGCTCACCGGCGGCGGCACCGAACGCGAACAGGAGGAGCGGGCCGCGCTCGCCGCCTTCTGCCCCGGCGCCGACCTGCGGCTGACCGTCCTCAAGCTGGCCGACGGCCGGCTGCCGGCGCAGTGGGACGAGGCCAAGACCGCCATGGAGGAGCTGCGGGCGCGGACCGAACCGGACCTCGTCCTGGCACCGCGCACCGAGGACGCCCACCAGGACCACCGGGGCCTGGCGAAGCTGGTGCCCACCGCGTTCCGCGACCACCTCGTGCTCGGCTACGAGATCGTCAAGTGGGACGCCGACCTCGGCCGCCCCACGGCGTACCAGCCGCTGGAGCCGGACGTCGCCGAGCGGAAGGTGCAGCTGCTCCAGGAGCACTACCCCTCGCAACGCCACCGGCCCTGGTACGACCGGGAGGCGTTCCTCGGCCTCGCGCGGATCCGCGGCATCGAATGCCACACCCGCTACGCCGAAGCCTTCGCCGTCACCAAACTCACTCTCGACCTGGGGGAATGAACCTTGCGCGTGCTGCTGACCGGACATCAGGGCTACCTGGGCACCGTGATGGCCCCGGTGCTCGCCGCCGCCGGCCACGAGGTCGTCGGCCTCGACTCCGGCCTGTTCGCCGACTGCGTGCTGGGCCCGCGGCCCGCGGACCCGCCCGGGCACCGGGTGGACCTGCGCGACGTCACCGCCGACCACGTCGCCGGCGTGGACGCCGTGATCCACCTCGCCGCGCTCTCCAACGACCCGCTGGGAGCGCTGGCGCCCGACCTCACCTACGACATCAACCACCACGCGTCCGTACGGCTGGCGAAGCTCGCCCGCGACGCCGGAGTGCGACGCTTCCTGTACGCCTCCACCTGCTCCGTGTACGGCGCGGCCGGCGGCGCCGACCTGGTGGGCGAGGACGCCCCGCTGCGCCCGGTCACGCCCTACGCCGAGTCCAAGGTGCGGGTGGAGGACGACCTGCACGCCCTGGCCGACGGCGACTTCACGCCGGTGTACATGCGCAACGCCACCGCCTTCGGCTACTCGCCCCGGCTGCGCGCCGACATCGTGCTGAACAACCTGGTGGGCCACGCGCTGCTCTCCGGCGAGGTGCTGGTGCTCTCCGACGGCACCCCCTGGCGCCCGCTGGTGCACGCCGTCGACATCGCCCGGGCCTTCGCCACCGCGCTCGTCGCGCCCCGCGACGCGGTGCACGACCGGGCGTTCAACATCGGCAGTGAGGCGAACAACGTCACCGTCGCCGAGATCGCCGAACAGGTCGCCGAGGCGGTGACCGGCTCAAAGGTGGTGATCACCGGGGAGACCGGCGCCGATCCGCGCTCCTACCGGGTGGACTTCTCCCGGTTCCGCGCCGCGACGGACGGCTTCGAGTGCGAGTGGACGGTGAAGCGGGGCGCGCTCGAACTCGCCGACGCCTACCGCGAGCACGGACTGACCCGGGCGGACTTCGAGCGCCGCTTCACCCGGCTCGCCGTGCTGCGCGCGGCGGCCGACGCCGACGCCGTCGACTCCACCCTGCGGTGGCGCCGATGACCGGGACCGCCATCGGCGAGCAGCTGCACGCCCTGGTGGAGCGGCTGTACCCGCTGTGCCGGAGCATCACCGGCGACGGTGTCCGCGCCACCTTGGAGATCGTCGACGAGTACGTTCCGCTCCAGGTCCACGAGGTGCCGACCGGGACGCAGGTGCTCGACTGGACGGTCCCCAAGGAGTGGAACATCAAGGACGCGTACGTCGCCGACGCCGCCGGCAACCGGGTCGTCGACTTCGCCGCGTCCAGCCTGCACGTGCTCGGCTACAGCGTGCCGGTGGCGACGACGATGCCGCTGGCGAAGCTGCGCGAACACCTGCACACCCTGCCCGACCATCCGACGTGGGTGCCCTACCGCACCAGCTACTACCAGCCGCAGTGGGGCTTCTGCCTGGCGCAGCAGACCCTGGACGCGCTGCCGGACGGCGAGTACGAGGTGCTGATCGACTCCACCCTCAGCGACGGCCACCTCACCTACGCCGAGCACGTGGTCCCGGGGCAGGTCGCGGACGAGGTGATCGTCTCCTGTCACGTCTGCCATCCGTCGCTGGCCAACGACAACCTGGCGGGCATCGCGGTGGCGGCGTTCCTGGCCCGGGAGTTGGCGCAGCGCCGGCCCTGGTACACCTACCGGTTCCTGTTCGCCCCCGGCACCATCGGGGCGATCACCTGGCTCGCCCGCAATACGGAGCGCATCGACCGCGTCAAGCACGGGCTGGTGCTGGCCTGCGCCGGCGACCGGGGCCCGTTGACGTACAAGCGGAGCAGACGCGGCGACGCGGAGATCGACCGGGTGCTGCGGCACGTGCTGACCGCCTCCGAGCGCCCGCACAGCATCGTCGAGTTCACCCCGTACGGCTACGACGAGCGGCAGTTCTGCTCGCCCGGGTTCGACCTCGGCGTGGGCTCGCTCACCCGCACCCCGTACGCCGGCTACCCCGAGTACCACACCTCGGCCGACGACGTGGACTTCGTCTCCCCGGACGCGATGGCCGACACCCTCGCCGTGTGCCGCGAGGCGTGCGCCGTGCTGGACCGCAACCGGCGCTACGTCAACCTCAGCCCTTACGGGGAACCGCAGTTGGGCCGGCGCGGGTTGTACGACTCCCTCGGCGGACGCAGCGACGCCAAGCAGGCCCAGATGGCCATGTTGTGGGTGCTCAACCTCGCCGACGGGGAACACGACCTGCTGGACGTCGCCGAGCGGTCCGGTCTCCCGTTCGACGCCGTCGCCGACGCGGCCGACGCCCTGGCCACCGCCGGGCTGATCAAGGCGTGACGGCGATGACCACCGGGAAGGAGAAGACCACCACCGCGACGGCCCGGCCCAACGCCAGGCGGGCCATCGCCGGCCGGCTGTCCTGGGGGCTGGCCGACCAGGCGGTCTGCAGCATGACGAACTTCGCGGTGGGGATCTACGTGGCCCGCTCGCTGGGGCTGTCCGCGTTCGGCGCGTTCAGCCTCACCTGGGTGACGTACGGCGTGGTGCTCGGCGTCTCCCGCGGGCTGGCCACCGACCCGCTGATGGTGCGCTTCAGCGGAGTGCCGGACGCGTCCTGGCGCACGGCGGCGGCCCGGTCGTCGGGCACCGCGCTCGGCGTCGGCGGCGCCGTCGGCGGGCTGTGCCTCGCGGTCGGGCTGGCGGTCGGCGGCGGCGTGGGGCACGCGTTCGCCGCGCTCGGCGCCGTCCTGCCCGGGCTGCTGCTGCAAGACGCCTGGCGGTTCGCGTTCTTCGCCGCCGGCACCGGACGCAAAGCGTTCGTCAACGACCTCCTGGGGGGCCTCGCGCTCGTCCCCGCCATGGTGGTGGCCGCCCGCGTCGACAGCGTCGCCGCGTTCGTACTGGCCTGGGGCACGGCCGCCGCGGTGGCCGCCGCGTACGGCTGCCTCCAGTCCGGCATCCGACCCAAGGTGACCGGGGCGCGCGAGTGGCTGCGGGCACACCGCGACCTCGGCTACCGCTACCTGGTCGAGAACGTCGGCGTCAGCGGCGCGGCCCAACTGAGGGCGTACGGCCTCGGCGCGATCGTCGGGGTCAGCGCGGTCGGCGTGGTCCGCGGCGCCGAACTCCTGCTCGGCCCGTTCCTCGCCGTGCTGATGGGCCTGTCCCTGGTCACCGTCGCCGAAGCGGCACGGGTGCTGCGCCAGGCCCCGCACCGACTCGGCACCTTCTGCCTGCTGCTCGGCGGCGGCCAGGCCGCCGGCGCACTGCTGTGGGGCGCCGCGCTCCTCACGCTGCCCGACCGGTTCGGCGAACTCGTGCTCGGCGACGTCTGGTCGGCCGCATCGGAGCTCATCGTGCCGGCCGCGCTCGGCGTCGCGGGCGCCGGCCTCGGCGTCGGCGCGGCAGCCGGCCTGCGCGCCCTGGCCGCGGCCCGCCGCAGCCTGCGCTGCCAACTGTTCGCCTCCGCCTGCTACGTCGGTGGCGGACTCGGCGGAGCGGCGGTCGCCGGCACGGTCGGCTCGGCATGGGGCGTGGCCGCCGCGACGGTGACCGGCTCGGTCGCGTGGTGGCTGCACCTGCGGTCCGCCCTGCGCGAGCACCACCACAACCCCATCCGCGAAGTGAGGACCCCATGAGCACCGCTCCCCGGCTGAGCATCGGCCTGCCCGTGTACAACGGCGAGGAGTACCTCGCCGAATCGCTCGACGCCCTCCTCGGCCAGACCTACGAGGACTTCGAACTGGTGGTCTCCGACAACGCGTCGACCGACGGCACCGAGGAGATCTGCCGCCGCTACGCCGCGAAGGACCCGCGCATCCGGTACATCCGGCTGTCCCGGAACATCGGCGCCGCACCCAACCACAACTACGTCTTCACCGAGTGCCGCGGCGAACTGTTCAAGTGGGCGTCGCACGACGACCTGTACGCCCGGGACCTGCTGCGCGCCTGCGTGACGGCGCTGGACGAACAGCCGGACGTGATCCTCGCGCACGCCGGCCAGGCCGTCATCGACGGCGACGGCCGGGTGAAGGTCCCCTACGAGTACACCCTCGCCACCGACTCGGCGCACGCGCCGGAGCGCTTCCGCAGCCTGCTGTTCGAGCCCGGGGGAGACGACTTCTACGGGGTGATGCGGGCCGACGTGCTGCGCCGGGTGAAGCCGCACGACAGCTACCACCACGCGGACCGCACGTTCGTCGCCGAGATCACCCTGCACGGACGCTTCCACCAGGTCCCCCGGCTGCTGTACTTCCGCCGCGACCACCCCGCCCGCGCCGAGCGGGCGAACCCCTCCAAGCGCTCCCGCTGCGTCAACCTGGACCCGCGCAGGGCCGGCCCGCTGCACCCGACGCCCCGGCTGCTCGCCGAGTACGTCTGGGGCTTCGCCGCGGCGATCGGGCGGGCGCCGCTGTCGTCGGCCGACCGGCGAGCCTGCCACCGCCACCTGGCCGCGTGGCTGACCAGCCGGGTCAGGCCGGGCGCCGGCGAACGCGTCGAGGACCGCGCCCCGGTCGACCCGGGCAAACTCGCCGTCTGCGTCGACGACCTCGTCGCCGGCCGGGAAGGCGGGCGGGCGTGAAGCCCCGGAACGGGCCCGTGCGCGTCGGGGTGTTCGGGCTGCTCGGCTCCGGCAACCTCGGCAACGACGGATCGCTGGAGGCCGTCCTCGGATACCTCCGCGCCGACCACCCGGAGGCGGCCGTGGACGCACTGTGCGGCGGGCCCGAGGCCGTCACGGCCCGGTACGGGATCCCCGCGACCCGGCTGCACTGGTACCGCGGGGAGTACCGGACCGCGTCCCGCGTGGGCGCGATCGCGGGCAAGGGCCTGGGCAAGCTCGTCGACGTCTTCCGCACCGCCGCCTGGGTGCGCCGGCACGACGTGGTGATCGTGCCGGGCATGGGCGTCCTGGAAGCCACCTTGCCGCTGCGCCCGTGGGGCTTCCCGTACTCGCTGTTCCTGCTCTGTGCCGGCGGCCGGCTGCTCGGCACCCGGGTCGCGCTGGTCAGCGTCGGCGCCGCCCCGATCGGCAGCCGGCCCACCCGGGCCCTGGTGCGCTTTTCGGCGCGGCTGGCCGCGTACCGCTCCTACCGGGACGCACCCTCCCGCGACGCGATGCGGGCGATGGGCGTGGACACCGCGCGCGACGAGGTCTACCCGGACCTCGCGTTCGCCCTGCCGACGCCGCCGGTCGGCACGCCTGCGGACCCGCCGGACCCGCCGGGCCCGGTCTGCGTCGGCGTCATGGCCTTCCACGGCGGCGACGACGACCGCGCCCGCGCGGACGAGATCCACCGGCGCTACCTGGAGGGGACGACCCGCTTCGTCCGCGCCCTGGTCGAGGACGGCCGACCGGTCCGGCTGCTCACCGGCGACGACGTCGACGCGTCCGTGGTCGCCGCGATCCTCGAAGCGGTGGACTCGCCGCTGCTCACCGCCGCCGACGCGACCTCGTTGGCCGACCTGATGAAGGAGACGGCGGCGGCCGACGCCGTGGTGGCGACCCGTTACCACAACCTGATCTGCGCACTGAAGGTCGGCACCCCGACGCTCGCCCTCAGCTACGCGACCAAGAGCGACACGCTCATGGCCCAGATGGGCCTGGGCGCGTACTGCCACCCCGCCCGCGAGGTCGACGCCGACCGGCTGCTCGAACAGTTCCGGGAGCTTCAGCAGCGGTCGGCGGAGCTGCGACGCACTCTCGTCGAGCGGAACCGGGCCGCCGCCCGGCGCCTGGAGCACCAGTTCACGGCCCTGACCGCGGCCCTGTTCCCGACGACCGACCACGCCCACACCCAAGCCCACGCCCTGCGGGAGGCCCCATGAAGGTGACCGAAGTCCCGGCGATCGCCGGTGCGTACCTCTTCGAGCCCACGCCGTACGCCGACGAACGCGGCTTCTTCTGCCGCACCTTCGACGCCGACGCGGTCCGCTCCGTCGGCCTCGACCCGGACGCCTTCGTCCAGGACAGCGTCTCCCGCTCCGTGCGCGGAGTGCTGCGCGGTCTGCACCTGCGCTCCGGCGCCGGCGAGGCCAAGTTGGTGCGCTGCTCGTACGGGAAGGTCTTCGACGTCGTGGTGGACCTGCGGCCCCACTCGCCGACCCACCTGCGCTGGGCCCCCTTCGAACTGTCCGGCGACACGCAGGTGACCCTGTACGTCCCGGCGGGCTGCGCACACGGCTTCCAGGCGCTGACCGAAACCGCGGACGTCTCGTACCGCATCGACCGCCCGCACGACCCGGCCGAGGACGTGACGATCGCCTTCGACGACCCGGAGCTCGCCATCGACTGGCCGCTGCCGGCCACGTCGATGTCCCAGCGGGACCGGGAGGCGCCGAGCCTCGCCGAGGTCCTGAAGCAGAAGGAGAGCTGACGTCACCATGGAAACCGAAGGCACTGAAGGCACCGAAGGCACCGAAGCCACCGCAGGCGCCGCAGAGTTCGCCCTGCCCCGCTCGCGGCAGGCGAACGAGCGACTGCACGCCCTGATCCCCGGGGGCGCGCACACCTACGCCAAGGGCGACGACCAGTACCCGGAGGACCTGGCCCCGGTCATCAGCCACGGCCGCGGCGCCCACGTGTGGGACGTCGACGGCAACGCCTACGTCGAGTACGGCTCCGGCCTGCGCTCGGTCAGCCTGGGCCACGCCCACCCGCGGGTGACCGAGGCAGTGCGGCGGGAGATCGACCGCGGCAGCAACTTCGTGCGGCCCTCCATCGTGGAGGTCGAGGCCGCGGAGCGCTTCCTGGCCACCGTCCCGACCGCCGAGATGGTGAAGTTCGCGAAGAACGGCTCCGACGCCACCACCGCCGCGGTGCGTCTGGCGCGCGCCGTCACCGGACGCCCGAAGGTGGCGATCTGCGCGGACCACCCGTTCTTCTCCACCGACGACTGGTTCATCGCCACCACGCCGATGTCCGCCGGCATCCCGAAGGCGACCGACGAACTCACCGTGGCGTTCCCCTACGGGAACCTGGCCGCCACGGAGGAACTCCTCACCCGGCACCAGGGCGAAGTCGCCTGTCTGATCCTCGAACCCGCCACCCACACCGAACCGGCGCCCGGCTACCTCGCCGGACTGCGCGAGTTGGCCGACCGGCACGGCTGCGTCCTGGTCTTCGACGAGATGATCACCGGCCTGCGCTGGTCCGAGGCGGGCGCGCAGGGCCTGTACGGCGTCGTCCCCGACCTCTCCACGTTCGGCAAGGCGCTGGGCAACGGGTTCGCCGTCGCCGCGCTCGCCGGCCGCCGCGACCTCATGGAGCGGGGCGGGCTGCGGCACCGGGGCGAGCGGGTGTTCCTGCTGTCCACCACGCACGGCGCGGAGACGCACGCGCTGGCCGCGGCGATGGCGGTGCTCACCACGTACGTCGAAGAGGGGATCACCGCCCAACTGCACGCCATCGGGGAGCGGTTGGCCGCCGGCGTCCGGGAGGCCGCGGCCGGCGCGGGCGTCGGCGACCACGTCCTCGTCCGGGGCCGGGCCAGCAACCTGGTCTTCGCCACCCTCGACGAGAGGCGGCAGCCGTCGCAGCAGTACCGCACCCTGTTCCTGCGCCAACTCCTCGCGGGCGGGGTGCTCGCCCCGTCGTTCGTGGTGAGCAGCGCACTCGACGACACCGACGTCGAACGCACCGTCGACGCGGTGGCGCAGGCGTGCGCGGTGTACCGCAAGGCCCTGGACGCCGCCGACCCCACGCCCTGGCTGGGCGGGCGGCCGGTGAAGCCCGTCTTCCGCCGACTTGCGTGACGTAGCGTCAGCCGGGTGCGAACCGGTCGACCAGCCACGCGGTCGCCGGCACCACCGCGAGGGCGGTGCACCAGCCGCCGAGGACGTCGGTCGGGTAGTGCGCCCCCAGGGCGACCTGTGCCCATCCCATGGCGGCGCCGGCCCCCAGCGCGGCGGCCAGCACGAGCCACGTACCGGCCGCCCTGCCGAGGCCGAGCCGACCGGCCGCGAGCAGCGCGACCGCGAGGGCGAAGGCGGTGAGGAAGGCGGTGTGCCCGCTGGGGTAGGACAGGTTGTCGCCGTGGATGGTCCGCCCCACCAGGGGCTTGAGCGACGTCGTCGCCCCCACGGTCGCACCGGTGCCGACCACGACGAGCGCTGCTGCGCGGGGCCGCCGTAGCAGCAGACAGCCCGCCACGGCCGCCCCCACCAGCAAGGCCGCGCCGGCGGGCTCGCCCAGGAAGTCCGTGGCCAAAGCGGCGCGCCGCCACGGTGGCCGCACCCCGTCCACCGTCGGCTGGATCCACCCGTCGACCGCGCCGGGCCCGCCGCGCCCGGCGTACAGGACCCCGATCGCGACGACCGTGAGCGCGGCGACGACCGCGATCGTCCCGAGCGCCGCACGCAGCGACGGGGGCAGCACCGCGGACTCCGGCCTGCCGGTCGCCCGTCCACCGCGTTCCACGACCGCATCCACCTCCAACTCCCGTCGCGCTGGGGCGAATTCGCCGTCCCGCTGCGCGTGCGCGCCCGTGATCCTATGCTGACCCCGACCGTGGAGACGACCTGGGGGGTCAAGCCTGATGAAGGCAGCGGACAGAGGCACGTCAGCACTGAAGTCCGGGGTCAAGCGGCTCCTGGGGCGAGCCGGCTTCGACATCGTGCGCAGCACCAACCACCAAGGCGGCGTCGACGAGTTCATTCCGTTCGAGGCCACCATGCGGGCCGCGAAGGCGGCCGGCCTCTCGATCGGGGACCACATCGACGAGGTCATGAACGGCACCCCCGGCGCCACCCAGCACACCATCGACGAACTACGCGCCCTCGGCGTCTACGAGGCCGACCCGAAAACGGTGCTGGAGATCGGCCCCGGTTCCGGCCGGTACCTGGAGAAGACGCTGAAGGAGTGCGCCCCGGGCCGCTACGAGATCTACGAGACGGCCGCACCCTGGGCGAACTACCTGGTGGAGACCTTCGGCGTGGTCGCCCGCCCGACCGAGGGAAGCAGCCTCGCCCCGACGCCCGACGCCAGCGTCGACCTCGTCCAGGCCCACAAGGTCTTCAACACCGTGACGTTCCTGTGCGCCGCCCGCTACTTCTTCGAGATGGCGCGCGTCACGCGCCCCGGCGGCCGGATCGTCTTCGACGTCATGACGGAGACCTGCCTGGACCCGGCCGCGGTGCGCACCTGGGCGACACAGGGCGGCACGGGCCACGGCTCCTACCCGGCCGCCATGCCCCGCAGCACGTGCGTGGACCTCTTCGCAACCCTCGGCTGCAGCCTCCAGGGCAGCTTCCGGGCCCCACTCGGCGTCGCCACGACGGAGGTGCTGGTCTTCACGAAGGAGACGTGAGCCCTGGGACGTGTCCGCAAAGTCCCGCGCGTGTTCCTGCGTCTCTGGACGTAGCCGCCGTCTTCCTGCGGGAGCGTTGGTGTCTGCGGCCCGGTGGTGGGCTTGTCGCGCAGTTCCGCCCCCTCGGCCCCAGAGGGCCTGGGGGGACCCCCAGGTCGGCCCCAGAGCCTGGGGGGACCCCCAGGTCGGCCCCAGAGGGCCTGGGGGACCCCCAGCGCCCCTGATTCGCTGCCCCCGTCATTTGTCTGCAAGCTGAGGCGGAGGCATTTAGGGGCGCGGGGGCGGAACTGCGCGACAAGCCACAGACGGGCCGCAGACGCCATGACCGCATTACGGACAGGCCCTAGATCACGCCCTGCGCCAGCATCGCGTCGGCGACCCGCTCGAAGCCGGCGATGTTCGCGCCCGTCACGTAGTCCCCGGGGGCGCCGTAGCGCTCGGCGGTCTCGTGGCAGGTGGCGTGGATGTCGCTCATGATGCGCGTCAGTTCGTCCTCGACCCGCTGCGCCGACCACGACGTTCGGGCGTGGTTCTGCGCCATCTCCAACGCACTGACCGCGACGCCGCCCGCGTTCGCCGCCTTGCCGGGGCCGAAGGCGACGCCCGCCTGCTGGAAGAGGTGGACGGCCGCGGGCGTCGTCGGCATGTTCGCGCCCTCGGAGACCGCCTTCACGCCGTTGCGGATCAGCGCCGCCGCGGCGTGCTCGTCCAACTCGTTCTGCGTGGCGGACGGCAGCGCGACGTCGGCGGGGACGTCCCAGACGCGCCCGCCGGGCACGAAGCGGGCCGATGCGCCCCGGCGTTCGGCGTACGCGTCGACGCGACCCCGCTCGACCTCCTTGATCTGCCGGAGCAGCTCCAGGTCGACGCCCTTCTCGTCCACGACGTA
The DNA here is from genome assembly GCF_040643215.1 of Streptomyces sp. NPDC047315. NCBI lineage: Bacteria > Bacillati > Actinomycetota > Actinomycetes > Kitasatosporales > Streptomycetaceae > Streptomyces > Streptomyces sp. NPDC047315. The sequence goes on along the minus strand of NZ_JBEYTZ010000033.1, from coordinate 30,024 downwards.
ACCGGAGGAGTCCGAGCAGGTAACGGGGTTGGCACCGAGGGCGCGCAGCTTCTCGATGGTGTGGATCGCGACGTTGCCGGAGCCCGAGACCACCGCGGTCTGCCCCTGGAGGTCCTCACCGCGCTCCAGCAGCATCGCCGCGGCGAACAGCACGTTGCCGTACCCGGTGGCCTCCGGGCGGATCAGGGAGCCGCCCCAACCCTGGCCCTTGCCGGTGAGGACGCCGGCCTCCCAGCGGTTGGTGATCCGCCGGTACTGGCCGAAGAGGTAGCCGATCTCCCGGCCGCCGACGCCGATGTCACCCGCCGGGACGTCGGTGTGCTCGCCGATGTGCCGGTACAGCTCCGTCATGAAGGACTGACAGAACCGCATGACCTCCGCGTCGCTGCGCCCGTGCGGGTCGAAGTCGCTGCCGCCCTTGCCGCCGCCGATGCCGAGACCGGTCAGCGCGTTCTTGAAGATCTGCTCGAAGCCCAGGAACTTGACGACGCCGAGGTTGACCGAGGGATGGAAGCGCAGACCGCCCTTGTACGGTCCCAGCGCGCTGTTGAACTCCACCCGGAAACCCCGGTTGACCTGCACCCGCCCGCGGTCGTCCTGCCACGGCACCCGGAAGATGACCTGCCGTTCCGGCTCGCACAGCCGCTCGATCAGCCCCGCCTCGGCGTACTCGGGGCGGGCCGCGAGCACCGGCGCCAGGGTCTCCAGGACCTCGTGGGCGGCCTGGTGGAACTCGGGCTGGGCGGGGTTGCGCTGTTCGAGGTCGGCCAGGATGTCGCCGAGGGTGTGCTGCATGTCGGATCGCGTCGTCACGGAAAGCCTTTCTAGCGCGGCTGTCACCGGATCCGGCACGTGTGCGGCGCGCTCGGGCCCGGTCCATCGATGAGCGCTCGGCGCCGTTGCCGCACGCGGGGCAAAGTAAGTGTGACGCCCATGTAAACATCTCGACCAGTACCCGGGTCGCGCCACCCATCATGTGAGACCCGGGCCCACACAGTACGCCCCGCCCCGCCGATCTCACCGTCTGCTGGTGGTGAACAACCGGCCCGACCAGGGGCGGTGGACATTACAGTCCGCCTCATGACGACGATCACCACGCACCCGGTCGAATACTCGGCCGACGGCCTCACGATGGTCGGACACCTCGCGCTCCCCGCCGGTTCCGACCGCCGGCCGGCGGTCCTGATCGGCCCCGAAGGGCTGGGGCTCAGCGACGTCGAACGCCGCCGGGCCGACGCCCTCGCCGAATCGGGGTACGTGGCGCTGGCCTTCGACCTCCATGGCGGGCGCTATCTCGGCGACCCCGACGAGATGCTGGCCCGTTGCCTGCCGCTGCTCGCCGACCCCGACCGGATGCGGGGCATCGGCCTCGCGGCGCTCGACGTGCTGCGCGCCGAACCCCGCGTCGAAGCAGACCGGATCGCCGCCATCGGGTACGGCACCGGGGGAGCGATCGCGGTGGAACTCGGACGCCACGGCGTCGACCTGCGCGCCATCGCAACGGTCAACGGACTTACCGTGGGCCGACCGGGGGAGGCGGACCGCATCCGCTGCCCGGTGTGGGCCGGGGTCGGTTCTGAGGACCCGATCATGCCGCCCGAGCTGCGGGCGGCGTTCAGCGCCGAGATGCAGGCCGCGGGCGTCGACTGGCGCTTCGTGGTCTACGGCGGAGCCCTGCACGCCTTCCACCACCCACCGGTCGACCACACCGTGCTTCCCGGCGTCGGGCACCACGCCCTGCACGCCGAGCGGGCCTGGCGCGACGTCGTGGACCTGCTCACCGAGTGCCTGCCCGTGACGGAGTGAAGCGCCCCGTCCCGTTCGAAACGCAGATGACGCCTCGTACGGACGGGCCCTAGCATCGGCGACATGTCGACGCGACTCGTTCAAATTGCGATGAAGGCCGGGACGACTCCGCGGTCGGCCGGTTCTGGGCGGAGGCGCTCGGCTGGGGCATCGACAGCGAGGAACCCGGCGTGACCAACCTGGAGCCCGAGGACGTGCCCTATCCCCATCCCAGCACGGTCTGCATCGACATCATGCGCACCCCGGAGCCCAAGACCGTCAAGAATCGTGTGCACGTCGACCTCGCCACCACGTCGTTGGCGCACCAGGCCGAGCTGGTCGCGCGGCTGCAGGGGCTCGGCGCGAGGCTCGTGGACGTGGGGCAGGGCGACGTGCCGTGGAGGGTGCTGGCCGATCCGGAGTGCAACGAGTTCTGCGTTCCGACTCCGCGCTGACCCGCGGCTGCGCACTCGGCATTTCGTCACGGGAGCGCGTGCATCGCCGCTCCCGCCGTCCCGCCCGAGCCCGTGGTTGACATCAAGTCGACTTCACGATGAAGGATCCGAACCGGGGTCGACCTCCCGATTCCCGTCCTCGCGGTGAAGGGCTTGACCATGGCAGCAGTCGAAACCACCGAAACCACCGAACACACCGAAACCACTGAACACACCGAACACACCGACTACTCGGAGACCGTCGTCATCGGCGCCGGCCAGCAGGGGTGCGCAGTCGCCGCGTCCTTACAGGAGCTGGGCCGTGAGGCGCTCGTCGTGGAGCGGGGCGAGATCGGTCAGTCCTGGGCGCACGAACGGTGGGACAGCCTGCTCGTGGGCAGCGGCAACCGATCCGTCCGCTTCCCCGGCTGGGAGTACGACGGCGACGACCCGGACGGCCACATGCCGGGCCGTGAACTCGCCGGGCATCTGCGCCAGTACGTGCACGAGCGGAAGCTACGGGTGCTGCGGCACACCCCGGTCCGCGAGGTCGAGTGTCTCCCGGACGCCTCCGAACGCGACGACGTGCGCTTTCGGACCCGTCTGAGCGGCGGGGGGACCATCGAGTCCCGCAACCTCGTGGCCGCGCTGGGCGGATACGCGGCGCCGCGCGTTCCCGGCCTCGCCGCCGACGTCGACCCGTCAGTCACCCAGCTGCACACGCACGACTACCGCAACCCCGAGTCGCTGCCGCCGGGAGCCGTGCTGGTGGTGGGCGCGGGCATCAGCGGGCAGCAGATCGCCGACGAACTGCTGCACGCCGGACGCCGCGTGTTCCTGTCGGTGGGCCGACACCTCGCGTGGCCGTACCACTACCGTGGCCGCAGCCTCCACGAGTGGATGTTCGTCTTCGCCCTGCACGAGGACTTCAACACGGCGATCACCTTCGACTACGCAGGAGCCGGTGCCGACGCGGGTGCCGATGCAGGTGCCGGAACGGGCGAGGGGATCGCGGTGCTGCCGGGCCTGCCGGTGGGAGCGGTGCAGGACGGCCGCGGCGAGCTCAACCTCGGCACCCTGGCCGCACGGGGAGTCGTGCTCGTCGGCTCCGTGCGCGCCGCCGACGGTCGCATGCTGAAGCTCGAAGACAACGTCGTCGCCGTCGCCGAGGCGTCCGCCCGTTCGTACCGGCAGGTCATCGACACCATCGACAGCGGCATACGGCAGCGGGGCTTCCCCGTGCCCGAGCAGCGGCCCGTCCCGGGTGTCGACATGACCTGCATCGCGCCGTTCGCGGAAGCGCTGGACCTCGGACGCCACGGCATCACGACGATCGTGTGGTGCACCGGATTCGGCCCGGACTACCGGATCCTGCCGGCACGACTGCTCGACGGGAACGGGGCGCCCCTCCAGCACAAGGGCGTACTCGGCGCCCTCCCCGGCCTGTACTACGCAGGGCTCCCCGACGGGAACTCGCTGTCCCCGGTCGCCATCTCGGCCTGTGTCACCAACGGGCGGTTCATCGCGCGCCAGATCCACGTCGACCACGTCCTGCGGTCCGGCTCGCAGGCGTCGATCATCGCGTCGTGAAACGCGGGGAGCCGGACCCGGACTCGGTGCCGGGCCCGGCTCTGAGGAGGATCAGCAGCTCAGGCAGTGCGCGGGGGAGTGCCGCCGCGCGAACCCGAGCGGGAAGCCCCACCGCCGGCGGAGGTACGGCGACCACCGCGCCGACGGCCGGAGTCGCGGCCGGCCGTGCCCGCGCCGCCCCCGCCGGCCGAGCGGGGCCTCGGCGTACGGGCGGAACCGCGCCCCTCGGAGGCGGACGGCGCGTCCGTCGCCCCGCTGGCGGCGCCGGCCGGAGCGCCCCCGCCGCGGCGCCGGCGCCCGGAGCGCTTGCCCGGCTCGGTGCCGGCCTTACGGCTCGGGCGGGCCGCCTTCGGCGGCGTGGGCTGGGGGACCTCGATGACGACGGCCACCCCGGACGGCTCGCGCGCACCGGTGATGGCGGCCAGCTCCGGGGCGCTGGAGGTGACGCGGGCCGTACGGGGGCGGATGCCCGCGTCCGACATGAGCCGGTTGACGTCCCGCTTCTGGTCCGGCAGGACGAGGGTGACCACGCTGCCCGAGTCACCGGCCCGGGCGGTGCGCCCGCCCCGGTGCAGATAGTCCTTGTGGTCGGTGGGCGGATCGACGTTCACGACGAGGTCGAGATCGTCCACGTGTATGCCGCGGGCGGCCACGTTCGTCGCCACCAACGCCGTGACCTGGCCGTTCTTGAACTGCTCCAGGGTGCGGTTGCGCTGCGGCTGGGAGCGGCCCCCGTGCAGTGCCGCCGCGCGTACGCCCGCGGCGAGCAGCCGCTTGGCGAGCCGGTCGGCGGACCTCTTGGTGTCCAGGAAGAGGATGACCCGGCCGTCGCGGGCCGCGATGCGCGCGGTGACGGCCTTCTTCTCCGTCTCGTCCGCCACGTGCAGCACGTGGTGCTCCATCGTGGTCACCGCGCCCGCGGACGGGTCCACGGAGTGCACCACGGGGTCGGTCAGGAAGCGCCGCACCAACCGGTCGATGTTGTGGTCCAAGGTGGCGGAGAAGAGCAGCCGCTGCCCGTCCGGCCGCACCTGCTGGACCAGCTTGGTGATCTGCGGGAGGAACCCCATGTCGGTCATCTGGTCGGCTTCGTCCAGCACGGTGATCCGTACGTCACCCAGCGTGCAGTCCCCGCGTTCCACCAGGTCGTTGAGGCGGCCCGGGGTCGCCACCAGGACCTCGACGCCCCGGCGCAGCGCCCCGGCCTGCTTGGTGATCGACAGGCCGCCGACCGCGGTGGTCTGCCGCAGGCCCACGGCCGTCGCGTAGGGGCTCAGGGCGTCCGTCACCTGCTGGGCGAGTTCGCGGGTCGGCACCAGCACGAGGGCGAGGGGCGCCTTGGGCTTCGCGCGGAGCCCGGTCGTACGGGCCAGGAGCGCCAGCCCGAACGCGAGCGTCTTGCCCGAGCCGGTCCGGCCGCGGCCCAGCACGTCACGGCCGGCCAGCGAGTTCGGCAGGGTGGCGGCCTGGATGGGGAAGGGGGTGGTCACGCCCTGTGAGGTGAGCGTGTCCACCAGCTCCGTGGGCATGTCCAGACCGGCGAAATCCGCGACGGCGGGAAGTGCGGGTGTCGAGCCCTCCGGCAGCCGGAATTCCTTCGGCGGCGATGCGGACGGCCGCGGGGACGAGCTACGGCGGGGGGATTTCGGGGGCCTGGGGGACATGCGGTTTTGTCTGCCTTCCTGGAAACAGCGCTCACCGGGGTCCGCACCGCGATGGTGCGGACCCCGGTGAGTCGATGAGCGTCCGGCGATCAGGCGGGGACGATGTTCTCCGCCTGCGGACCCTTCTGGCCCTGCGTGACGTCGAAGGAGACCCGCTGGCCCTCCTGGAGCTCACGGAAGCCCTGCGTCGCGATGTTCGAGTAGTGGGCGAAGACGTCGGGGCCGCCGCCGTCCTGCTCGATGAAGCCGAAGCCCTTTTCAGAGTTGAACCACTTCACGGTTCCCTGTGCCATGACATTCTCCCTTTGTAGGCAGAGGCCCCATCCGGAGATGCCGGAAACAAATAATGCGCCTGTAAGGAGAAAAGCATTCCCGTCAGGCGCACATAAAGTTCATGGGTACCAAAACTGCAACTCGGAAATCTTATCACACCTCGGCTCGATGTCGATCACCAAGGGCATCGGGCCTGCCCGGCCCGCTCGGCGGGAGGGCGGGAAGGGGGCGGGGATCCGTCGCCGCCGGCGGGTTCAGCCGCTCGTCCGGGGTGTGCGCGCGCCGTCCCGGAACGCTTCGAGACCGGCGTCGAAGTCGACTGCCGAGCCCACGAAGAGCGCGCTCTCGTCGGGTGCCACGTAGATCTTGCCACCGCCGCGGACGGCGTGCACCAGGCAGACGCCCAGGTCGTCGGGGAGCACGACGACGTCGAGCACCGGATCGGCCGCGAACTCGGCGAAGCGGGCGCGGCCCACCGCGATCAGCCGACTCTCGTCGGCGGGGACGGTCACCGGCGTCATCGCCTCGATCTTGCCGAAGTTCGGTGTGAACAGGTCGGCGCGGACCGCCCCGGTGCTCTTGTCGATGAAGATCGCGGTGTTGTCGACCCGGCCGTACGCCGCCTGCCCGTCGAGGAAGAACTCCCGCGCACCCCAGGACGGCAGGTAGTCCACGGCGTCCTCGTACCACTCGGGTGCGATGTACAACTCGCCCGCGATCGGCGGCGGGTGCTCGGCGAAGTACGCCACGAGCAGGTTCCTGGCTTCGCTGGGGGTCAGCATGACGGGGAGCGTACCTCCGAGCGCGCCCCGCTCGGCCGCGCCGGCCGTACGCACGTCCTGATGAGGCCCGCGCCCGTCGCGGCCCGGATGTTCGTGCGGTCGGGGGCGAGGTGTGGAGATCATGGGTGGGTGAGCGAGAAGCGAAAGGGCTGGGACACCATGGCCGAGAAGACCCCACACGCCTCGGGCGACGGGGCGGGCGGTGCGCCGGTCGTGTTGGGCAACGAGGCCGGCTCGTTCGCCCGCAGCGTGCTGGCCGAGCGGCATCCCGCCCTGATCGAGCAGGTCCGCGACGCCTTTCCCTACGGCCCCGGGCAGCGCGACGCCCTCGACGCACTGCTGGCGGAGACCGCCGACGGCGTCGTCGAGCCGCTGGATCCCGGGGACCACGACGTCGAGCGCTGGGCGCAGTGGGGGCACGGCCACTTCGGGCGGTCCTGGTACGAAGCGCCGTTCCTCTGGGCCGAGAGCTACTTCTACCGAAGGCTCCTCGGCGCGGTCGGGTACTTCGGCGACGGGGCCTGGCGGGGCGTCGACCCCTTCGCGCCGTTCAAGCAGGCCGAGTTGCGGGGCGAAGCCGTGACCGAGGAGCTACGGGCCCTGGACGCGCTCGTCGACGCGCCGGCCGACGAACGGGGCGCGGCCCTGCTGGGCGCCTCGCTCTGGGGCAACCGCGCCGACCTCGGCTTCCTGGTCTCGGCGGGGGAGCCGGCGTCCGGCGCCGCCACCGCGCTGGTCGCCGACGACAGCGCCCGGCTGTGGCAGCTCCTGCCGGCCGGTGCCGGCGCCACCGTCGCCGTCGTGGCCGACAACGCGGGACGCGAGCTGATCCCCGACCTCGTCCTCGTCGACCACCTCCTGGAACACCGGCGGGCGCAGCGGGTCGTGCTCCACGTCAAGCCCTACCCGTACTACGTCTCCGACGCGACGACGGCGGACGTCGTCGACGCTCTGAGGCGCCTGGGTGGGGCACCCGGCGAAGCCGGTCGGATCGGCGGCCGGCTGTGGCGGGCGATGGCGGCGGGCGTGTTGGAGGTGACCACCCACCCGTTCTTCTGCGCCCCGCTGCCCTACGAGGAGATGCCCGACGACCTGCGCGGGCAGTTCGCGGGCTGCGCCCTCACCCTGGTGAAGGGGGACCTCAACTACCGGCGCCTGGTGGGCGACCGGCTGTGGGACGCGACGACGCCGTTCGCCGACCGCACCGCCCACTTCCCGGGCGCGGTGGCAGCGCTGCGGACGTTGAAGTCCGACGTCGTCGTCGGCCTGGAGCAGGGGACGTTGGACCTGCTCGAAGGGTCCGGTGCCGTCTGGCGCACCAGCGGCACGCACGCGCTGATCCAAGTGCGGCCGTGAGCGTGAGCGGGAGCGGGCCCGGTCCAGGCGCCTGGACCGGGCCCCACCTCGGTGACGATGCGGGGTGTTCGATCAGACGCCGGAGACGGACTGGACCCAGGAGCGGTACGCGGTCACGTTCGTGTACGCCGTCATGGTCTGCCGGTCACTGGTGGAGGCGACGCCGACCTGGATGCCGTTGGCCATCATCGGGCCGCCCGAGTCGCCGCCCGCGGTGATGCCGTCGCCGCGGCGGGCGCAGATCGCCGAGCCGCTGTAGGCGTCGCGGCAGGCGCCGGTCACGACGACGTTGGCCACCTTCAGGTATTGGGACTGGCAGTTGATCTCGGAGCCGCACTGGGACGTGGCGCCCCAGCCGTACACCTGCACCGTCTGGTTCACCGAGACCGAGCCGGGCTGACCGAGGCGGGCGTAGGTCGCCGAGACCGAGCGGTCGAGCTTGACCAGCGACAGGTCGGAGGAGGCGTGGTTGTAGACGCCGGACGCGTTCGCCACGGTGCCGCCGCTGTTCTGGTCGAGGCTGCCGATGCGGAACGACAGGCCGCCGCCGCTGACGCAGTGCTTCGCGGTGAGGATCCAGGTGGGCGCGATGATCGTGGCGCTGCACGTCTGGCGGCCGTTGGAGAACAGCCGGGCCGCCCACGGGGCGTTGCTCGCGTGGCCGCCGCCGATGATCGGCAGGGCCTTGGTGCCTACGGTGCCGCTCGGTGCGCTCTGCGCGGCCGGCACCGGCTCGGGCGCGGCTGACTGGGCCGCGGCGGTGGGGGCCAGGGCGACGACGCAGAGCGCGGCGGTCGCGAGAGCGGGTATGAGTCGGGTGATACGCACGTGGTCTTCTCCATCGTGTGGGGGGGGCGAGCCCTGCTGGGATGCGCAGGAAGGAGCAGGAAAGAGTGGGCGCAACAAGGGTTACTTGTTGCGTCCATGACATGTGGGGCTGCGGAGAATCTGGCAGACGTCACGCCGTCGGCACAAGGGGTCGGCCCGAACGTCCTTCCGCACCGAAGGCCACCGCGCGCCGACGCCGACCGGAGCGCATCCGTCCACAACACCGCGGCACCCCATACGACCTGCGAAGTTTCCTGCGAGTAGGGGCCGTTGTCAGTGGCGGGTCCTACGGTCTGTCCCATGACGCGAACAACGCAGGCGCTCGCCTACGCCCGCTCCTCCGCCCTCATGTCCCGGGCGGACGGCAGCCTCCTCGGTCTGGAGACCTCCGGAGGGCTCACTCCGACGGGAGCCGAAGCCCATCCGACCTTCTTCTCCGGCTTCCTGGCTGCGCCGCAGGCCGCGGCCCGCGCCCTGCTGGCCGTCGCCGACGTGGCCGCCGCGCGCTACACGGACCCGACGCCGCGTCCCCTGCTCGACCCGGTGGTGACGGGCAACGGCGACCGGCTGCGGTTCGAGTCCTTCTCCGGCTGCTGCGGGGTGTACGCCCGGCTCGACGTGCTGCGCGACGGGCTCGACGGGGCGGAGACCGGGCACGGCACCACCAACGTGGACGTGAACAACCCGCTGCGGGAGGCGCTCTCCCGGATGACCGGGGACAGCCCGATGCACCTGCGGGTGGGGCCGGACGAGTTGGCGGTGACCACCGTGGACGGGCCCGTCGTGGAGAAGAAGGTACCGCTGCCGGACCGCTGGCTGCGCGGGTTCGCCGAAGCGCAGGTCGCCACCGCCGGCTTCGACCTCCGCGCGGAGCTGACCGGCCTGGAAGCGGTGCGCTTCCTGCGCACCCTGCCCCGGACCACCGGCCGTGCCTCGCGGAACGCGACCTGGATGGTCCCCTCGGGCCGTACGCTGCGGCCGACCACCCGGCCCACCGCCGGCGCCGTCCGGCTCCCCGGCCCGGAGCGGCTGACTGCGCTGCACCGGGTGCTGCGGCACGCCACCGCCCTGCGGGTGTACTCCCCCGCGGGCACCGGCCATGACCGCACCCCGTCCGCCTGGGAAGTGGAGCTGCCGGGCATGCGGCTGACGCTGACCCTGTCGCCCGACACCGCCCGCGGCTTCTCCGGCGAGGGCGGCGTCCTGGAGGCGCTGTCGACGCAGGAGGCCGCCGGCGACGCCGAGTTGATCTCGGTGCTGCTGGCGTGGGAGCCGACGATCGACCCGACGGAGCTGGCGGAGCGCTCCGGGCTGCCGGTCGGGCGGGTCCGGGCGGCGCTGGTGCGGCTGGGCACCGCGGGCCGGGTGGGGTACGACGTCGCGGACGCGGCCTACTTCCACCGCGAGCTGCCCTACGACGCGCGCCGCACGGAGAAGCACAACCCCCGGCTGGTGAACGCCCGGGAGCTGGTGGCGGCCGGGGCGGTACGGCTCGGCGCGGACACCGAGCCGGCCTCGGTGACCTCGGGGGAGCGGACCTACCGGGTGGGGGAGCGCGCCGGCCGGCTGTGGTGCACCTGCGCCTGGTGGGCGGAGCACCAGGGCGGACGGGGGCCCTGCAAGCACGCGCTGGCCGTACGCATGGTGCGGCGCGGCGCCACCGCGGACGGCGCCGCGTCCACCGGCACCGCCGCGATCGGCAGCGACACGGCGGGAGGCGCCAGATGAACGAGGTCATGGACGCCGTGCGCGGCCACCGGCTCCAGGAGCTGGTGAAGCTGCTCGCCCCGCTGACGGCCGCCGAACGCAAGGAGCTGCTGCACGAGCTCAAGTCCCTGCGCAACGAGCAGCGCAACAGCGACTGGGAGAACTGGGAGGCGTGGAAGAAGCGCGGGAAGGTCAGCATGGCGCTGCTGGTCGCCGGCGCCGCCTGCCACACCGGCGCCGCCGCCGCTGCCGCCTGGATCGGCGCCCGCGACCTGCGGCTGCCCCGCGGCCCGGCCCAGATGCCGGTGCTGCCGCCACTGGTGCAGGTGCTCTCCGAGCGGGATCCGGCCTGGCTCGGGGACCTGGCCCACCGACTGGCGGACCGTGCCTCCACCGGCGAGGAGGACTACGCCCTGATCCGGGAGCTGGTGACCGTCGCCGGCTGCCCCGTGCCCACCAGCGACGGCTACGTCCGCGGCTGGGCCCGCCATCTGACGGAGCGCCGACTGCTGATGCGCGGCATCCTGCAGGAGCCCGAGGTCCCCGTCCTGGTCGGCCGGCTTTTCGAGCTGCCCGAGATCCCGCTGGACGTACTGGACTTCGCCGAGCCCGACAAGCCGCACCACTGGCCGCAGGCGCTGACCCGGCTCGCCGAGTCCGGCGCGATGGCCCGGCCGGAGCTGGCGGACCACTGCGTCGCCCGGCTGCTGCGCGGCGGCAGACCGCAGGACCTGCGGTTCGCCCTCGCCGTGCTGAAGCAGCTCGCCCTCACCCGCGAAGAGGAGGCCGCCCGGATCCCCGACTGGATGGGCATGGCCGCCGACGGCGTCCCCCAGGTCGCCGCCCACGCCCAAGGAGCGCTCGGCCGCCTCGCCCTCGACGGCGAGCTGCCCGACGCCACCTTCGCCGAAGCGTGCGAATCGGTGTTCTTCCGGCCCGAGAAGAAGCTCGTGCGCGACCAGCTCATCCTGCTGGGCAAGGTGCTGACGGCCCGGGCGCGCGCCAAGGACCGGGACGCGGTTAGCACCCTGCTGCGCTCGGTCGGCGGCGCGTTCGGCCACGCGGACGCCGCAGCGCAGGAGCGGGCGTTGAAGCTGGTGGCCCGTCATCTGCCCGCCGTCGACGACGAGACCCGTCAGTCGCTGGCCGAATCCGCGCTGCTCCTCGGCACGCTCCACCGCCGGACCGCGGCGGAGCTGCTGGGCACCCCGCTCGCCGAGGAGTCCACGGCGTACGAGGCGGAGACGCTGCCCGCCGTCCCCGACCGCCGCCGCACCCAGGAACCCGCCCCCTCGGTGCCCGAGCTGGTCTCCGAGCTGGTGGCGACCGTCGCCGCACAGTCGACCGCCGTCGCCTTCGAGCGGGTCCTGGACGGACTGGTCCGGTTGGCCCACCGGGACCGGCAGCCGCTCGTCGACGCGGTGCGCGAAGCCTTCGGGGACGAGTGGTGGTTCAGCAACCCGGGCCGCGGCAACCCCCTCCCGTACGGGGTGACGGGGCTGCGGGAAGTGCTGGCGGCGGGAGTCGGCACCATCCCGCTGGAGACGGTCCGCAAGGCCCACGCCAAGAACACCGCGTCCGACGTCTGCCCCATCAACGGCATGGGCGCGATCCTGCGGGGACGGCTCGCCGAGGTGGCCTGGCGGCTGCGCACCGACCCGCTGCCGCTGCTGCTCGCCACCCCGACCTGGGAGACCGGCGCGCTCGACGCCGCCGTGCTGGTGGAGCGGTTGCGGGAGTACCAGCGGCTCGGGATCGCACCGGCGCCCATGGACTTCGCTCAGGCGCTGCTGCGCGTCGCACCGGGCAGCGGCGGACCGGCCGCGAAGGACGCCGCGCTGCTCGGCACGGACGAGGGCGACCGGCTCGCGACCTGGCTGGAGGACACCTGGCCCGAGCTGGTGGCGCTCCGCTGGCCCGAAGGCGTCCCCGCAGGCGCGAAGGCACCGCGGGAGCCGGCCTGGCCGGACGGGCAGCCCGTGCCGTCGAGTCTGCTGGAGCAGACCGCGCGCGGTGCCCGCGCCCTCGCGGACCGCACCCGCGACCTGCTGAAGGCCCGCCGGCTGCTGCCCTCGCACGCGCGCTGGTTGAGCCGGCCGGTCGACACCGGCCATCAGCACACCTACCGCTGCCCCGACGGGCAGCACGACTTCACCCAACTGACACCGGGCTGGGTGGCGACCCTGCCGCACCACCGCGACGCGGTCGCCGCATGGGTGCTCGCCCTGCTGGACCACCTGTGCACCCGGGGCGCCGGGCGCTGGGAGTGGCGCGGACTGATGGGCTCCCTGCCGCTGCTCGCCGAAGGCGAGGGCGACGGCGTGGCGGGCCCGCCGCTGCACCGAGCGGTGGCGACCGGCCTGGGCGCGCCCGACCCGCAGGTGCGGCTGGCCGCCGTCGACACCCTGCTGACGCTCGCCGCGCGCCGCCAGCTCGACCCGGCGCTGTTGGGCCGGCTCGTCGGCGAACAGGTCGTCGAAGGCAAGCTCAAGCCCAATCGGCTTGCGGACGCCGCCCGTACGGCCGCGGCCACCGGCGCGCACGAGACGACCTGGGGTGTCCTGGCGGCGGCACTGCCGGCGTTGCTCCCGGTCCGGCCGCCCGTGCGTGCCATCGGGGAGCTGCTGGAAGTGGCGGCCGACTGCGCGGAACGCTGCGCACCCCCTGCGAGGGAGGAGGGCACGGCGGCCCTGTCCGCCGCGCTCGCCGAGGTGACGGCCCAGGGCGGCTCGTCGGCCCGTGTCACCCAGGCAACCCGCCTCCTGACGGCGGTACGCCACCTCCCCGACTGACGTTTGCGGTTTCGAAAGAAGCGCCCTAGCGCAGTCACCGGTTCCGTCGAGGGGAGGCAGGTCGGCCCAGTTGCCGTCCGCGAGCCGGGCGGTGGAGTTCCAGGTGCACCCGATCGACCGGCTCCAGGAGGCCGGGGAGGAGGGAGGGCTCGGCGAGGTCGCCGTGATGCGCGACCTCGCGGCCCGGCACATCATCGTCCACCTGGGCATGCCCGATCTCCGTGGCGTCGTTGTGTGCATCGACCCCGAGCAGCGAAACGAGGATGCGGAGCGGCAGCCCTGAGGACTACAACGAGGGGATGGCTGTCTTCCTCTGTTCCAAGTGCGGCACCGCGACCACGCCGGAACTGGCTGAGCTTGCCGCCGTCCCTGACGTTTCGGACGACGAGCGCGACCGGGACAAGGAGACACGCCGGGCGCCTTCCACTGTTCCGCGGGGTCACTACGCGATCGATCCCGAGCCCTGGGGACCTCCCCACGTCGTCCAGGAGGATCAGGAGGACCCGAAGCCAGCACAGTTGCGCGAACCTGTGGTCTGCCGTGAAGAAGGCTTCGTCATCTCGGCTGGCAGCCGGCACACAGTGCTGGTGCACCCCGACGACGCTGCTGGTCTTCAGCCACTGCCCAACTGGGAGAACAGCAGTGGGTGCTGCGGACCGACAGGCGACGAGGGACTCAACCGAGCCTGCCCCTGCGGCATCACGCCGACTAGGCTGGTAGGAAGTGGAAATGACCACTCACGATACCGATCCCGATCCCGATCCCGATCCCGTGGAGCGTCTCCTCGCGGAACGAGCCTGCGAGCGCTTGATTTTTGAACTCGTGCGACGGCTCGACTTGGGCGATCCGAGTACGGTCTGCGAGCTGTTCACCGTAGATGGCGTCTGGGAGTGGCCATATGACGGGCGACGGATCGAAGGCAGGGAAGCGCTGCGTACCTATTTCGGTTCTCGGCCAGTGGACCGCCTATCCCGGCGGATGTGCACGAACGTCCTGGTCACGGTCGACTCGACGGATACTGCCGCTGCGACCACCTACTTCGCCACATACCGAGTCGATGGCTATGCCGACGGCGCGCTGGTTCCGCCCCGGCTCCCGGCGAACATCGGTCACTACGTGGACACCTTCCGTAAGATCGACGGCACCTGGCTGATGGCGACACGCACCCTCGTCCTGCCGTTCGGTGGGCCGACCGAACGTCTGGAGGCACCCGCCTAGGCGTCCGGTCGGGCAGCAACCACTCAATCCGTGCCCACTGCGCGTCAGAGAACCGACACACCGGACCAACGATCCGATGATCCAGAAGAAGCGGCCGAGGGGCCGGGGGGACCCCCAGCGCCCCTGATGTGCTTCCCCCGTTGCTTACCTGCGGGACGGGGGTTTAGGGATGCTGGAGGTCCCCCACGCCCTCAGGGCATGGGTGGAACTGCGCGACAAGCCCACCACCCGGCCGCAGACGTCAACGCTCCCGCAGGGGCACCGCGGCTGCGTCCAGGGCTACGCGGGCTTTGCGTACTCGCCGTATCCGGTCCAGTCGATCGCCACGCAGGGTTCGTCGCCCACCACCCACGCGTCGTGCCCGGGCGGGATCTCGATGAAGTCGCCCGGGCCCGCCTCGGCGCTCTCTCCGTCGTCCATCACCATCTTGATGCGGCCACTCACCACGTAACCGGTGTGGGCCGACTGACAACTGTCGGTCCCCGCAATCGGTTTGACGTGTTCCGACCAGCGCCAGCCGGGTTCGAAGACGGCGCGGCCGACGGGGCCGCCGGCCGTGTTCAGCAAGTCCAACTTGCCCTTGCCGGCTTCGAAGGGTCGTGTCTCGTCGGCGGCGGCGAAATTGCGGATCACCAGCCCAGCCATGGTCACTCGCCTCCTGGGCGGGAAGGCCCCCGAGTCCGACTACCAGCCTAGTCGGGTACTCGGGGGCCGGCCCGTGCAGTACGAGCGATCACAGCCCTACAGCACCACCGCGCCGAGGGCGAGGACGAAGGCGAGTGCGGTGAGGCCCTGGACGAGGGTGGCTGCGGTCTGGGCGCGGTAGGCGGTCTTCACGTCCATGCCGGAGAACTGGGAGACGACCCAGAAGTACGAGTCGTTCACATGGCTGACCACCATCGCACCGGCGCCGATCGCGAGGACGGCCATGACCTGGCCGATCGGTATGGAACCCAGGGTGCCGTCGAGCCCGAGCGCCGGCAGCAGCGGCTGGGCGAGGGTGGAGGTGATGATCAGCGCGGCGGTGCTGCTGCCCTGCGCGGTCTTCAGCAGCGCCGCGAGCCCGAAGAGGACCAGGAGCGCGGTGACGCCGCTGACCGCGGAGCCGTCGCCGATGAGCGAGGCGATGTAGTCGGCGATCGGGGTGCCCTTGATGACCGCGCCGAACGCGCCGCCGGCGCCGGTGATGACGAGGATGGGCGCCGCGTCCACCAGGCCCTCGGCGACCCACGTGGTCAGGGCCTTGGCGTCGCGCTTCGGGGGCAGCAGGGCGAGCGCCAGGAGGACGCCGATGAGCAGGGCGTTCACCGGGTTGCCCAGGTCGGTGAGGAAGGCGCCGAAGGCGCCGTCGACGAGGGTGCCGCCGCCGGCCGGGAAGGCGGCCACGGAGCCGATCGCCATCAGCACGATCGGGACCAGGATGGGGGCCAGCGCGCTGCCCATCGAGGGCAGCCGGTCGAACTGCGCCTTGTACTCCTCGAAGGTCTGGCGCGCGTCCGGCAACTTGCTCTCCAGGTCGCCGGTGCGGCGCAGGGCCCACACCAGGCCGGCGGCGGCAGCGACCAGGGAGACCGGGATGCTGAAGAGGATGACCCAGATCAGGCCGTCGGAGCCGATGCCGACGTTGCCGGCAGCGGCGATCGGGCCGGGCGTCGGGGGCACGAAGGTGTGCGACGCGTACAGGCCGGTGGCCAGGGCGGTGCCGAGGACGACGGGGTTCTTACCGGTCTTGCGGGCGATCGAGCGCTGGAGCGGGGAGAGCACGACGTAGCCCGAGTCGCAGAAGACGGGCACCGAGACGACCCAGCCCATCAGGGACATGGCGAGCGCCGGGTGGCGTTTGCCGACGACCTTGAGGACCCCCTCGGCGAGGGTGACGGCCGCGCCCGTGCGCTCCAGCACCTTGCCGATGATCGTGCCGAAGAGGATCACCAGGCCGATGCTCGCGAGGATCGAGCCGAAGCCCTCGGCGATGGTTCCCGCGAGGTCGTCGACGAACTTCCGCTCGGCACCGGTGGCGGCGCCGACGCCCATCGCCAGCAGTCCGAAGACGTACGTGGACAGGACGATGGCGAGGAAGGGGTGCAGACGGAACCGTCCGCACAACAGGATGATCAGCCCGATGCTCGCGGCCAGGGCGGCGAGCAGGGCGGGACCGGCGGTGCTCATGGGACTCCTCGCAGGGGTGGGGCAGCGCGCGCGGGGCCGCGGGCCGGCACGGCCGCAGGGCGCGTAGGGGGACGGCGTACGCGGGGACGGCGTACGGGGACTGCGTAGGGAACTCGGGTACGGGGACGGGGACGGGGTACGGGGGCGTGGCCGCGGAAGGGCCCCAGGGGTCAGCCGACGCGCAGCCGGACGGCCTGTTCCGCCGCGTGCGCCAGCAGCTCCGCGGCCGAAGCGGTCATGGCGTCCAGGGTGCGCGGACCGTCCGCGATGCTGAACGCCGCGGTCAGGCCCAGCTCGTGCAACTCGGTCAGCGGCGGGACCACTTGGCCCGCGAGCGCCACGGCGGGGACGCCCCGCGCGGCGGCGAGCGCGGCGACGTGCGAGACGACCTTGCCGTCGGCGCTCTGCCGGTCCAACCGCCCCTCCCCGGTCAGGACCAGGTCCGCGCCGGTCAGGGCGTCGGGCAGACCGACGCTGCGGGCGACGAGCTCGCAGCCGGGCTGGGCGGTGGCGTCCAGTACGGCGAGCATGCCGCCGCAGGTGCCGCCGGCCGCCCCGGCACCGGGCAGGTCGTGCACCGCGGTGCCGAGCTGTTCGGCGAGGACGTCGGCGAGCCGGGTCAGGCCCCGGTCGAGCCGGTCGACGTCGGCCGGCCCCGCGCCCTTTTGGGGCCCGAAGACGGCCGCGGCGCCACGGGGCCCGACCAGCGGATTGGTCACGTCGCAGGCGATGTGGAACCGGGTGGCGCGCACTTCTGCGGGCACCTGGGACACGTCCACGCGGTGGAGGTCGACGAGGGCGCCGCCGCCGGGCGGCAGCTCGTCGCCCGCGGCGTCCAGGAACCGTACGCCGAGGGCGCGCAGCAGCCCGGTGCCGCCGTCGGTGCTGGCGCTGCCGCCGACGCAGACGAGCACGGAGCGGGCGCCCCGCCCGATGGCGTCGGCGATGAGCTGGCCCGTGCCGGCGGTGTCCGCGCGCAGCGGGTCGAGGCGCGCCGGGTCGATCAGCGGCAGCCCGGAGGCGGAGGCGAGTTCGACGACGGCGGACGAGGCGTCGGGGGCGAGGAGGTAGCGGGCGGTGACGGGGGCGCCGAGGGGGCCGTCGACGTCGAGCGCGACCTCCGAGCCGCCGGTGACGGCGCCGATGCAGTCGAGGGTGCCCTCCCCGCCGTCCGCCATCGGCACCCGGACCACCTCGGCCCCGGGCGCGGCGCGGAGCACACCGGCTTCCATCGCGGCGCAGACGGCCGCGGCGGACAGGCTGCCCTTGAAGGAGTCGGGAGCGAGAACGACGCGCAAGGAAGTGCACCTATTTCCGGAGAAGGGGCGTGATAACGGGCTCTCGATGAGCCGTGTCGGCACTCTAGGCGCTCCCGCCACCGGCGAATACTGGTCCGGTGAACGGATTTCGCCCGCCGTTCACCCCCTGCTTTTGGGCGCCGTGCACAAGTGCGTGCACAAAGATGTCCGCAAGCGTCGCTCAGTCGATGTCGCACAGGTGCAGGGCCACCTGGAGCGCGACGGCGTCCTGGAAGACCTTGGGGTCCTTGCCGGTGAGCTCGGTGATCCGCCGCAGCCGGTAGGCGAGGGTGTTGCGGTGCACCCGGAGCCGTTCGGCGGACTCGGCGGCGTTGCAGTCGCACGCGAAGTAGACGCGCAGCGTCCGGCGGAGTTCGGCGGAGAGCGGCCCGAGCACGCGCTGTGCCGCCGCGGTCCGCACCTCGGGATCGAGCCGTGCGAGCAGCACGGGCAGCTCGACGTCGGCGAGCCGGACGGCGCCGGTGAATCTGCGGCGTACGGCGAACCCCGTCCGGCCCGCCTGTTGCCGCAGGTCGGCGAAGTCTTCTGCGGGCCCGGCTTCGAGGAACCCCGCGGCCTGGTCCGCCTCGCACAGCCGAAGGAGCCGGTGGCGCAGGGCGGGGGAGGTGCCGGCGCCGGTCACCGCCCACAGCGTGCCGGTCGCGTCGGGGGCGATCAGCGCGGAGCGCTCGTCGAGCTCCAGCAGCCGGTACGGCTCGCGGGGCCCCTCCTCGACGGCGAGGGCGTCGGCGCGCACCGCGAAGAGGGCGTACGGCGCATCCACCCGGCAGCCGCCGAGCTGCTGCCCCTGCCGCCAGCCCTCCTCGGTGAGCCGGTCGGCCAGCAGGTCGCGCAGCACCTGCCGGCGCACCTGGTGTCGCCAGTCGACCTCGCCGGCGAAGGTCTCCCGCATCACCATCAGCTCGGCGAGTCGGGCGACGGCCCGGGCGATCTCCCCGACCTCGGCCGGCTCGCCCCGCACGCCGACGACCCCGACCAGGCGCCCCGCCACCCGCAGCGGCAGGTTGACGCCCGCCCTGGTGCCGTCGAGCGCGCTGGCCGCCTGCCGGGTGAGCGACAGCGGCTCCCCGGTGCGCAGCACCCGCAGCGCGCCCTCGTGCACGCTGCCCAGCCGGGTGCGGTCGCTGCTGGCGACGATGACGCCGCGCTCGTCCATGATGTTCACGCTGACACCGAGACGGGTCACGACGTCGTCGACGATCGACTGGGCCACGGCATCCACGAGCATGTCCGGAATATAGCCCCGGCGCTCGGGGCCGGGCGCGGTGCGTCAGGGTGCCGTGGGCCGCTCGTGCAGCGGTGTCGCCAGCCGGCCGAGCACCCCCGCGACCAGGGCGGTCTGGGTGGGCACGGTGTCCGGGTAGATGAACTCGCCCTGGGCGTGCGCGCCGTCGCCGACGGCGCCCATCCCGCACAGCACGGGCAGCCCGAGCGCGGCGACGAAGTTGGCGTCGCTGGCGCCGCCGACGGAGGCGTCGGACAGGGTGCGGCCCTGTTCGCGGGCGACGTCGCGGGCGAGGTCGAGCAGGGGCGCGGAGGCGGCGCCCAGGGTCATCGGGGGCCGGTTCCAGGCGTGGTCGACCTCGATGCGGACGCGGGGGTCGCTGACCTCGATGGCGTCCAGCGCGTCGTCGACGCGGGCCTGCTCCGCCGCGCTGCTGACCCGGATGTCCAGGCTCGCGGTGGCCCGGCCGGCGACGACGTTGGTGGCGGAGCCGCCCTGGATGAGTCCGGTGTTGACCGTGGTGCCGTCGGCGGGGGCCGCGACGGCGGCAGCGGCGACCACGAACTCCGACAGCGCGGTGATGGCGCTCGCCCCGTCCTGCGGTGCGAGCCCGGCGTGCGCCTCGATCCCGGTGGCCGTGACCCGGAAGATCCCGGAGCCCTTGCGGGCGGTCTTCACCGCGCCGCCGGCGCTCGGCTCCAGGACGAGGGTGGCGTCGACCCGCTGTGCGACCTCTTCGATCACCGGTCGCGAGGAGAGCGAGCCGATTTCCTCGTCGCCGTTGAAGAGGAAGGTGACGGTGGGCACGGGTGCGCTGCTCTCCCGGGCTAGCTTGACCGCCCAGACGCCCTGGACCAGCCCGGTCTTCATGTCGAAGACGCCCGGCCCGCTCAGCTTGGCCCGGCCGTCTTCGTCCGGCGCCGGGTGCTGCCACCCGGCGAGGGTGCCGGTCGGCCACACGGTGTCGTAGTGGCCGACGAGCGCGACGTGCCCGGGCCCGGTGCCGGCGTACGTCAGCGTGAGGGTGTCGCCGCACTCGCCGCCCGGGTGGCGCTGTTCGCGGTCGGGCGGGCCGAGCCGCTGGACGGTCAGCTCGCGCAGCAGGTCCAGGCCCGCGGCGAGCCCGGGCAGGTCGTAACTGCCGGTCTCCTGGTGGACGAGGGTGTGGATGTCGGCGAGGATCTCCGCCGACGCCTGGTGGGCGCGGGCGGTGAGTTCGGCTGCGGGTGCGGCGGTCATGGTCTGCTCTCTCGTACGGAGCGCCGGGCGTGTCCCGGCGCCCGAGGCGGAAGGGGGAAGCGGCGTCAGCTGATGCCGAAGGGGATGCCGAGCAGGTACCAGGCGACGAAGAACGCCATCCAGGCGACCCAGACGACGGCGGCGATCGGGATCGTGAAGGACGCCAGGGTGCCGATCCCGGCGGACTTGCGGTACTGCTGGATGAAGCCCAGCGCCATCACGAAGTACGGACTCATCGGGGTGACGCAGTTGGTGACGGAGTCGGCGACCCGGTAGACGGCCTGGGTGGTCTCCGGCTCGATGCCGATGAGCATCAACATGGGGACGAGCACCGGTGCGGCCAGCGCCCACAGTGCGGAGCCGCTGGTGATGACGAGGTTCATGATGGTGATCAGCACGGCGATGCCGACCAGCACCGTCCACCCCTGCAGGTCCATCGCGCGCAGCGTCTCGGCGCCCTTGACGGCGAGGATGTCCCCGATGTTCGTCCACTTGAAGTAGGCGAGGAACTGGGAGATCGCGAAGAAGAGGACGAGGATCGGCGCCATCGACTTGGTGCCGTCGACCATCGCGCCGATGATGTCGCGGGCGGCGGTGAAGGTGCCGGTCATCCGTCCGTAGACGGTGCCGACCACGGCGAAGAACAGGCCGAGGACGAGCGCCATCCCGCCGATGACGGGGGAGTTCACGATCCCGCCGCCCTCGCCGCGCAGCGGTGACGAGACGGGGACCATCGCCGCCACCAGGAGGGCGACGAAGCCGAAGGCGACGAGCCCGGTCGCGCGCAGCGCGCGCCGCTGCTGGTCGGTGACCTCGATCGCCTCCCGCTCATCGGCGTCGGGCGCGGTCACCGGCTCGTCGGGTTCGAGGTCCGCGCGCTTGGCGATGACCTTGTCGACGACGAGGGTGATGGCGAGGGCCACCAGGACGGAGGAGCCGATGCCGAAGAAGTAGTTGCCCACCGGGGTGACGACGTAGTCGGCGTCGATGGTCTGGGCGGCGGCGGTGGAGATGCCCGACAGCAGGACGTCGGTGGTGGTGAGGGACGGTGAGGCGTTGTACCCGGCGGAGATCGAGACGTACGCGACGATGCAGCCCAGCACCGGGCTGCGGCCCGCCGCGCGGAAGATCAGCGCGCCGATCGGGACGAGGGTGAAGTAGGCGGCGTCCCCCGCGACGTGGCTCACCATGGCCGTCAGCGACAGGGCGAAGGTGAGGTACTTGCCCGGCACCCGCTCGACCATGCGGCGCAGCAGGGCGGAGAACAGCCCGCTCTTCTCGGCAACGACGATGCCGAACATCACGGTGAGGATGGTGGCCAGCGGCGGGAACGCCGCGAAGTTGTCCACCGCCCCCTCGATGGCCATCGTCAGGCCCTCGTGGCTGAGCAGGCTCTTGACCGTGATGGTCTCGCCCTTGCCGGGGTGCACGGCGCTGACGTCGACGGCGGCCAGCACGGCGCTGAGGACGGCGACGACCCCCGCCAGCATCCAGAACAGCCAGAACGGGTGGGGGAGTTTGTTGCCGACCTTCTCGATCGCCGCGAAACACCGGAACGCGGTGCGCAGGGCTCTCGACTGCGGCTCTGTCGGCCGAGGCTCGGCGGAGGTGACACTCATCGGTACCTCTTCGTACAAGGGAAGGATGTTCCTGCGAACAATGGCATCCAAGTGAGAGATTCTCTAGTCCCAGTAGATAACGGTGGGATTAACTGGCGGGCTAAGGTAAGGCGCCATGACCCGCCCTCTCCTCGACGAGCTCGACCGGCGTCTCATCGGCGCGCTGCATCTGGCACCCCGGGCCACCTGGGACGACCTGGGCGGGATCCTGGCCGCCGACGCCAGCACCCTCAAACGCCGTTACGACCGGCTCCACGAAGCCCGGATGGTCCGGGTCATCGGGCAGGCCGACTGGGGCGTGCACTCCACGGCGATGCCGGTGCACGTCTTCCTCGACATCAGCGCCGAGACCCCGCTCGCCGTCCTGCACCGCCTGCGCGAACTGCCGCACCTCCAGCTCATGGCGCAGATCTCCGGCGACTACCCCCTCTACGCCGTCGTCCACGCCCCCTCCGAAGCGGAGACCAGCAGGGCGATCGACCGGATGTTCTCCGTGCGGGGGGTCCGCCGCGTCAACGCCCTGCCCGCCCTCAGCACCCTGCGCCGCGGCATCACCTGGGACCCCCAGTCCCTCACCGACACCGAACGCGACGACCTGCTGCACCTCGTCGGCGCCAGACCCGAGGCCACCGCGACCGCGACCGCCACGCCCCCGGCGAAGCCGCTCGGCGACGCGGACCGCACCGTCGTCGCCCTGCTGCTCCAGGACGGCCGCGCCTCCGCCGCGAGCATCGCGCGGGCCGCCGGACTGGCCACCTCCACCGCCCACCGCGTGGTCCGCCGCGTCCTCGACGAAGGCTGGGTCAGACCGCGCCTGGAAGTCGTGCCGGAATGGCTCGGCTTCGAGACCCCCTTCATGCTGCGGCTGCGGGTGGCGCCCGGCGACACCCCCGAGGTGATGCGCCGCATCGACCAACTCCCCCAGACGCGGCTGGTCGCCCACGTCGCCAGCGACCTGTCCGTGCTCGCCACCGCCCTCGTCACCGACCGCTCAGCGGTGGCGCACTTCGTCGACCACGAGTTGGCCGCCATCCCCGGCATCCTCGCCGTCAGCGTCGACGTGATGCTCGCCGTACCGCGCCGCTACTGGCTGGACCGCGACCTGACGTCCGGCCTCGGCGAATTCCACGCGCCGGCGCTGCTGTGAGTCCGCCGGGGGGCGGCGTGCCGCGCACACTCCCTCCTTCGAAGGCCGGGATGCGCTAACCTCCCGGCTCATCCCGACGATCGTGCGCCCGCGGTCCGAAGGAGCCTTGGGGGAGGGTGAGTTGACACAGTTCGAAGACCAGGTCCCGTTCCTGGCCCGACTGGAATCCGACGACCGGAAGGCGCTCTTCCACAGCGGTAACGCCCTGACCTTCCCCGCACGGCAGGTCCTGCTGCGCGAACACGAGCCCTCGACCCACGTCGTGGTCATCCTCTCCGGCTGGGCCAAGGTGACCTCGGCGGCGCCCAACGGGTACGAAGCGCTCCTCGCGCTCCGCGGCCCCGGCGACATCGTCGGCGAGCAGGCCCTGCTCAGTGGACGGCCGCGCGGGGCCACCGTCACCGCGCTGAGCCGGATCGAAGCGCTCGTCGTGCCCGCCGACGGGTTCGGCGCGCTCCTCGACGAACGGCACGGCATCGCACGGAAGTTGCTCGCCCTCACCGCCGACCGCACCCGCGACAGCGACCGGCGCCGCGTGCAGTTCGCCGCCCTCACCGTGCAGGAGCGGCTCGCCCTGCTCCTGCTCGAACTGATCCGCACCCACGGCGAGGAGTCGCAGGACGGCGTACGGCTCAGGGCCGGGCTCACCCAGAGCGACCTCGCCGGCTCCGTCGGCGCCTCGCGAGAAGCCGTCGCCCGACTGCTGAAGCAGCTGCGCGAGCGCGGCGTCGTACGCACCGGCCGGCGCGGACTCGTCGTCGTAAGACCCGACGTCCTACGGCAGTTGGCGAGCTCGGGACAGCGCTGACGGCCCCTGCCGGACCGCTCGGCCGGGCCCGTTGTGTGCACACGGTCACATTTCGAGTGTGCCAAGTTCCGTCGCCCCCAACTCCCCGCCCCTGAGATCTTCTTCGATGTCCCAAGGGCCCCGACGGGCCCTGCCAGCAACGGAAGGCGGCCATGCCCGAGCCTGTCAACCGGACCATCCTGCTCTTCGACATCGAGCGGTTCAGCCGCCGTGACGACGTGGTGCAGGTCGTCCTGCGGCGCACCCTGAACAAGATCGCCGACCGGACCCTGGAGGCGGCCGGCGTCGAAGCCACCCAGCAGTACCGCGAGGACCGCGGGGACGGGCTGATCGTGCTGATCAGCGGGGACGTGGCGAAGACCGCAGTGTTGCGATCACTGCTCACCACCCTCCCCGACCTCCTCCACGAGCACAACCTGCTCGCCTCGGACAGCGCCCAGATGCGGGTGCGGACCGTCCTCGCCGCCGGCGAGGTCGCCCACGACGCACACGCCGGAACCGTCGGGGGCGTCGTCGGACACGACCTCAACCAGGCGTGCCGGTTGCTCGACGCCGACGTGCTGCGCTTTGCGCTGGAGCTGCGGGAGGACGAACACTGCGTCCTCGCGGTGAGCGCCCCGGTGTACGAAGGCGTGGTCCGGCACGGTCACCGCGGGGTGCGGCCCGAACACTTCCTACCGGTGGACGTCGCCGTGAAGGACGGGGGGCTGCCCGCCTGGATCCACCGGGGGGCAATGGCGGGAGAGGCGACCGGCGCCGCCCCGTCGCCCGCCTCACCTCCCGCCCCTCCCGCCCCTGCTGCGCCTGCTGCGCAGGAACGGTCCGCCGGAGCCGTGTTCCACTTCCACGGCGCGCCCGTGGTGCACGGCTCCATCGTCGGCGGCGACCAGCACGGGGTGAGCGGCGGACAGGTCACCGGCGACGTCGTCCTCGGCGGCAGCCGGACCGAAGGCGGCACCGGGGACGGTAACCGGCAGTGAACGCACCCCCGGAACACCCGCTGGGCGCGGACGGATACGGCCCGCGCCCGGAAGGGCCCACCGTCGACCCGAACCCACCCGGCGACACCGGCCACGCAGGCGAACCGACCACCGGAGCACAGGAGTTACCGGACGCCGACGCTGACGGCGACGCCGAGACGGAACACGCCTGGGACTCCCGCCGCGACCTCTACCGGCACAGCCCCGGCATCATGCTCGGGCAGTCCGCCCGGATCGACGGCTCGCTGGCCGGCGGCGACCAGCACGGGGTGAGCGGCGGACAGGTCACCGGGGACGTCATCCTCGGCGGCAGCAAGGTCGAGTACCACCTCGGCGGCGACACCGACGAGCGGTCCGGAGAGATACCCCGCACTGAAGTCGAGACGCTCGCCGCGAACTTCGTCCATCCGGCGCCGGACGTGGACGGTGCCCGTCGCGACGGCATCCCGCCCGACGGCGTTCCCCCGGACGACGCCCGCAGCCCGGACGAACCGTGGCAGCCCGGGAGCCCGTTCGCCCGCGCCCTCGCCGACCTCAGGGCACACAGCCTGGCCGTCCTCGCCGGACCGGCCACCACCGGCCGCAGGGCAGCCGCCCTCATGCTGCTCCGCGCCGTCGGCTCCCGCTCCTACCGCTCCCTCGACCCGGCGCTGACGCCCGGCCGGCTCGTCGCAGAACTACGAGAGGGCTGCGGTCACCTCGTCGCGGACTTCGCCACCAGCGCGGAACGCCCCCTGCGCGAACACCACGTCCGCGCCCTCAGCGAACGCCTCAAGGCAACCGGCAGCCACCTCGTCCTCGTCGTGGGCCCCCACCCCGTCATCCACGGCGGCGTGGGCCACGTGTCCTGGCAGCCGCCGGAGCCCGCCGCACTGCTCGCCGGACACCTCAGGAACCAGGACCTGGCCGGACGCAGCGTCGCCGACCTCCTCGCCATCGACGAGGTGCGCTCCGTACTCGCCCACCACCGTCCGGTCGCCGACACCGCCAGCTTCGCCAGACGCGTCGCCGGCCACGCCCGCGGCGCGGTGTCCCTGGCCGACCTCGGCGCGTTCGGCCACCACGCGGCCGAACGCCAGGTCCGGGAGTGGTTCGACAGCGCGCAACACACCCTCCACGACAAGGCGTTCCTGATCGCCCTCGCCACCTTCAACGAAGCCCCCTACCCACTGACTGCCGAGCTGAGCGACGTCCTCTTCGGCCTCCTCCAGCGCATCGAGAACCCCGGGGAACCGGCCCGGATCCCCGTCTTCGGCACCTCCAGCGCCCAGCGGGTCGAGCAGGCGCTCGCCGACCGCTACCAGGAGTCGGAGGAGACCGAATGGGGCCCGGTGCTCCAGACGAAGGTGCAGTTCAAGGACCGGCTCACGGCCATCGCCCTGCTACGGGAGGTCTGGACGGGGCACCCCTCCGCGCGGCCCGCCCTGGTGGCCTGGCTGCGCCGCCTCGCCGTCGACCCCCGCCCCGTCGTGCGCACCCGAGCCGCCGCCACGGCCGCCGTCATGGCCGAGGCCGACCTACCGTCGACCATGGGGCTCCTCATCCGCTCCTGGGCGGCACAGCCACGGCTGCGCGCCCGGCTCGCGGCGGCCAACGCCCTCGCCCTGGCCCACCACCTGGGCACCCCGCACGTGTCCCGGATCCTCGCCCAGTGGTGCGTCGCCCCGGACCACCGGCTGCGCTGGACCGCCGCCCGCAGCTACGCCCTGGTCGGCGACGCCTTCCCCCGGGAGGCGTTCGCCGCGCTCACCGAAGCCGTCCGCGGAGTGGAGGCCCGGGGCGGCCCCGCCCGCGGCTGGGCGCAGGAGCGCGACGACCTCGCCCAGTCCGCCGCCGCGCTGCTGCTCGCCGCCGGGCAGGACGCGTCCGCCCGCGACGACTGGCCGGCGGTCGCCGAGCTGTGGGGCGCCCTGCCGCCCCTCGCGCACGGCACCACCAGGTCCTTCGTCCTGAGTACCGTGGTACACGCCTGCGGACCGAAGGACGGCCCCGCCGGCACCGGACGCCCCCTGCTGCTCGACCTGTTCGGGCGCGCCGACCGGACACCCGGCACGGACGGGGCCGCGCTCCGCCGCGACCTCGCGACCCTGTGGCGGGGCGTGCTCAACGACCCCCAGTGCGCCGCGTCCGGACTGAACAACATGCGCCAGTGGGTCCGCTCCGCCGAAGACGACCGGGGAGCCGAAGCCGCACTCGCCGACTTGCTGCCCCAGCTCACGGTCTCCGTCGAGGACCACCGACGGCTCGCCTACCTCCTGGAGAGCCTGCGCGGCGACGACGAGTCCGCGCCGCCCGCCGTGGCCCTCAGGCTGCGCACCCTCGTGTCCGCCCCGCCCACGCCCTTCGAACCGTTCCAAGGAGCAGCGTCACCATGATGAGCCCGCCACCCCAGTGGCAGCAGGACGCCAACCGCCACTCCGCACTCGTCGACCCGGTCGTCACGATCCAGGAGCTCGCCCGCTTCACACCGCTGCGCGCCACCCGCATCGACCACGCCCTCGTCTTCACCTCCGCGCAAGGCGGCCTCGACACCTATCTGCCACCGAGTCGGCCCGGCCGCACCGAACTCGCCACCCGGCGCTGGACCAGCGTGTACGAGGTGGACATGGGCCGGCACGAGTCCACCGCCGTCCTCAACCTCCCCAGCCAGAACGACGCCTTCCTCTTCGAGGTGTCCCTGGGGTGCACCTGGCAGGTCCTCGACCCGGCCGCGTTCGTCGCGAGCGGGGAGCGCAACGTGCCGGCCATGGTGCAGCGCCTGGTCGAACTGGCCGTACGGCCCGTGCTGCGGAGCTACGCCATGCAGGACGGCGCCTCGGCCGAACTCCACGCCGCGAAGGCCCTCGAAGCCGCCGGCCCGTTGGGCGTGCGGTCCGGGCTCGACGTCCACTGCACCCTCCAGATCCGGCGCGACGAGGCAACGCTGGAACAGGAACGGCAACTGCGCGAGATCGAGTTCGCGCGCCAGCGGCTCGAACCCCAGCAGGCGCTGCTGCTGCGGGAGGACGAACTCGCCGCCGAACGCGCCCTCGTCCAAGGGCGGCAGCAGCACGGCGTCGAACTCCAACAGGAAGCGCTGGAGCACCAGCGGCGGATGGCCCGGGGCCGCCAGGAGCTGGAGCTCCAGGAGATCGAGGCCCAGAAGATCGCGTACTACACCCACTACCTGGAACGAGGCGGGCCGGCCGCCATGGCCTTCCAACTCGCCCGGCACCCCGAAGACGCCCGACTCGTCATGGAGAACCTGCGCCAGGACCAGTTGCAGACCCTCCAGAACCAGCTCAAGATCGCCCTCCAAGCGCTCGGCGGCGGCCCCGGCGGACTGGAGGAACACCAACTGGACGAGCCGCGCCGGCTCGCCGCCAACGTCATCAAGGAGGTCCTGGGGGCGCGGCTGGCCCAAGGCCAGGCACGGCCGCTGCCCGCGGGGGAGGAGTCCTTGCCCGCGGCGCCGCCGGTCGAATCCCCGCAGGACCCGCCGCCCACGCCGCCCACGCCGAAGGAAGGGCCGCCTGCGCCGCAGGACGGGCCCGTCTTCGGCTACCCCTCCTCCTCGTAGCCGGGACGACACCGCGACGACCCGTACCGGAAGACCGTCAGGAGACACACCGACATGTCCGACCGCGAGGACCTTCCGCCTCCGTACCCCGGCGAGGAAGGCCCGCCCGCGCCCGCGTACCCCGAAGAAGAGCCGCCCCGCGATCCCGGGGAGGACCCGCCGCCGTACCCGGGTGAGGAGGCTCCGTCGTACCCGGGGTACGAGCCGCCCGCGTACCCGGGCGAAGAGCCGACGCCCGTGACTCGACCCCCGGCCCGGCCCGCGCCCCGGCCGACACCCCAGCAGCCGACCCCTCCGCCCCTGCCGCCCGCTCCTTCCGTGGCGCCGGCCCTCCCCTCCGGCGTCGACCACGACGACCTGGCCCTGGAGCAGGGACGCCGAATGGTGAAGGCGGTGCAGCGGGGCGTCGACGGCGCCGCGCTGTCCCATCTGTTGGTGGCCGTGCCGACGGGCCTGGTCAGCCTGATCGTCGTGACCTTCGTGTGCGCCCTGGTCGCCCCCGCCTTCGGGGTCGTCGGGGCGGTGGCCTGGTTGCTGTCCGGACCGCTGATCTTCAACCGGCGCGTGGAAGACGCCATCGCCCGCCGACTGCTCGGCATGCGCAGGCCCACCCCGTCGGAGGCCCGACGGCTGGACGTCGTGTGGGAGCAGGTGACCCGTCGCGCGGGGGTGGACCGGGAGACCTACGAACTGTGGGTCCAAGAGCGCCCCGAACTGAACGCGACGGCCGCCGCCGGGCACATCGTCGCCGTCACCCGGCAGGCGATGGAGCAACTCCCCAACTCCCGCCTCGCTGCGGTCCTCGCCCACGAACTCGGCCATCACGTCGGCGGCCACACCTGGGCGTCGATGCTGGCCGACTGGTACGCCCTGCCCGCCCGGACCGCGGGACGGGCCGTCCTCGCCACCATGACCGTGCTCTTCCGGGCGAAGAACTGCATCGGCGTGGCCTCCGGCGGTTGCCTCGCCCTGACGCTCGTGCAGTTCCTGCTCCTGTTCAGCTTCATGGAGGGGACGTGGGTGCTCGTCCTCCTGGTGGCGGCCGGCCCGCTGCTGATCGCCTGGCTGCACCGCCGGGCCGAGTTCCGGGCGGACGCGTACGCGGTGGGGCTCGGCTTCGGTGCGGAGCTGGAGGACGTCCTCATCGCGGAGGCACGGGCCCGTGCGCTGCCTCAGCCGGAGTCCGACGCGTACGACCAGCCCGACGCCTGGCCGGATTCCGATCCCGGGCGGTCGGCGGGCGCCGGTCGGCTGGTGGCGAAGGCCGCGCACACGAACGCGGAGGCCCGCCTCCAGAACGTCAGGCTCGTCCTGTCCCAACAGCACGCACCCTAGGCTCGCTTCCCTGCGCCTTTGGACGTAGCCGCCGTCTCCCTGTGGCGCGTTGGTCTCCGCTGGCCGGTGGTGGGCTTGTCGCTCAGTGCCGCCTCCTATGCCCTCTGGGCATAGGCTCGATGACCTCGGCATCTTCCTGCGCCACATGCTCGCCAAAGCCCCGGACCGAGCCGGGTTCGGTCCCGCTTGGACCAA